>CAMOSC010000205.1 GCA_946624325.1 uncultured Clostridia bacterium
CTGAGCCGCAATTTCGTGAAAATCCTTCTGGGAATTGCAGGAGTGATCCTGGCGTTTATACTGATCAGCAAAATCTTTAAGAAGCTCAATACCCTTGAGGGCTACCGGGAGAACCGTTTTGTAAAGCTTCTGAAAAAGTTCCGGTATACGGTGTTTACCTGGCCGATGTACATGATGTCGAGCCCCTTCAAGGCTTTTGACGACGTCAAATACGAGAACGCCGGAAGCACGCCCTTTGCGGTGATCATCCTGATCCTGTACGCATGGGCAAATCTTATCAAGACAAAATACGCCGGTTTCCTGGTGAACTACGCCAATACGGCGAAGATCAATGTGCTCCTGACCCTGGTGAGCTGCCTGCTGCCCTTTGTGCTGTTTATCATCGGCAACTGGGCCATCGGAACGCTGATCAACGGCAAGGGCAATATGAAGCAGGTGCTTAAAGTAACAGCCTACTCCCTGTATCCGGCCGTATTCCTGTATATCATCGGCGTGATTGTATCACAGGGGATCATTTTTGAAGAGCGGATGTTTGTGTACTTCCTGTTCTACTTCCCGATGGTGCTGTTTGCGCTTTACTGCTTTATCGGCCTCATCATGGTGCATCAGTTCAGCTTTACCAAGGGCATCGGCTCGGTGCTGCTCTCGGCGGTGGCCATTGTCATCCTGATCTTCATCATCGTGCTTCTGGCGACGCTTGTGAGCGGATTCATCAACGACCTGCTTACCATCTGGGATGAGATAGCCCTGTATTATCTGTAAAGGAGGGAGGAAGAGATGAAGAAGAAATGGATGCTTTTCGTGTTTTTCCTGTCTGCGCTCTGCCTTCCCGCCTGTAAATCGGCGAAGACCGTAAAAACAACGGAGAGCTACGAGATCGCCAAGGCGGCGGACTACAGCGGCAGTGAATACGTAACCGTCGCCGAAGGGGAGCATATGAGCCTCCTCCTGCAGCCGTCCAGCGGAAATCTGCGGTGGCAGAACAATGATACCGGGGCATACCTGGATACCACAAAAGCGGAGACGGACCTGAACAACGCCACAGCCCTTTCCGATGTGGTTGTGACATTTTTCAACGGTACCGAAGCACAGAAATACAATTCCTATTCCACAATGGACGCGAAGACCTACGGCATCGATACCGAAAAACTGTCCTTTGAGGACATGGAGAACGGCGTGCGCTTCGTGTACCATCTGGGTTCGGACGACATCACCTACAAAAACTTCCCGGCCTATATCAGACAGGAGCGCATGGAGGAGCTGGTGCTCCAGTACCTGGACGCCTCCCAGAAAAAGACCGTGGAAAAACAGTTCCGCCTGAAAAAGGACGGCACCTATTCCCGCCAGACCGGCAAGGACAAGCCTTTAAGGGGCCTTGCCGCGCCGCAGCTCTACAGCCTCTTTTACGAGGTGGGTCATTATACCTATGAGGAGCTGGAGGCTGACCTGACGGAATTCGGGACCCTGGACGAGCTGCCGGCGAATCAGAAGATTGAGGTGGTGATCGAGTATACCCTGGACGGGGATGACCTGGTTGTCAATATTCCCACAAAGAACCTGGTAACGGATGCGGAATATCCCATCCGCTGCCTGGATGTGCTTCCCTACTTCCTGTCCACGGACAGCAAGGACGGTTACCTGTTTGTCCCGGACGGCAGCGGAGCGCTCATCTACCTGGATAATGACAAGCTTTCCGAGTACCAGTTCAAGGCGCGTTACTATCACGGAGACGTGCTGCAGAATACCGAAACCTATGATGCCACGACCAACTACATGTCCCTTCCCGTTTACGGGATGAAGTGGGATGACGCCGCGGTACTGGGCATTATCGAGAAGGGATCGGAGGTCGCCGAGCTGTCTACCTATGTCAGCGGCTATTACAGCGGCATTCCCTATGCCCGTGCCTCCATGCGCTTCTACATCCAGGAGGAGCAGCTGTTATCCAATTATGTGGGCGCTACCTTCAAGTACTTCCTGAGGAAGGTGCAGAGCGATTTCTATACGGACGACATCACCCTGCGCTACCGCTTCCTGACCGGGGAAGACGCGAACTACGCAGGCATGGCCAGAAGCTTCCGCGATTATCTGACTGCCTCCGGAACGCTTTCCGAGACGGAGGCCGCGGAAAATGCACCTCTGCAGCTGACGCTGCTCGGGGAGATCGATAAAGAGCAGTATTTCCTGGGCATCCCCTATAAGAGCTCTGAATCGCTGACGACCTTCTCCCAGGCGGAGGAGATGATCAAAGAGGTGAGCGGGGAGATCGACGGGGAACTGTTCGTGAAATACGACGGAATCCTGAATAAGGGCCTGAACCAGCGGGCGGTGGAGAAGGTCAGCGTATCCGGAAAGCTCGGCGGGACGGAGGGCCTGAAAAACCTTGCGGCTGCGGCAAAAGAATCCGGTGCGAAACTCTACCCGGGCGTTTACCTGCAGAAAGCCTATACGGCAAAAAGTCTTTCAAGGGAAGAACGCTCCTATTCTCTGGCGGGTTCCGTGGCTGTCCTGAACCGCTTTGACCTGGTGAATCACACGGTGGATAAGGCGAACGAGTATCCCACATATGTGATCTCGCCGTCCTACATCTCCGACTATGCGAAGAAATTTGCCGCTTCCTACGGGAAGCTCGGCATCGGGAACCTTGCATCGGAGGACCTGTTCACCTTCTTTGCGGGAGACTACCGCAACAACGGCAACATCTCCCAGACCACTGCACTTCCGGCTTATGAGGAAGCGCTGAATACCGTGGCCGCAGACAATTCGCTCATGCTTGCAAACCCTGCCGTCAAGGCCTGGAACCGGGCGGACTATATCACAGATGTGCCCCTTTCCAACAGCAATATGAAGATCCTGGATGCCTGGGTTCCCTTCACGCAGCTGGTGTTAGAGGGATGCCTGCCGGTTTCCTGCGAATATGTCAACCAGGATTCGGAAGCTCTTTCCGCCGCGCTGATGCAGGCCATGGAGTCGAAGAGCATCCTGAATTTCCGTCTGATGGGGGCGGACACCTCGGCCCTCTCCGATACGCTCGCAAACGATATATTCTTTGCCGAGTATGATTACTGGAAGGATGAAATTGCCGAGTACTACGGCGAATACAACCGCTTCTGGCAGCAGGTAAAGGATGCCCGGATAACGGACCATGAGCTTGTGGGACGTGACAGAGAACTCCGGGTCGTGAGCTATTCCAATGGTCTGAAGCTGTATTTAAACTACAGCAAAGAGGATGAAACGATCGATGGCGTGAAGGTTCCGGCCGGAAGCTTCGTGCTGCAGTGAGGAGGCCGAATATGGGAAAAAAGAATAAGAACAGCGGGCTTCCCCGCAAAAAGAGAAGGTTCTCCTACAGGGATATGACCTATCAGACCAAGCGGTCCTTCTGGGGCGTGATTTTCCTGCTGCCCTGGGCGATCGGCATCCTGGTGTTTTTCCTTGGACCGTTGGCCAGAACCTTTTACTATTCTCTGTTTAAGATGGAGCTTGGCCGCGGAAGCTTCACCTATGAATACATAGGCCTGGAGAATTTCCGCTATGCGCTGCGCGTGGATCCGAAATTCAACCAGAAGCTGATCGAGGCGCTGGTGGAGACCGCCAGAAACGTGCCGATCCAGATTTTCGTCTCGCTTTTTGTGGCCATGCTCTTAAACGGCGACTATCCGGGAAGAGGCTTCTTCAGGATGATCTTCTTCATCCCGATTATCCTGGCGACGGGCATTACCTCCATAGAGCTGGCGGACGTGACCCTCTCCCAGGAGAGCTCACAGACCTTCATCAACACGGGCGGCATCATGGCGATCATCACAAGCAGCGGAATACCTTCCACGCTGATCGATTATATCGTCACCTTTGTCAACGATATTTTCGAGGTGATCACCACGGCCGGCGTGCAGATGCTGATCTTCCTTGCGGGCCTTCAGAATATCTCGCCCTCCCTCTATGAGGTGGCGAAGATCGAGGGCTGCAGCAAGTTCGAGAGCTTCTGCAAGATTACGCTGCCCATGATTTCCCCCATGATCCTGGTGTGCATGATCTACTCCCTGGCGGATTCCTTCGCCCGGGCGGAAATTTCGGAAACCATCTCCACTACCACCTTTACCAATGCGCAGTACGGTCTCGGTGCAGCCATGAGCGTAATTTACTTCCTGGTGTGTATCCTGGTGATCCTGATCTGCTCGGGGATCGTGTCGAAAGGAGTGTTCTATTATGACAAGTGAGAAAAAGCCAAAGAGGACGGGCCGGCTTTCGCATGTCAGCAAATACGCGGTGCGCAGGAAGTTTTCGGACGGCTTCATCGCCATTATCCGCTACGCCATCCTGATCTGCCTGGGCTTTGTCATTATTACGCCGCTGCTTTCGACGCTGAAGGAGTCCATCACGGCCCAGAATGCCCTGGGCATGAAGAATTCCACCTGGATTCCCTCCGCGACCTCGTGGCAGTCCTTTATTGAGGCGGTGCTGATCCTGGACTACTGGAAGGCCTTAGCCTACAGCCTCATCAACACGGCGGTGCTGGCGGTCCTCCAGACCATGTGCGCGGCCCTGGCGGCTTATTCCTTTGCCAGGCTGAAGTTTAAGGGAGCGGGCATTCTGTTCGGCATTGTAATCTTTACGATCATTGTGCCGCCCCAGTCGATCATGCTGGCGCAGTACATCACCTTCCGCAACTTTGATGTTTTCAATATTTTCAAGACGCTCACGGGGGATCATTTAAACCTCATCGGGTCGCCGGTATCTATTTATATCCTGGCGGCTACGGGCATGGGCGTGAAGGGCGGCCTCTACATCTATATCCTCCGCCAGAGCTTCAGGCAGTTCCCCATCTCCATTGAGGAAGCGGCCTATGTGGACGGCGCAGGCTTTATGAAGACCTTCCTGCGGATCGTGCTTCCGGGCGTTTCCTCGTCGCTCCTGACGGTGGGCGTGCTGAGCTTTGTGTGGAATTATGCGGATACCTATTACATTTCCCTCCTGAGCTCGAACAAGCTGCAGCTGCCGCTGCGCATGGTGCAGATTCAGGCGAATATGCGCTGGGCGCTCATGGATATTGAGAAGAAGGTGCCGGCGCAGTATGTTGTTGAAACCGAATCGCCGTACATTCAGACGGCGGTGGCTTCGGCCTGCGCGTTTCTGACGATTCTGCCGCTTGTGATTATGTATCTGTTTGTGCAGAAGCGCTTTGTGCAGGGCGTGGAGCGCAGCGGACTCGGCGGCGACTGATCTGCTGCT
Organism: uncultured Clostridia bacterium; assembly: GCA_946624325.1. Taxonomy (GTDB): domain Bacteria; phylum Bacillota; class Clostridia; order Lachnospirales; family Lachnospiraceae; genus Anthropogastromicrobium. Next base: position 5,227 of record CAMOSC010000205.1, read on the forward strand.
TTGGCTTGTTTGTTCTTCATTATCGCGAGTTTGTTTGTTCTTCATAGTCGCGGAAGTGACGCCGCGAGGCGCGATATCCCTTCAGGCTTCGCAGTGTTCGCCGTGAAACACTAAGCGGATAAAAAGGCGGGGAACCGAATGGCTTCCCGGAAGGTTACGGCCTTTTTATCCGCTAAGAGTTTCATCGGCTCCACAGAGGCGCCTTCAGGGATACCGCGCCCCTCAGCTGAGCGCCGGAGACGGAAGGAAGCGTTTCTGTTCTTCATTTTCGCGGAAGTGACGCCGCGTGGAGCGATATCCCTTCAGGCTTCGCAGTGTTCGCCGTGAAACACTAAGCGGATAAAAA
>CAMOSC010000206.1 GCA_946624325.1 uncultured Clostridia bacterium
CTCATGAAAATAATCCTGCCCGCCGCGGCGCCGATCATCCACGGTCCCAGGACCTTCTGGCTGTAAAATCCGTTCCGGAGCAGAAAGTGCAGCCAGAGCAGCAGGCACAACGCCATAATCCGTACACAGTCCAGCCCAAAATATCTTTTTTTCTCCATATCCATCTCCTCCGGTTCGACCGGAATCATACTACGGAAACGCTGATTTAAGCGTTTCCCCCGCCGGATTTCCGACGCGCAGCTTCAATTTCCTCGGGAAATCCGTGCGATCCGCCGGAGACTGCTAGAAAACGCTGCATTTATCAGTGCTTCCCCGGCAGTCTCCGGCGGCGCAGCGCTTTTATCCGCGTTTTCCGCCTCCCATGAAATCACGCCTTATTATACAACGGATCGCACCTGATTGAAACAGAGGGATTATTAAATTTTCCTTTCATTCGGGCCGCATGCACGGAGCGTGGATTTTCAGCCCGGGCGGGAAGGAACGCCGGGAGAAAAAAACGCTTTACGAATCCGCTGTTTTTAGCTATACTATTGGTTATGCGGAAGGCATCCGAAAGGAAGTGGTCATAGAATGAAAATTGAAAAGATCAGTGACAATCAGATCAGCTGCACGCTTTCCCGCGAGGAACTGAATTTCAGGAAAATCAATATCGCGGAGCTCGCATACGGTTCGGAAAGCGCAAGCTCGCTTTTCCGTGAAATGCTTTCGAAGGCAAACCGCGAATTCGGATTTAAGGCGGAGGATATTCCCCTGATGATAGAAGCGGTTCCGCTGCCCGATGAAAAGCTGATGCTTCTGATCACAAAGGTGGATGATCCGGAGGAACTCGATACGCGCTTTGCACGTTTTGCCCCGTTTGATTCCGCCGCGATGGATGATGATGACGATTACGCCGGCAGTGAGGAGGCTGTTCCCATCCGCGCGGATGAAATGATCGAGCAGTTTGCAAAACTGTATCAGGCTTATCCGGAAGACGCCGACGGCCAGGCCCCGGAAGCCATGCCCCTTGAGCGAAAGGAGCCGGATTTTTTCCAGGTATACCGTTTTTCAACCATCGACGTGGTATGCCGTGCTTCCCGCGTGCTGAACGGGGTATATGATTCCCGCAACACGCTTTATAAAGACAGCAGCGACCGTCCGTATCTGCTGGTAATCCACAAAGGGGATCACAGCCCGGAAACCTTTAACAAGGTCTGTAATATACTTTCCGAATATGGCGAGCATGTACGGGCCAATGCCGGCACGGAAGCCGTTTTTGCGGAGCACTGCGAGCTGATTCTGGCCGATCACGCGGTACAGGCACTGCAGGCAATCTGACAGAAGAAACCAGATGACAATCTCAAGAGAAAACATGGATTTCAGCCGGCTGAATCCATGTTTTCTCTTGAGATTGTCATCTGGCACTGAACAATTACCAAACTATTACATGAACAGAACGAACCGGAGGAAACAGCAATGACATTACTCGAACAGTGGAGAGGCACTGCGTACAATGAAAAGCTCGGGAAGGACGAGTACAATCGTCTCTGGAACCATTATTTCAAACTGGAAAAAGGGTTTTATGAGTCCCTTCTCTCCGATCCCTCAGTGGTCAGCGGCACCATCCCGGAGCTTTCCGAAAAATACGGTATCGAGAAAATGATTATGGTCGGTATCATCGACGGCATCAACGACAGCCTGAAGACACCGAACCCCATCGAAACCATGGACGAGGAAACCGTCCTCTCGCTGGATTACGACAAGGAAAAGCTTTACTATAATATGGTCGGCGCAAAAGCCGAATGGCTTTATACCCTTCCCCAGTGGGATGAACTTCTGACCGAGGAACGCCGCAAGGAACTCTACAAGGAGCAGAAATCCTCCACAACCATTGTCAAGGGCAAAAAAATCGGACGCAACGATCCCTGTCCCTGCGGCAGCGGAAAGAAATACAAGAACTGCTGCGGCAGAACCGCATAAAAAAGAAAAAACCGGACAAAGCTGCGTCCGGTTTTTTCTTTTTTATGCAGGAACCCGGCAGTTGCGGAAGCTTCTCGCTTTTCCGCCACATCTGCCGGATGACAGATAAAGCTGCCGGAGGCGCGAATGTCCGCCTGCGGGACTGTTCAAATGAATCCGGCAAAACCTTCACGCCCGGGAAAGCAGCTGATCCGTCATCCTGTCAAAGCATTCAAAATAATCTTCAAAGGTTTTCCGGCAGCAAAGCGGGTCCTCGATGAGAATTCCGGGACACCGCAGCCCGGTCACCGCAAAAGCCATCGCCATGCGGTGGTCCTGGAAGGTCGCGATGGATGCGGGTGCGGGAACGCCCGGATAAATCCGGATCCCGCTTCCGTCCGGCAGCTCTTCGCAGCGGATTTTCATGCGCCTGAGGTTTTCGAGTATACCTGCGATTCTGTCGCTTTCCTGCAGACGTATATGCGAAATACCGCGGATTTCAACAGGACTGTCCGCAAATGGGGCAATGGCCGCCAGCGTGACAGCCTGGTCCGAAAATGCATGCATATCCACGGAAATCCCCTTCAGTCTCCCGTCCGACGGGCCGGTCAGCCTGACACCCTCTTCCGTCTCCTCCGAAAGACATCCCATGCTTTCAAGAACCCTTAAAAAGGCAGTATCTCCCTGCAGGCTGTCCATATGGACACCCCGCACCGTAACGCCGGCGCCTGTCACGGCCGCAGCCGCGTAAAAGTATGCGGCACCGGAAACATCCGGTTCTACGAAACCGTTCATGGCCAGAAGCCCTGCCCCGCCCGGAATCAGAAATCCGTCCTCCAGGCCCATGACCCGTGCGCCGAACCGTTCAAGCATCCGGGCAGTCATATCCACATAAGCCATCCCATGGCTTCCCGTGACATGTATCCGGGTTTCCCGCCCCAGACCGGCACAGGCGATGAGCAGGGCGCTCAGGAACTGACTGCTGGCATCAATGTTGACCGTCATTTCCCGCTTCATGCCCGCACTGCCGCGCAGTATAAAAGGAAAGCAGTCCGCTTCACCCAGGCACTGCACATCTGCACCGATATCCGTCAGGGTATCCAGAAGAGGCTTGATCGGGCGTCTGCGCATCTGGTCCGAACTTTCCAGGATGTATTCTCCCTCCGAAAGGCCCAGCAGTGCCGTGAGAAACCGTGCCGCGGTCCCGGCGCTCCCTACGTACAGGGAAGCTTTTTTATTCGGCAGGATACCCGCGCACCCTTTTACGCTGACCCGCTTTTTCTCTTCCTCAATCTTTACATCAATCCCGAGCGCTTCCATACAGGCCAGGAAGTGCCTGGAATCATCCGAAAAGAGAACGCCGTCGAGAACGCTTGTCCCCGATGCCAGCGCGGCCATCAGCAAAGCCCTGTTCGTGATGCTCTTGGACCCGGGAACGGTCACGGCAATCTGCGCTCCGCCCGCCGGCGGAACGCTTCTCACGCTGTATATCTCCATAGTATTCAACACCCTGCTTCAGCCCCGCTAAATCGTATGGGGGCGAAAGGGAAGCCTGAAAGCTTCCTTCCGCGCTGCCTTATCTTAGAAAGACCTGATCCGCCCGATGGCCTCCAGGGTGTTTTCATAGGTTCCGAAACCGGTCAGCCTGAAATACCCCTCTCCGCTCGGCCCGAAACCGGATCCGGGCGTGCCGACGATGTTCAGCCGCTCCAGCAGTTCATCAAAGAATGCCCAGCTGCTCATGCCCTCCGGCGTCTTCAGCCAGACATACGGGGAGTTTACGCCGCCGTAAACCGTAAAGCCCGCATCTGCAAGACCTTTTTTGATGGTTCCCGCATTCCTCATGTAGTAAGCAACCTGTTCGGCGGTCTGCTTCTTTCCCTCAGGGGAAAGTACTGCTTCTCCCGCGCGCTGGACAATATAAGGAGCGCCGTTGTATTTTGTTCCATGGCGTCTGGCCCAGAGCGCATGCACGGCGGTATTTCCCCGCTTCAGTTCTTTGGGCACCACCGTATAGCCGAGCCGCAACCCGGTGAAGCCGGCATTTTTGGAAAAGCTCTTCAGCTCTATCGCGCAGGTCCTCGCGCCTTCGCACGCATAGATGGAATGCGGCACTCCGGGCTCGCTGATATAGGCTTCATAAGCTGCGTCAAACAGGATCACCGCACCGTTTTTGTTGGCATAATCCACCCAGACCTGCAGTTCATCCTTTGTCAGGGTCCCGCCGGTCGGATTGTTGGGGAAGCAGAGGTAGATCAGGTCCGGCGTTTCCTTCGGAAGCTCGGGCACAAAGCCGTTTTCCCCGGTACAGGGCATATAGATGACATCGCTCCAGGTCTGCGTGTCGGGATTCCATGTCCCCGTGCGTCCTGCCATCACGTTGCTGTCCACGTAGACCGGATATACGGGATCGCAGACCGCAATCCTGCTCTCCTTAGCGAAAATCTCCTGGATATTCGCGGAATCGCCTTTTGCTCCGTCGGAGACGAAAATCTCATCGGCGGCAATATCGCAGTTCAGGCTGCGATACTCCTGCGCAATGGCGTTTCTGAGGAAATCGTATCCGAGATCCGGCGCATAGCCGCGGAATGTTTCTGCCTGTCCCATCTCATCCACCGCCTCATGCAATGCGCGGATTACGGCCGGGGCAAGCGGCAGCGTCACGTCTCCGATGCCGAGCCTGATGATTTTTTTATCCGGATGGGCAGCGCTGAAAGCCGCAACCTTTTTCCCGATCGTTGAAAACAGATAGCTGCCGGGAAGCTTTAAATAGTCCTGATTCAGTTCAAACATGCGTTCTCCTTTTTTGAATAGCCTGATATAAGGGGGTTCCGCCGCTCTTGCACCGGTTCATCAGTATGGGATCAATACGCTTTTCCCCAGTAAACCATGGCCTTTGCCTTCCGTCCGCAGCACACGCATACATCGGAAAGCTGTTCCTGCTCAAAAGGCATGCAGCGGCTGGTAGCCGTGGTATCTTCCTTAATTTTATCTTCACAGGCGCTGTCACCGCACCACATGGCTTTGACAAAGCCGGGACGGTTTTCAATGGCGTCCTTAAATTCCTCATAGGTAAGGGCGGTGCTGGTGTGGGCTTCCCTGAAGGCGCGGGCGCGCTCCAGCATATCGGACTGCATGGCCGCCAGGACCTCTCCCACCTTTTCGGAAAGCTCTGCGATCGGGGCGGCAATCTTCTCCCGGGTATCCCTGCGGACAATTACAGCCTGTCCGGCTTCCAGATCCTTGGGACCGAGTTCAATGCGCACCGGGATGCCGCGCATCTCGGCCTCTGCAAATTTGAAGCCGGGGCCCTTGTCGGTATCATCGATTGCGGTGCGGAATTTTCTGCCCAGTTCCTCCTTCAGCGCGCGGGCGGCTTCCGTAACGCCGGGCTTATGGGCCGCGATCGGGATCACAATAGCCTGGGTGGGCGCAACCGCAGGCGGAAGGACCAGTCCGCTGTCGTCGCCGTGGACCATAATCAGGGCCCCGATGACGCGTGTGGTCATGCCCCAGGAGGTCTGGTGGCAGTATTTGAGCTGGTTGTCGCGGTCGGTGTAGGTGACGTCATAGGCGTTTGCAAAGCCGTCGCCTAAGTTGTGGCTGGTTCCGGACTGCAGGGCTTTTCCG
>CAMOSC010000207.1 GCA_946624325.1 uncultured Clostridia bacterium
GTCCCCATGCTTTTAGCGGCTTTTCTGTACATTTAGAAATTCTTTGCGACGGAACCGAAGCCTGAAGGCATTTTCCCGCCGCATCGCGGGCAGATCGCGAAAATGATAAACCACCATTGGCCGTGAATAGCAACTCCGCTCTTGAATCGTGCGGCACGTAAAAAGCACCGCAGTGTGCAAACTGCGGTGCCAAAATTGATCAGCCGTTGGTCAGTCTCATCGGGTTCAGCTTGATGCCGGGGCCCATGGTGGTGGAAAGCGTCACGCTCTTTAAATAGGTTCCCTTCAGCGTGCTGGGCTTTGCCTTGATAATGGCGTCAATCAGGGTCTGGAAGTTTCCTGCTAACTTATCTTCCGGGAAAGAAATCTTTCCGATGGGGCAGTGGATAATGTTTGCCTTGTCGAGACGATACTCAATCTTACCGGCTTTGATCTCGGCAATAGCCTTTGCAACATCAGGCGTAACAGTACCGGCCTTCGGGTTCGGCATAAGGCCCTTCGGTCCGAGCACGCGGCCAAGACGGCCGACAACGCCCATCATGTCGGGAGTAGCCACAACAACATCAAAATCAAGCCAGCCTTCGTTCTGGATCTTCGGGATCAGCTCCTCGCCGCCGACATAATCGGCACCCGCTTCCTTCGCGATATCTGCCTTTTCGTTCTTCGCAAAAACAAGAACACGTACGGTTTTACCGGTTCCGTTAGGAAGTACAACAGCTCCGCGGATCTGCTGATCTGCGTGACGGCCGTCGCAGCCGGTCCTTACATGGACTTCAACGGTTTCATCAAACTTCGCAGTCGGTACCTTCTTTAAGAGACCCAGAGCCTCATTCACATCATAAAGGACCGTGCGGTCAACAAGCTTCGCGGCCTCTAAATATTTTTTTCCTCTTTTCATTACTAAACCTCCTGGTGGTATTTGCGGGATGATCCCCTCCCACGTACTATGCCCTTAAACAGGCCGGCATCAGTCAACAACCACGATGCCCATGCTTCTAGCGGTTCCTGCGATCATGCTGGTAGCTGCCTCGATGCTTGCGGCATTGAGATCGGGCATTTTCTGCTCAGCGATCTTCTGCACTTCAGCTCTGGTAATGGTAGCAACCTTGTCCTTGTTCGGAACTCCGGAAGCCTTCTGGAGATTGCATGCCTTCTTTAAAAGAACGGCCGCCGGCGGAGTCTTGCAGATAAAGGTAAAGCTCTTGTCAGCATAAACGGTAATCACAACCGGGATAATCGTTCCCATCTGGTCAGCGGTTCTTGCATTGAACTCTTTTGTGAACTGTACAATGTTGACACCCTTCTGGCCAAGTGCGGGACCAACCGGCGGTGCAGGAGTTGCTCTTCCGCCCTCAATCTGCAGTTTGATAAAACCTGTAACTTTCTTTGCCATTGTGGCACCTCCTAAAATAAGTGGTATTTGCGGGAATCTCCCTCCCACGAAACGGTGCAGGTGACAGACGTCCTTACACCTTCTTAACTTCCGAGAAGTTAAGTTCAACCGGCGTTTCACGGCCAAACATGTCTGCGGTAATGGTCAAGGTACTGTGCTCGGCATCCACCGATGAAACCTTTCCTGCCGTTCCCTCCCAGGGGCCCTTTGTAACAGTGATAAAATCACCTTCCTTGAAGGGTACCGCCGCAACGGGAGCCTGGCCCATAAAGGTTTTCAGCGAGGTCATTTCTTCATCCGTCAGCGGAACCGGTTTTGAACCCGGGCCGACGAAGCCGGTTACGCCCCTCGTATTCCGGACAATATACCAGGTATCATCGTTGAGGATCATGTGGACGAGCACATATGCCGGAAACATCTTCTTCATGGAGGTTTTCTCCATACCGTCTTTGTTTTCGGTCACTTCCTCAAGCGGGATGGCAACTTCCAGAATGACATCCTGGAGTCCCCGGTTTTCGATTGTCTTTTCGAGGTCGGCCTTTACCTTGTTTTCATACCCGGAAAAGGTATGAACAACGTACCATCTTGCCTCTTCCATGCCTGTCCCTTTCTCACTTGATGAAATTGATGACATACTGGCACAGCAGGTCGTAGACCCTGATAAAAGTGCCGAGTATCACAGATACAATCAGGACTGCCGCGGTTTGTTTCATCAGCTGTTCCCTTGAGGGCCAGATGATTTTCGTGAACTCACCCTTAACGCCTTTCCAGAAAGCCTTTACACGGTCAAAGAACGTGTCGCTTCCGGACTTATTGTTTTTCCTGCGATCCTTCTTTGCTGTTTCTTCCATAAAATCACCCCTTGCAAAAAACCTTACCTGGTTTCCTTGTGAGAAGTATGTCTCTTACAGAATCTGCAGTACTTCTTTGTTTCCATTCTGTCAGGATGCGTCTTTTTGTCTTTTGTTGTGTTGTAGTTGCGCTGTTTGCACTCCGTACACGCCAATGTAATTCTTGTACGCACGACTTCCACCTCCATTTTATAGTATTAAGTCAGCAGCGGCCTTTATTTTTTGCACAAAAAAAAGACCTTGCGTCTTCCAAACGCCCTAATATGATATCATAGCGTCCGTCATCCGTCAAGTCTTTTTTCTTGCGCTTATAGTACGGCTGCAAGCACGATGCTGTAGACCCTCTCCACTCCGGCCTGCATCAATGCCCGGGTACAGGCTTCCATGGTCGTCCCGGTGGTATAAATGTCATCCACCACAGCCGCGCACAGCGGGACTCCTCTCGGATCCGGCTTCAGGGCAAACGCATCCGTCAGGTTTTTCAGGCGTGCAGCCTCATCCAGCTCTTTTTGAGGCAAGGTTTTTTTCTGCCTCACCAGGAGCTTCTTCTCAACCGGAATATCCCACACCGCCCCGAGGCGGCGCGCAATCTCCTCAGCCTGGTTAAAGCCTCTTGCCCTGCGCCGGGATGCATGCAGCGGAACCGGAATCAGGCAGGAAAGCCCCCAGGCCTCCACCGTTTGCGCATAATGCCCTGCCATCAGGGCGCAGGGATAATCCAGGAGCTGACGCTCATTATGGTATTTTACGCGTGAGATCAGCTTTCTGACCGGAACGCTCCCGTAATTGAACCCAGCTATTCCTGTCACAAAGCTCCGCTTTAATCTGGCGCAGTCGGGACAGTATTCCGCAGTATCTTTTCGGACGGCCCTTCCGCACTTTAAGCATCTCGGGTCTTCAATCAGCCTCAGCTTATCCCTGCAGGCATTGCAGATCAGGGCGCCCTTCGGCACCGGAATATCCAGACACACAGGGCAGCGTCCGGGAAATAACAGTTCATCCAGGAAGCGCATATTCCTCCAGAATGCGGTCCTTCAGGCCGCTGTATCGTTTCTGTTCCGTATCGTTTTGAATCATGCCGTGAAACGTCTCCAGGCTCCCGACTACGCAGACGCAGACTTTGGCACGCGTCACGGCCGTGTAAAGAAGGTTGCGGTTCATCAGGAGCCTGGGACCGTTCAGCAGGGGAAGGATCACCGCGGGGTACTCGCTTCCCTGGGACTTATGGATGGTTACCGCGTATGCCAGCTCCAGCTCTTCCGCCTCCCTGGCGGTATAATCCACCCTTCTTCCCTCTTCGAATTCCACCGTGATCCGTTCCAGGGCCGGGTTGACTTCCTTCACCAGTCCCAGGTCGCCGTTGAAAACCCCCTGCCCTTCTTCCACAGGCATGCGGTAGCCGTTGAGTATTTTCCATTCCTTCTGGTAATTGTTTTTTACCTGCATGACCTTATCCCCCTCGCGGAGAACAAAGCTTCCGACCGGCATCTCCTGGCGGTTGATATCCGGCGGATTCAGGCTGGCCTGCAGCACACTGTTAAGCTGCTCCACCCCAAGCACCCCCTTGCGCATCGGGGTCAGGACCTGTATATCCTTCCAGTCGGCATGTACATAATCCGGAAGCTTCTTTGTAAGCAGTGTGAGGGTGGCGCCGACTATATTGCCCGGATTATCCCGCCTGATAAAAAGGAAATCCCGGCTCCCCGGCTTCGGGTTCACAAGCTCTCCCGCGTGAATGCGATGGGCATTCATGATGATATCGCTGTCCGCCGCCTGCCGGAAGATCTTTTCCAGACGGACTACCGGGAACCTGCCGGCGGATATGGTATCGCGCAGGACATTTCCGGGGCCGACGCTCGGGAGCTGGTTGACGTCGCCCACCAGGATCAGCCGCATACCCGGAACAACCGCTTTCAGAAGGGAATTCATCAGGTAGATATCCACCATGGACATTTCATCGATGATGACGACATCGCCTTCCAGGGGATTGTTTTCGTCTCTTGAGAAAAAGGACCTGCCTTCATTCCCGGACGTCCCGCTGACCTCCAGCAGGCGGTGGATGGTTTTTGCCTCATACCCGGTGGCTTCCGTCATGCGTTTGGCTGCGCGTCCGGTCGGAGCTGCCAGAAGCACGTCCAGGCCTTCCTGCAGGAAATAATGGATCATGGTTTTAATGGTCGTGGTTTTACCGGTTCCCGGGCCGCCGGTGATGATGGTCAGACCATGGTTCACCGCAGTCCGCACGGCCTCGCGCTGTCCCTCATCGAGCCGGATACCCTCCCTTGCTTCAATACCCGAACACTTCCGTTCTATTTCCTCCGGCAGGACCGTATCCTCCAGATTCAGCTCTTTCAGCCGGTGTGCCACGGACAGTTCCGTAAAAAAGGAACTGTCCGTATAGACCATCTGCTGCTCCTGCCGGCTCCGTATCACGATTTTGCGTTCCACCACAAGATCCTTCAGGATGTTTTCCAGATCCCGCTGTTCGATCTCAAGCAGCTCAAATGCTTCCGACAGCAGATTTTCCATGGGCAGGCAGGTGTGCCCCTGCCCGATGGCGGACTGAAGCACATAGATCAGCGCACTTCGGATCCGGAATTCGGAATCCGTCCGGATTCCGGCCTTTGCAGCTATTTCATCGGCTATTCTGAAGCCGACGCCGTCTATGTCATCCGCCAGCTTGTAGGGATTTTCCTTCATGATACGATACATTTCATAGCCGTAGCGCTCATAGATCTTCAGCGCAAGATTCTGACTGATTCCATAGTTCTGCAAAAAAAGCATGGCCTGCCGTACATCTCTTTTCTCAAGAAGCACGGCGGAGATTTCCATTGCCTTTCTCTCGCTGATTCCTTTGATCTCAGCCAGACGCTCCGGTTCTTCCTCCATGATCCGGAAGGTATCGTCTCCGAACTTTTTCACGATTCTGCCCGCCAGGGCAGCGCCCACGCCTTTTATGGCGCCGGATGCCAGATAGCGTTCCATGGACGCCCGGTCCGCCGGGGTTGCCCAGGAAAAGCGGCTTACCTTCATCTGCTCGCCATAAGTCGGGTGGACAATCATCTCCCCCTCGGCGCGTATATATTCGCCCTGTGAGACGCCCGGAAATAACCCCGTCAGGAACAGTTCGTCCCCGTCGGTACAGGATAAAGCCAGTACACAGTATCCGTTCTCTTTATTCTGAAAAACAATTCTTTCTATGTACCCTTCCACCTGTGCCATTTCGTTTTTCTCCCTTTTATTCAACCCCGGATGAGCCTGGAAAATGCCATGCCGACAGATCGCAGCGCGAAAAGCATGCGCTGCGATTGGCACGGCTCTG
>CAMOSC010000208.1 GCA_946624325.1 uncultured Clostridia bacterium
CGTATCCTGTGGATACAAGCAAGACCTATCTGGCCAACAAGGATGATACCACTGAGACACCCTGCGCACCGGGCAACTTCGGACCGACATGCTCGGCGATTTCCAGCGCGAACCTGAGGGAATACCTGGGCCGTACGGATGTTCTGTACATCGACCTGCGCGACTATGCCGACTATGCCAAGAAGCACCTGCGCAATTTTGAATGTATTCCGTATTTTGCCCTCATCTTCAATGCGGATGCCAACACGGATGCGTCCCTGCCGCAGCTCTACGGCGGAACCAATACCGAACCGGTTCCGGTGTATGCCGAGTCGGACGAAATCCTGGAAGCCCTGTTCCCGAAGAACAAAACCATTTTCCTCATGTGTCAGAGCGGCGGACGGGTCAACATGCTGATGAATATCCTGAATGCCCGCGGATGGGATATGACCAAGATTTACAATATCGGCGGAATGGCTCAGTATGCCGGACCGGAATACCGGGATCTGGTAACGGATACCCCGGAGGTTCTGATCGAAGCGACGTACAAGTTTGACGGCCTGACCAGAATTGCACCGGCTCAATAAGGTCGGAGCAGAAAAACTGCATACTAACGGAATCGCAAAGGATGCCTGGAGTAGGCATCCTTTTTTTGACATCATAAACGGTATACAAGCAAAATACGTATTTTTTAGATGAAAAATACGAGCATATGAGTATTTTTTAGATAAATAATATAGATAAGATGGTATTTTTCGAACAAATAAAATTGACATCGAAAGAGAAGAAGGAGTAGAATGAATTAATAAAGTGAAAGCGAGGGAGAATATGCTGAAACGGAAGGTATTGCAGGCACTTTCTGAGTGGAAGCAGAAGCATGGGAAAAAGCCGCTGATTGTAGAAGGCGCACGGCAGGTAGGAAAAACATATGCAATACGTGCATTTGCCTATTCAGCCTATGAGTCTGTGTATGAACTCAATTTTCTGGAACGGCCGGGTCTGACGCGGATATTCAGCGGTGATCTGAATCCAGATACTGTCCTGGCCGGGATTCGGCTTAGCTTTCCTGAGACGAAATTTGAATCAGGGAACTCCCTGCTGTTTCTGGATGAAATTCAGGCCTGCCCTCATGCGGTGACAGCGCTGAAGTTTCTGGGACAGGATCCCCGCTTTGATGTGATCGCGTCTGGATCTGCATTAGGCCTTCTGCATGGACAGGTCAGTTCATGGCCTGTCGGGCAGGTTGAATATCTGCATATGCATTCTCTGGATTTTGAGGAATTTCTGTGGGCAGCAGGAATTGACGGGGAAATCCTGGAGATGCTGCGTTCATACAGGGATGGAACACGCCCGATCCCGGATGGGATCCATCAGGCGATGATGCGTTACCTCAGGCAGTACCTGGTTATTGGCGGAATGCCGGATACAGTAAATGCGTTTTTTCCAGAATATGACTATAAGGCTGCAGATGAAGTGCAGCGTCGTATCTATCAGGATTATATGGCGGATATTGCACATTATGCAGAGCCGGCAGTTCGGTTAAAAGCGCAGTCCTGCTGGCAGTCCATTCCATTGCAGCTGACAAAGGAAAACCATAAATTCCAGTATTCAATGGTAGAGCATAGGGGGACTGCGCAAAAATTCTTATCCTCAGTGGAATGGCTTGTGGGTGCCGGTATGGCAGATATGGTGCTGAATGTCACGACGATTGAATATCCGCTGAAGGCCTTTGAGGTTGCTGAACAGTTCCGCCTGTATCCGACAGACATAGGGATGCTCATCTGTACGTATGATTTCAGTTTGAAGCAGGCGCTTCTATCAGAAGATCGGGAAAGAACACAGACAGAATCGATTGTCATTAAAACAGCAAAAGGAGGACTTTATGAAGCACTGGCTGCTGAGATGCTGTGGAAACGGGGAATAAAGAATCTGCATTTCTATCGAAATACCCCTGGAACAGTGGAGATGGAATTCCTGCTGGAAGGGGGAGACGGAGTTGTCCCAGTTGAAATCAAAGCGGGAAGCAATAAGTCCAGGTCTCTTAATACCATTCTTGAGATGGATACGATTTCCAAAGGATATAAATTTGCAGATCAGAATGCGGGCGTCACAGGGAAGAAGATAACGCTTCCCCTTTATATGCTGATGTTTTTTTAAGGCGGCGTGAGCAGGAAACCCTGCCCCTCTGCAATTAGGGAAAGCCCTTCAATAAACGAACAGCCGGCAGAAGATGAAAACAGGTTCAATTTTGTGCGGGAGGAGGTGCTACATGTCAAAGAAGCAACACGCAGTCCAAAGTCAGAGCTCTGTCAGCGGCGAAGAAAAAAAGGGGGAACATGGAGATGGTTGAGGCGCATGAGCTGAAACACTATACGGGCACGGAAGAAGTGGTGACTGTGCCGGAAGGCGTTTTGAAGATCGGGTGCGGCGCATTCAGTGGAAATTCGCATATACGCCGTGTGATCCTTTCGGATTCTTTAGAAGAGATCGGAGAGGATGCCTTTTCGCGTTCTGCGATTGAGGAAATCGAAATACCGGATTCTGTGCGGGAGATCGGGCCGTTTGCCTTCCTTTACTGCAAGAGACTGAGAAAAATCAAACTGCCCTCTCAGCTGGAGAAAATAGCGGCGGGACTGCTTCATGGCTGTGATTCTTTGACGGAAATCGAATTGCCTTCCGGAGTAACGGAAATTGAGCCCTTTTCACTGCTCCCCGGCTTCGAAGGAACGGGGATCCGCCGGCTTGTGATCCCGGACGGAATCACATTTGTAAATTCTGCATTCCAAAAAATGCGTCAGCTGGAATCGGTGGTTATGCCGGACAGCGTCCTGTGTATCGGGAAGGACGCATTCCGGGACTGCACAAGCTTGAAGCAAATCCGCTTTTCAAAAAATCTGCGGATGATTAAGGAAAATGCGTTTTCCGGCTGCAGCAGCCTTGAAAAAATAGAGCTGCCAGACGGACTTCTGGAGATTGGGAACAGCGCGTTCCAAAGGTGCCCGAATCTGTCCGAGGTGCAGCTTCCGGAGAAACTGGTGAAGGCCGGCGAAGGTGCATTCAAAGGGAGTGCGTTTTCAGAACAGGAGGACTGGAGAAAACGATTTAGCTGCGGGAACAGCTCAAAGACCTATCGAACGCCGGAAGGCTATTCGGAGCTCAGGTTTGGCGATTTTTCGTTTTATTATAGGGAAAAGTCGGATATGGGAAGGCAGGATCCCATGGGAGCGCTTCGGTATGAAAGACGGGCCACGGATGATATTGCCGTATACAGGAACCAGGCCGGAGAAAGGGTCCTCCGGATTTACCTGGAGGTACCGACATTTGACTCCGGTGATCGGGAGTGGGACAGCTATCGGAAGCTGTATGTTTTTCCGCATGGGAATCAGATCTGCGGGGTCCTTGTTGCCGGCGGCTATGAGATCGCAAAAGTCGAATGGTATGAAGACCTCCGGAATGCAGATGAACTCACAGACAAAATCATGAAAATCCTAAGCTGACGCCAATAGGTGCACCTGCTGAGCTGAGTCTGATTTGCTGTTTTCCGAAATAAAGTGGCGGACATCCAAAATGAAAATGCAGGGTAATTTCCAACTGAAGAAGCGCGTATTTGTGCTATACTGCGTCTGGGATGACCCGGTCGGAGCCGAAGAAACAAGCCGAATTATGGGCAGAGGGCGGATACCTCTCAGACAGATCTGCAGACACAGAGCCTCTGCGCTCAATAGGAATGGAGAAGAATGTATGACCTACGAAGAAGCAGTAAAAACAATCCCCTGCGGCAGATACCGTCACTTCAAGGGCAATCCCTATGAGGTGGTCGGGATTGCAAGACACAGCGAGACCGTGGAGCCCATGGTCGTATACAGGGCGCTCTACGGGGAAGGCGGGCTCTGGTGCAGACCGGCCTCCATGTGGAATGAGACCGTGGAGCGGGGCGGGAAGACATATAAGCGGTTCTATCGCCAGGACCGGATAGACCGGGTTGAAAAATATGAACGGCTTTTCGAGGAAGCCGTGCGCACTCATGACCCGGAAACGCTCCGCCTCCTGGAGCGCTACTATACAGAGGGCGAATGGCGGGAGGACTATGAGGCGGATGAACGGGGCGAACTGCCGCCGGATCTGAAGCGCGGCGTTCTGTCACAGGATGCGCTGTATGATTTGCTGGAGGAGAACGGGCTCTGATCCTTCGAAAACCTGAAGCCAGGACCGCGGGAAGAAATTCTTTAAGACCAAAAAGCAGCCGGCAATTGTGCCGGCTGCTGGTGGTTTTGGATCAGTCCATTTTTCCTTCCAGGGCTGCGTCGATGATGACTTTTCCGACGGAGAAAATGTTCTTCATGGCCGGGAAGAAAATATCGACGGCTTCCCGGCTTTCCTCGGAGACGATGGTTTCGTGCTTCCCGATTTCCCAGTGCTGTTCGGCGGTGCTGCCGTCCATGAAAACATCCATGTTTGTTGCACCACGGATAATCGCCAGACGGTCCAGAAGATGGAAGCGCTGAAGCACGGCGGCTACGGCATGGTCTTCCATTTCGCTGATCATATAGGGATCCGGACAGCGGTAATGCTCAGCCATCCGCTCCGCGTTTTTCTGAAGATGCGGGCCCTTCCAGTAGTTGTCAGAGGTGGCGGCCGTTCCCTTCAGGACCATGGGATCCCGCATGGCCCACGGGGCCTTGGCGAAGGTCCTGGCCATCGCCGCGCGGGTCTTTGGGGTGGTGACCGGACGGATCGTGCGGACAAGATTCCAGATGCGTTCGGTCAGGTCCTCGTTGAGACGGATGGAGGCGAAAGGATCCATCGAGGGATCCGGGAACCAGGAAAGGCCTTCGGGATCCTGCAGCTCACGGGCATCCACGGTATGCCCGAATTCAAAATCCAGGGTGGAGGTGACGAGAATGACATCACCCATGACGCAGCGCTGGGCTGCAGCGCCGCCGCAGCCTGGGGAAAGAAAGAACGTTTTAGAAAAGTCGAAGCGCGGATCGGTCAGCACGCAGGAAAGGGTTGCAGCGGCATTGACCTTGCCCATGCCGGTCACAATGAGGGCGATCCCGTCCTTTACATAAAGGGGCTCCGGGCATCCCTGGAGCTGGTAGCGCTCACCGCCCCTGCAGTACCTGTCGTAATAATACTTGGCTTCGCCCGGCTCGTCGTCCGTTAACTGTCCGGCTTCAAATTTGGGAAGGATCAGGACCCGGATGGAAATGGGAAAATTAGACATGCGTACTCACCCTTTCGTTCAGGCAGACAGCCGGGCTGCCCGGCGCTTGGCCATGGCGTTGTAGATGGCCATGGCAGCGATGGTGGAAATATAGGGAATGCACTGCAGAAGCTGCTGGCGGATGGCCGTTCCCTGCAGGCTCTGTGCCAGGGCTGTGGTGAATCCGAAGAGCGCGCTGGACACGATGGCGCCAAGGGGATGGCCCTTGCACAGATTGTTGGCGGCCAGGGCAACATACCCGCGGGCGCCGGAAATGTCCTGGATGAACATGGTGCTCCTGCCCAGAGGGGGCAGGCAGCCGGCAAGGCC
>CAMOSC010000209.1 GCA_946624325.1 uncultured Clostridia bacterium
GGAAAGGCCGCCGGAAAGGTCAAAGCCTTCCGCAGCCAGATTCTGGTGCTGAGGGCGAGGGCTGAGTATATGGCTCTGCCGGAACTGATCGAGGAGATACTGGAATCAACCGGTTATCTGGAAGCCCTGGAGGAATCGGAAGAGGAGGAGGTCGCTGGAACAAGGGCGGACAACCTTGACGAGCTGAAAAATAAAGCCGCAGACTTTGAACGGGAGCATGAAGAGGCGGATCTGACATCGTTCCTGGAGGAGGTTGCCCTGGTTGCCGATATAGACAGCCTTGAGACCGATGCGGACCGGATCATTCTCATGACGCTCCATGCGGCAAAGGGCCTGGAATTTCCCTTTGTATTTCTCACCGGCATGGAAGAAGGCCTGTTTCCGGGCTATCTTGCGATCAACAGCGGTGACAAATCGGATCTTGAGGAAGAGCGGAGGCTCTGCTATGTGGGGATTACCCGGGCCAAAGACCGGCTGGAGATGTCCGCTGCCCGCGTGAGAACGGTCCGCGGCCAGCAGCAGAGAAACGCGCTTTCAAGGTTTGTCGGTGAAATCCCGCAGGAAACCCTGAATTACAGGGAAGAAGGGAGCTTTGTCAGAAGAACGCGGCCGGACACGAAGCCCTTTGTACAGAAAAAATCTCCCTATGCCGCGGGATTTGCCGCCGCATCCGGCTCTTTTGGGCCAGCCTTGAAGGAAAACGTTTCCGCTCCCAGGCCCTTCCCGGGTCCATCCTTCGGAAAGCCGTTTCTGCCCGTGCGTCAGGAGCATCTTTCCTATCAGACCGGAGACCGGGTACGTCACAGCAGGTTCGGCGTCGGTACGGTGCTGGAGATCAGGGACGGGAAGAAGGATTATGAGGTTACGGTGGATTTTGACACGGCAGGCGTTAAGCGGATGTTTGCCGCCTTTGCCAATCTGGAGAAAATCTGAGAAGACGCATGCGCCTCGCTGCCTGTGGGAACACCGCCGGAAGAAAAAGCGCAGGTCAAAAATCCTCGGCGATGCCCGCATCGCCTGCGATTTTGACCTGCACGCACGAAAAGCATTCTTCGCATGAGTCCGGTTATTTCCTGAACGACCTGCCGGGATTGAAAAACAGTGGAAAAGCCCGGACTGTTATGTTATACTAAAAGCAGGCAGGGGAGAGATCCCCGGACTGTTACAGGAAAGGACGGCGAATACAATGAGTACGAAAACTCTTTTGAAGGTGATTAAGGCCGGAAACAGCATCCGCAAGAGCGACCGGAAGAAGAAACTGGCTGTTATTCTGGGCATTGCTGCCGCTGTGGCCGCGCTTGCCGGCATTATCTATGCCGTGTACAGGCTCAGCAAAACGGATTATCTGGATGAATTTGAGGATGATCTGGACGACCTGGACGATTTCGAAGATACGGAAGACGATTTTGTGGAAGAAGAAATACAAGGAGAAGGCTGATTGAAAAAGGGAGAAATCCTTGAGGGAACGGGTATACGCTGCGATTTTCCGGACAGCACCGTCGTGCTGACGGACGAAAATGAGGAGGCCGCGGTGCGCTTCTGCCTTCCGGGGCAGCGGGTATCCTTCAGAGTAACGAAAAAAAAGGGCGGAGTGGTACACGGAACTCTGCTGGAGATTCTTGAACGTTCACCGTCGGAACACAATAACGAAACCTGCGCGCATTTCGGAACCTGCGGCGGATGCTTCTGCCAGTCTCTGGACTACGCGGATCAGCTCGAGCTGAAGGAAGGGCAGATGCGGCGGCTGACGGCCAGACTTTGCGAGCCGGGGCTCGAAGGCGAAAATGCCCCGGAAGGGCAGGGCGGTGTGCCCGCGGATGATGCGTTTCTGTTTGAGGGGATAGCGGCCAGCCCGGAGATTTACGGGTACCGGAACAAGATGGAGCTGACCTTCGGCGATGAATTTAAGGACGGACCGCTGGCGCTCGGACTGCACCGCAGGGGCAGCTTTTATGATATTGTCACGGTGCGGGACTGCCGGATCATGCATCCGGATATGAAGATGGCGGCTGCCTGCGTGCTGGAACATTTCGGGGGGCTCGGTATTCCCTACTATCACAGGATGCGTCATACGGGCGTGCTGCGGCACCTGCTGCTTCGCCGCAGCCGTGCAACGGGCGAACTGCTTGCAGCTCTGGTGACGGCGGATGACGGAAGGGATATTTCCGAACTGAAGCTGGAGCTGCTCTCCGAAAAGCTCAGAAATCTCCCACTTCAGGGCAGCCTGGCAGGCTTCCTGCATATGAAGAACAATGCCGTGGCGGATCTTGTCCGCAGTGAGGAAACCTCCCTGCTTTTCGGACGGGATTCCATCACGGAAAAGCTTCTTGATCTGCAGTTCAGGATCTCGCCCTTCTCGTTTTTCCAGACGAATTCCGCCGGGGCCGAAGTCCTCTACGGCATAGTCCGGGAATACGCGGGCGGCAATGAAAGACGCCTGATCTATGATCTCTACAGCGGCACCGGGACGATTGCACAGATCCTGGCGCCCATAGCCCGCAAAGTGGTCGGAGTGGAAATCGTCGGGGAGGCGGTAGAGGCCGCGAGGAGGAATGCCCGGGAAAACGGGCTGGAAAACTGCGAATTCCTGGAGGGGGATGTCCTGAAATGCCTCGATGAAATGACCGAAACGCCGGATCTGATCATTCTGGATCCTCCGAGAGACGGCATTCATCCGAAGGCGCTGCCCAAAATTCTGTCCTACGGCGTGGCGAGAATCGTTTATGTATCCTGCAAGCCTACCAGCTTCGTCCGGGATTATCCGGCGTTTACCGCAGCCGGATACAGGGCGGTGCGGGCAAAGGCCGTGGATATGTTTCCGGGAACCGCGGGTACGGAGCTGGTAGTCTGTCTGGAGAAGGATGCCGGCCGTCCGTGAAATCCTGCGATAATTACCTTGACAGAATCTTGTACTATGGTATATATTATAATATACTGTCTGATTTGCGGGGTATCGGGCGTCTGATTTCCGGATCGCTTCATCTTCCCCGGAACCTCCGGATATCCGCCGGAAGAAACTGAATAAGAGGTAGGAACTGATGAACACGAATACCGTTATCCCTGTGGAGCAGGACAACGATGAGATGGTCATAGACATCGGTGAAGTTCTCCGGATGCTGTGGTCCAAACTTCCCTGGATTCTCCTGGTGGCCGTTATTGCGGCCGTTATCACTGCCGTTATCACGAAAACCATGATCCGTCCGACCTATGAGGCGTCCGTGCAGATGTACGTCCTGTCGAATCCGGATCAGCAGGTTACGACTTCGGCGAACACCGGTGAACTGAACGCGGCAAAAAGTCTGGCGGATATTTACTCCGTTATTCTCAAGAGCAATACCGTTATCGATAAAGTGGCTACGCAGGTGATCATGGACAACCGCTTCCCGGAGCGCGAGATCAACCGCGAAGTGATTTCCGGAATGAGCAGTGTTTCCACAGTAAACAGCACCTCCGTCATGAAGGTTTCCGTGAAGGACCGGGACCCGGCTTTCGCGGCCGACGTGGCCAATGCATTCGCGACAGAGGCGCCCGCCGAAATTACGCGTGTGACAAAAGCCGGCGGCGTCGAGATCGTGGATTATGCCGATATACCCGAAAAGCCCGTGTCTCCCAGCATGAGCAGAAATGCCATTATCGCGTTCCTGCTCGGGTTTATTCTCATGTGCGGTATTTTCTTCCTGCGTATGCAGATGGATCACACGGTCGTCACCGAGGACGATCTGAAGTCTGTCACGGAAATACCGGTGCTGGCTACCATTCCGGATATCCAGGTAAATGCCCATACAAAGGCGGCCGGATGGGATATGATGAGAGAGGAGGCCTGACCAGATGGCCCGTAAGAATAATGGACCGAAGCGTGACACCGTGCAGGAGGAGCGTCAGAGAATACTCACCAACGACACGCCCTATGCAGTCCGAGAGGCATATGTCAAGCTTCGCACGAACCTGCTGTTTTCAGTCGCGAACAAGAAGAAGGGCGAGACCCTCGTATTTGTCGTAACCAGTTCCAACCAGGCGGAAGGAAAGAGCACCACGGCGAGCAATGTGGCGGTCAGCTTTGCCATGATGGGGATGAACACCCTGCTGGTGGATCTTGACCTGAGAAAGCCGAACGTGCATCGTCTCTGGAATCTGGAGATGTCCGGGGGCCTGAGCAATCTGCTGACCAATGTCGGCCAATTTGAAATTCATGACGTGAAGGATATTCCGCTTTCCATCATTACCTCCGGCGATATTCCGCCCAATCCGTCCGAACTGCTTGCCTCCGATAACTTTAAGCAGGTTCTGGAGGATATGAAAAAGGAATTCCAGATTATTATCCTGGATACGCCGCCCGTCAATGTTGTCGCCGATGCACAGATTGCCGCACACCAGGCGGACGGAGTCCTTCTGGTTGTCCGTTCCGGATCAACCCAGAACGGCGATATCAAGCTGGCGGAGGATGCGCTGCGGCGTTCCGAGGCCAAAATTGCCGGCGTGGTCATCACTGCATTTAACGCGAAATCCACAAAGTACGGGTATCGCTACGGGAACTACAAATATGGTTCCAAGTACAGCTACAGCTCCGGCTACTACGATTATTACAGTTCTGATCAGCGGGAAAGCAAGGACAAGGAGAACTGATGACAGAGCCGTATGTGACCATTGATTTTCATTCCCATATCCTTCCGGGCTGCGATGATGGAAGCAAAAATCTGCGCTCCTCCATGGAAATGATCCAGATGGCGCGCGATGAAGGGGTCGAATATATCTGTTCCACCTCCCATTTTTATCCGGAACGGGAATCGATCGAGCGCTTTCTGAAACGCAGAAACCATTGTTATGAAAAGCTGAAGGATACACTGCTTCCCGGTGACCCGGAGATCCTGCTTGGAGCGGAGTGCCTGCTGTTTGAGGGACTGGATCGCCTGGATGGACTTGAAAAGGTCACGTTGGATGAAAGCGGCATCCTGCTCGTCGAGATGCCTTTTATGCGGTGGCCCGCCCCGCTGTTTGATACCTTCGAGGGCCTGGTAAACAGGCCCGGTTTCAGACCGATTCTGGCACATGCGGACCGTTATCATCCCGATGATGTGGAACGCCTGATTCGCATGGGCGTACCGGTTCAGCTGAATGTCAGTGCACTCAGCAGCGGTTTCCATATCCAGAAGGATCTGCTCAGATGGATTGAAGAGGGTATCGTATATGCTTTTGGAAGCGATATCCATCGAACCGTTCCCGGCTACGATCAGTGGCAGAAGGCCAAAAAACGGCTCGGGAACAGATGGGGCGAAGTGATGCTTCGCACGGAAGAATTTATCAATGGGGATCTGTAACTGTACAGTAAGCAATCAGAAGGGCAGCCGGGCAACGGACTGCCCTTTTCGTTCTGAAATCTGCCGGCCCGGCTTTGTACCGCAGGGATACCGGCACAGGAGAGCTGCATTTTTGGTTCGCCTGTGCCCGGATGATAAGATTTATAGTGAACGTCAGAAAAAACTTGACGGGCACTTATAGCCTCCGGCGGATG
>CAMOSC010000210.1 GCA_946624325.1 uncultured Clostridia bacterium
GGCTGAAATCAGTTTCTGCTGATTCAGCCCGTAGGTTTTCCCTTTTGATACGAATTGAAGTTGTAAACCCGCGTTTAATAGCCGGCCTTCAGGTCCACCTGGCGAAGCAGCGGCCTTCCTGCGCAGTAGTTGTCGAAATCCTCCAGGAACTGGGCGACGATTTTCTCCCGGGTGTGGGGCAGGGTCATGTTGCCGGCCACGTGAGGCAGGATCAGGAGGTTCGGGCAGTCCCACAAGGGATTGTCTGCGGGAAGGGGCTCGGTTTCGAAGACGTCCAGGGCGGCGGCAAGCCTTCCGGCGGTCAGCTCGGGCAGCAGGGCAGCCTCGTCAATGATGAAGCCGCGGCCCACGTTGACGATAAGAGCGCCGTCGGGCAGCAGGGCCAGCCGCTTTTCATCCAGCATATGGAAGGTTTCCTCCGTGCCGGGCATGGAGATGATGAGGATGTCGGTCTGCGGCAGGACCTCCTCGATCTGCTCCTGGGTATAAATCCGGTCAAAGAGATTCTCCGGGTTCCGGCCCTTGCGGTTTACGCCGTACAGGGCGGCGGGCTCAAAGGCGCGGATGCGCTTTGCGGTTTCAAAGCCGATATCGCCGGTGCCGGCAAAGGTAACGCGGCTTCCGTATACGGATTTGACCGGCAGGGGCTTATGCCATTCCTTCCTGGCCGCGGCCGCGGCAAATTCCACCTGGCGGCGCAGCATTTCCAGGGTCATCATGACCAGGTGCTCGGCGATGGTTACGCCGTAGGCGCCGGAGGAATTGGAAAGCAGGGCAGTGCCGTTTTCAAAGACGGGAAGGCCCTTGAACTGGTTCACGCCGGCGGAAACCGAACACTGCCAGCGCAGCTTTTCCGCATTTTTCGCAAAAGCCGGCGAGCCGGAAAAGACGATTTCCCCGTCGGCGGGCAGGGCTTCCTCCTGCATCGTGCAGAATTCCACTTCAAAACCGTTTCTGTCTGCCGCTTCGATGATTTGTTTCTTATCCCCTTCTGTCAGGTCGGGTACACCTACTACCAGTTTTCTGCTCATAATAACCTCCGTATTATTTTCTTTGCCGCTTCCGCGCGCTGCTCAATATCCCTTAACGAAAGAATGCCGGCCGTTTTCCGAAGAGAAAACCCGGATTTCACAGTTTTTCGGCCGGGGCCGCCACAGGATACCGTTTTTCCGGTCGGAGAGGTAGCCCTTCAGTGCCCGGATAATGCCGCCGTGGCAGGTCACCAGCACATTTTCGTAGGGCTTCTTTTCCAGCTCGGAAAGGAAGGACGCGCTTCTTTCCACCATGGATTTTACGGTTTCCACGCCCTTTGGCGCGGGGAAAAGCTCCGGCAGGAACCAGTAAAGCTTCATGCCGAGGCTCATTTCCCTGAAGGGACAGCAGTCGAAGGGCCCGAAATCCGTCTCGATCAGCCGTTCGTCGATGAGGATGTCTTCCTCCGGCACGCCGCCGATGATGGAGGCGGTCAGCCGGGCCCTCTTAAGCGGGCTGGAATACACGGCGTCGAAGTGAACGTCGCCGATGCGTTCCCGGGCGGCGGATGCCTGGGCAATGCCGGTTTCATTTAAGGGAATGTCGATTCTTCCCTGCATCTTGTTCTCTTTATTCAGGTCGGTCTGCCCGTGGCGGGTGATCCAGATGTTCATTTGCCGGGTTCCTTATTTCTACAGTGATCAGCCCTTCGGGCGGATATGCATCCTTCCGGGGCTGTCGGACAGATAAATCTTACTTCGAAAGCGGCCCGAAGTCAATCCGGCGTCTTCCGAAATGAGAAAGCCTTGAATAAACGGCGGAAAAAAGGTATGATGCAAGCAAACTGAAAAATCACACAGGGAGGATTGAAATAAACGGTATGGATGTGAAGAAAAGAGTGGAAGAGCTGT
The DNA here is from genome assembly GCA_946624325.1 of uncultured Clostridia bacterium. Lineage (GTDB taxonomy): Bacteria > Bacillota > Clostridia > Lachnospirales > Lachnospiraceae > Anthropogastromicrobium. The sequence continues at coordinate 1,884 of CAMOSC010000210.1, forward strand.
CGGAGGAAATGATTTCCCAGCTGGGAAGGCTGGTAAAATACGATTCCAAACGGGGAGAGGCCCTGCCGGGCAAGCCCTTTGGCGAAGGCCCTGCGGCAGTCCTGGCGGAAGCCCTGCAGCTGGCAGAGGAAATGGGCTTTGAAACGAAAAACCTGGACAATTACTGCGGCTATGCCCAGATCGGTGAAGGAAAAGACATCATCGGCATCGCGGCGCACCTGGATATCGTGCCCGCGGGCGAAGGCTGGAGCACGGACCCCTTTACCCTGACCAGGAAGGGCGACGTACTCTACGGCCGGGGCGTATCCGATGACAAGGGCGCAGTGATTGCTTCCCTGTATGCCCTGAAGGTGCTGCAGGAGGAAGGCATTGCCTTAAATAAACGGATCCGTGTCATCATGGGCTGCGCGGAGGAAACCGGATCTCCCTGCATGGTGCATTACGGCCAGGTGGAGGAGCCTGTCACCGTGGGCTTTACCCCCGATGCGGAATTCCCGGGCATTTACGGCGAAAAGGGCATGATGGCCCTGCTGGTGAAGAGCAAAAATACGAAGATTATCGACATGAACGGCGGCTTTGTCACCAACGCGGTCTGCAACCACTGCATTACGGTGGTTCCGGCAGCGGAGGTGGAGGCGGAGGCCTTAAGGAAGGCCCTGGAAAAGACCCCGCTTAAGGAATTTACCGTTAAGGAAGAGGACGGAAAGCTTACCATCGACGCCGTGGGCGTTGCCGCCCATGCCAGCACCCCGCTTCTGGGCGTGAATGCCGCCAGCTACACCATGAAGGCCCTGGCGGAAGCCGGCATGCAGGATGATTTCGTTGACTATTACAACAGCCACATCGGCACTGCCTGCAACGGCGAAGGCTTCGGCATCAACGTGGAGGACGACTACGGCAACCTGACCTTCAACAACGGCATCGTGAAGACGGAGGACGGTGTGATTTCCTGCACCATCGACATCCGGGTGCCGGTTACCTACACCCCGGAAAAGATGAGAGAGCTGATTGCACCTTATCTGGAGGACGAAAAGGGAAGCTGCACCATCGTCAATCAGGTGGAATCCCTGTTCTTCCCCCTGGATTCCCCCATGGTAAAGGCCCTGCACCAGGCCTACATCGACGTGACCGGAGATACCGAGCGTCAGATGCAGGTTATCGGCGGCGGCACCTATGCCAAGGAGGTCCCCGGCATCATTGCCTTCGGCTGCGGCTGGCAGGATGAGGACAACCACATCCACAATGCGGACGAGTTCCTGAAGCTTGACCAGTTCAAGCTCCAGGTGGAAATCTACGTCCAGGCCATCAAAAATCTTCTGGCGTTATAATTTTATATTGCAAAAAAGGCCGCCCTTTAGGCGGGTGCTCATAAGAAAGTTTTAAATCTAAAACCATTTGGGCATCTGTCTGAAAAGGTTGGCTATAAGTGAAACCCGGACTGTTGTATGAACAGCAGTTCGGGATTTTCTTTACCTTTTTCATAGAATCGCCTCTTGTATCAGCGAGTCTCTTTAAGGCATGAAACCCTCATAATACAGAAAACTCTTACTGACAGTATGAAAAATGAAATACAATTGATATGAGTGGTCTGTTCACTTTCCGGTTTTGATGCAGTATAATCATCTGTAGAAACACAAAGGAGGCAAGCTAATGAAGATGATGCTGGCGGAGAATATCCGCTCATTCCGCAAAGAGCGGTCGCTGACCCAGGAGCAACTTGCCGAGGCGCTGGGGGTGACGGCAGGCGCGGTATATAAGTGGGAGGCAAAGCTTTCGACCCCCGAGCTGGAGCTGATTATCCAAATGGCGGACTTTTTTGATGTCTCCGTGGATGTGCTGCTCGGCTATGAGGTCAAAGACAATCGCCTGGAAGCGACGGTAAAGCGATTGCGGGAATACCGCCGCAGCAAAGACTGGGACGGACTTGCGGAGGCAGAAAAAGCGCTTAAGAAGTATCCGCACTCATTTCAAATCGTAAATGCAAGCGCAGCGCTGTACCGTGCATTTGGTATCGACAGCGGGGACAAGACTTTGTTTCACCGCGCGCTGGAGCTTCTGGAGCAGTCCCGCTTCCTGCTTAGCCAAAACGAAGATCCCCAAATCAATGAGCAGACGATTTTCGGAAGAATAGCGGAAACGTATCTTGGGCTGGGCGAAGCGGACAAGGCTATAGAGCTTTGGAAAGCCCATAACGCCGGTGGACAGTATAGCTCACAGATCGGTGATACTCTGGCCCAAAATGGTTACGTTGAGGAAGCGGTACCGTTTCTGTCGGAGGCTTTTACGAAAATCCTCTCCGATTTGGTCCGCACGATCGTCGGCTATATCAACGTATACCTGGAACGCGGTGATCATGCTTCCACACAGGCGATCCTGAGCTGGGGGATCGGGCTCCTGCAGGGACTGCGGGAAGGAGACAACTCAAACTACTTCGACAGAGTCTGCGCCGCTTTGCTTGCCACCCTTGCCGGCTCGCAGTTTCTGTCAGGACAGGACAGCGAGGCGCGTGGCACTCTGGTAAAAGCCAAAGAGCTTGCCGCATTCTTTGACGCTGCTCCCAGCTATGATGAAAGCGACATCCGCTTTATCACCCGCATCGAAGGTGCCAGCGCTCACGATGACCTGGGAGTGACAGCAATGGCCGGCGTCAGTCTTGCGGTAAGCCAATTTGAAAATGAAGAGTTTACCGCTCTTTGGAACTGCATCGAGAAAGAGGAGGAGAATCATCGTGGATAAGAAAGAAATAACAGCGCTGCGGCGCCCGTTTGTCAAAGAGCTGTTCCGAAAGAACATGTTCAATCTCGTGATGACCGTGCTCGCGGCTTTTCTTGTTGCGGCATCGAATCTCGTGATCTCATGGACCATCAAGGCAATATCCGATCTAATCTCCGGAGACACTGCCACCAGCTATGGCACACTGCTGCTCGTCGCGAGCGTCGGTTTCGTGATGATGCTGGCTGCCTGGTTGCTCGACCGAACCTTCCTTTCCAAATTCCGCGCAAAGGCGATGCAGCAGTACCGGAAATACGTCTTTGACCGGTTGTTGGAAAAGGGGATTCAGGCCTTCTCCGGCGAGAACAGCGCTCGCTATCTCTCAGCGCTGTCCAACGATGCGAACACCATCGAACAGGACTATCTCCGGTTGCTGCAAAACATGATCGAGGTCGGGATCACCTTTATCGGCGCCCTGGGGCTCATGCTGTGGTACAGTCCGCTGCTGACGCTGATCGCCATCGGCTTTTCGCTGCTGCCCGTCATCGTTTCCATGGTGCTTGGCAACAAGGCGGCTGTCGCGGAAAAGGACGTTTCCGACAAGAAAGAGCGTTACACCGGCATGCTCAAGGACGTGCTCTCAGGCTTTGCGGTGATCAAGAGTTTCAAAGCGGAGAAAAGCATCTCCGGCATCCACGACAAGAGCAACGACAGCGTGGCAGGCGCGGTGACCACACGGGAAAAGGTCAAGCTCCATGTTGCCTATGCCTCCGGCGTCGCGGGCGGCATCCTGCAG
>CAMOSC010000211.1 GCA_946624325.1 uncultured Clostridia bacterium
TATGCGGCATTTTTCAGTATACGTGCCACGGCATTTAACTATGAGCTGATGTGCAGGGGAAAGGAAGTGCTGGAACGGAATCTGGAGGATTATAAAAAACGGATGGACACCCTCTCTCCCAAAGAGAAGGATGTCTATCATGACATGCGCATCGTGCAGGAGATGTATGCCCGCGGCTTCGAATTTGAACCGATCGATCTTTTCAGGGCTCAGGCAAACCGCTTTCAGATTGTCGGAGGGAAGATTATGCCATCCTTCTCCTCCATAGACGGTCTGGGCGGAAAAGCGGCCGACCAGATCGAGGAGGCCGCAAAGGGAGGCCCCTTCCTTTCGAGGCAGGATTTCCGGGAGCGCGCCAAGGTCGGACAGACCATCTCGGACAAGCTGGCGGAGCTTGGCATTCTGGGAGAAATTCCGGAAAACAACCAGCTGTCCATCTTTGATATGCTCGGCTCTGCCGTATAACAGAAAATGCCATCATTGTCCCGGGTAAGCTTAAAAACAGCTTTCCCGTAACAGTGATGGCATTTTCTGACGCATGGATTAGAGCAGTTAACGCTCTTGTTCAACCGGGTGATTCTGCCCTCTTACGGCGGCATATCCGGAGGAGAGCGGACCGTTGATTTTACGATCTCCGTTCATGAGGAAAGCGCTGACCCAGTAGCAGTTGACGCTGTCGGCAAGCGGCGCAGGGTCGATGAACCAGGTCCTGTCCGTGGTGCCGATAACCGTCAGCTTCTCGTTTCCGGCTTTCCGGTAGATTGTGTACCCGCCGGCTTCCGGAACCGCATCCCAGAGGATGGTGATGCCTTTAGGCGTTGCAGCGGCTTTCGGGTTCTGTGGGGCCGCGAGGGTGCGTCTTCCGTAGACATAGCCGAGGTATTTCCCGCCGAGTGCCTTGTGATCACGGACATAGTAGGGAATGAAAATATAGAAATTGAAATCGGTCAGGCTGCAGTCCGTATCGGCATACCAGATTTCGCTGGTAACTCCGAGGTAGACAAATGGACCGTTTCCTTTCTTTCTCATGATAAAGTATCCGTCCGCATGGGGCACCGGATCCCAGAAGACGCGGATTCCGCCCGCGGAACATTCCGTCCGCAGCTGTGTCGGCCCGGCAAGCAGAACAGCGCTGTCGGAAGCGGACGCAGGCATCTCTACGCGTTTCCCGTCTAGGATTTTATAGGAGGAGACCGTGTAGGTATAGAGCACATTGTCCTTCATGGTCCGGTCTTCATAGGAGGTGGAAGCTGTTTCCCCCAGAAGTTCCCGATTTCCGCCCTCGTCGATGCGGTAAACAAGATATCCTTCCGCATCGGAAACCCCGGACCAGTTCACCGAAATGTAGGAGCGGGCGGTGCAGACTGCGGAAACGCTTTCCACGGCATCCATGACATCCCCGCCGGAGACCTTCAGGGAGTATTCCCGTTTGTCTCCGTTTTCCGCGGTTACGGTGATGATGAAGGTATCCTTTTTGCCGTCAACCGAAAACGTCCCCGTGCCCTCAACCGTCGCCTTGGCGCTTGCGGGTGTCGCGGATACCTCAAAGCCAGAGGCACCGTCCGGAATAACGGCTTCGTAGGATGAGACGTTTCTGTCAAAGTTCCGGATCAGTTCCGTACCGTTGACCTTCAGGGAGCGGAGATAATTATTCGGATTTTTATTCAGGCCCGGATCCGGATGGGCTTTGTCCAGATTATGGAAGATGGGAATCCGGAAGGTCATGGGGGCATCCAGAAGACCCAGGGTGTTGTATGCGTTGTAGGTTTTGGAGCCTTCCGCCCAGGGTGCATGAATATTGCCCATATACTGGGGCCAGATGCTTCCCTTTATCACGTTGAATTTCTGGAGGTAGATGGTATCCTGACCGGCATCAGAGTAGATGGATTTCATCTTCAGGGCGCCGCCGATCACCGCCTTGATCCGGGAGTTCCAGGACCCCGTGTAGCTGATGCCGCTCGGCAGGTCCATGGTGCTGCCTTCTCTTGCTTCCGTGAGCCCCATCCGGTAAATCTCGGCCTGGGTAGAGCCGTAGGCTCCGATGTTGAAATAATTATAGAGTCCTTCGAAGCCAACGTAAGTTCCGGAGATCAGCGGGGAATTGCCCCAGTGCTCCTGCTTGACGCGGCCTGCCAGCACCAGCGGGTTCAGATTATAATGCCTGCCGATCCAGACAAAGAGCTCGGCGTAGGTCATTTCTACCGTTTTGCCGGCGGTGGTATCCGAGATAACCTGGTTGGCCATGAAGGATCCGGAGAGGAGCTTTTCAGTTGCCTCCACATCCTGTCCGTTATAGACGTTTTCCTCAAACATGAACACGGCCGGCTCGCTCAGAAAATTCCTGGGATCCATGAAATAGGCAATCGCTTCTCTCGAAGCCCCGTACCAGTTGGGGTTGCCGGGCTGCCAGACGTAATAGGTGTCCGTCTGCCAGTTATAGTGAAAGATTTTTCCGGAATCGTCGGCTCCCAGGGAGTCGGTACTGCGGTAGCCCTCGGCGTAGGATTCGCTGACCAGGTTGGTGTTGTAATAATTCGTACCATACCAGGAGAAGACATATTCCAGATCCACCAGGCTCTCAAAATCCTTCTTGGTGTCAAGCGGTTCAAAGGTCCAGCTGGGATGTCTTTCAATCATGCCCTTGATGGCTTCCCTGTAATCCTCGGGAAAGGCCTCGAGATCCGTCCGGTTTTCGGGCTCGGTCTCGGACTCGGCTTCGCTTTCGGGTTCACTTTCCGCTTCCCCGTCGCCGTCGATTTCAAGGGGGTATTCCGAAAACTCTTCCAACAGGTATTCGGTATCGGCAGGGCTTTCATAAAAGGCTTCTTCCTCAGAACCGGTCTCCGGCAGGAGAGACTCTGCCGGAGTGTCATCCGGAAGGCTCTCCTCCACGAAAGCGCTTTCGGGCAGCTCCGGAGCCGGAGTCTCCGTTTCGGGATAGGTTTCGGCAGGAAGGACGGGTTCCTCCGTGAGCTCCGGGGATTCCGGATTCCCGGAGAGCGTTTCCTTCTCCGCCTCATCGGTCTGTGCAGGCTCTGCTGATACCGCCTCAGCCTCTTCCGGCGCGGCGGTATCCTCCGGTATGAAAGCGCCGGATTCTGCGACAACGGTTTCTTCCGCCTGGATTATGGGAGAATCCGGAACGGCCGTATCCTCGGGTATGAAAGCGCCGGATTCTGCGTCAACGGATTCTTCCGCCTGGATCATGAGGGCATTCGGGACAGCTTTCTGTCCGGATTCATCCAAGAATTCACCGGCAGGGGCGGATGAAGATGCAAGGAGCAGGGCGGAGAGCAAAAGACAGGCTTTCTGAACGATTGTTTTTCTGATCCTCATAGAGCTTACCTTCCTTCCGAATTATCTGCCGCCTTTCAGGAAGGCAATATATCCGCGTGTCGTCTCATAAATATCGATCTTGCTGACTACCTCCCAGGGGGCGTGCATGTTGTGAACCGGAACGCCGCAGTCGATAACCTGCATATCATAATTGGCAAGGATATAGGCGATTGTTCCGCCGCCGCCCTGATCCACCTTGCCGATTTCGGAAGTCTGGAAAGTAACATGTTCTTCATCCATGAGCTTTCTGATATAGGCGATATACTCGGCGTTGGCATCGTTGCATCCGCTCTTGCCGCGGGAACCGGTATATTTATTAAAGGAAAAACCTCCGCCCAGATAAGCGGAATTTTTGGGCTCGTTTACTTCCGGATAATTCGGATCAAAGGCTGCGCTGACATCGGAGGAGAGCATGCAGGAATTCTTCAGACAGCGGCGCAGCAGCAGGTCACTGTAGGATTCACAGGTCAGAGCCAGAATCTCGGCAACCGTATTTTCAAAGAAACGGGACTGCATGCCGGTTGCACCGATGCTTCCGACCTCTTCCTTGTCGACCAGGAGGCAGACGCCGGTATATTCGGGTTCGGGGACGGCAAGAAGAGCGCGCAGGGAGGTATAGGCGCAGACCCGGTCATCGTGTCCATAGCCCATGACCATGCTCCGGTCGAGACCGTAATCCCTTGCGGGACCGGCCGGAACTGCTTCCAGCTCCGCAGAGAGGAAATCCTCCTCCTCAATGCCGTATTTTTCTTTCAGAAGCTTCAGGATATAGGCCTTGACGGGATGCTTCCCGTCTTTCTTTTTATCGGCTGCATCTGAATTTTCCTCTGCGGCGGGATCGGGACGCTCCTCGGGATAAGCGGACGGATCCGGCATGCTTCCGAAGCTGACGTTGAGCGCTTCGCCCTCCACAACCTTAGCGCCGGGCTTCTGCAGCTGGTCCTGGGACAGATGGATGAGGAGGTCTGTGATGCCGACTACGGGGTCGGACGGATCCTCACCGATCACCACGTTCACCACGCTGCCGTCCTTCTTTGCAACGACCCCGTGTATGGCGAGGGGAAGGGCAACCCACTGATACTTCTTGATACCGCCGTAATAATGGGTATCCAGCAGGCAGAGATCCGTATCTTCATATAAGGGATTCTGCTTCAGGTCGATACGCGGCGAATCGATGTGGGCGCCGAGGATCTGCATGCCATTCTGAAGAGGCTTTTTGCCGATGTTGAACAGGGCCAGCATTTTCCCCATGTTCACGGCGTAAACCTTATCGCCGGGCTTGAGCTTCGCGCCTTCTTTTACCAGCTCATCCAGGTTTCTGTAACCATTTTCCTCGGCAATGCGGATGCTCTCGAGTGTGCATTCGCGTTCCGTTTTGCAGTCGGAGATAAATCTGCGGTAATCCTCTGACAGGGCGAAGGCTTCCTGACAGTCTTTTTTTGAACAGAGCTTCCAGGCATTTTTTCTTTCCATATTCTATATTCCTTTCTGCAAAAAAGCGTTGGCATGCATCCGGCAGAGCCGAGCCAGACGCGGCGCACACGCTCCGCGCTGCGTTCTGCCGGCATGGCTCATGGCGGAAGGGAGGGGTGAGCCCATATTTCCCATATCCATCCGATTGCCAATCTCCGATGGATTATATCATAAAAAACACAACCGAACAACCTGAAAAAAATGTCAGCCCGTTCAGCCTGCCGCAGGCTTTGCCGTTCTGCCCGGCATCATCCCGTATTGACGCGGCAGGGACAGCATGATAGAATAGTTGCGATCTGACGGACAGCGTGCTATCAGGAAAGGAGACGGCATGAAGTACAGAAAACTGGAAGGGATCGACAGGCAACTATCCGTACTGGTTTACGGGACGCCATGGACGGCAACAAGAAGTGACGAACGGGAAAATGCCTTTAAAAGCTACGATTATGCATGGGATGCGGGGTTCAGGGCTTTTGATTCGGCCCACGCCGGAGCTGTG
>CAMOSC010000212.1 GCA_946624325.1 uncultured Clostridia bacterium
CCCGCTGGCAGCCCCGGGCCGGCTGTCCGCGTACGGAAGATAAGGCTTGATATCAAACAGCGGGGTGCCGTCCATCAGGTCCGCGCCTGCCACCACCAGCACGCATCCCTCGTCCGGAGTGTGTTCAAGGCGTACAAACCTGACGCAGGTCAGTCCGATCGGGTTGGGTCTGAAGGGGGACCGGGTGGCAAAAACGCCCATACGGGTTTTCCCACCGAGCCTTGGCGGCTTCACCATCGGGGACCAGTCATCGCGCTCCGTCTCGGAAAACTCCCAGAGCAGCCAGAGATGGCTGAAGCCCTCTATGCCGCGCAGCGCCAGCTCATTCCGGAACGGCGGTTCAAAAACAATCCGGGACTCCAGCATTTCCGTAATACCGCCCTGCCTCGGGATCCCGAACTTTTCCGGGAAATCCGTGTGAATGACCGCTATCCGCTTCATCCTGACTGTATCTTCCATCTGTTCTCTCCGTAAACCGTCCTACCGGATCCGCCTTCCGCGCGGCCATACTGGTATCCGCGCTCCGGCTTTTCATCCGGCGATGGTGCACTGCGCCGCGGGGCATGCGGGTTACCCTGAAAACGGCCCGCCTTCGGCGCGGCCATCCTGGTATCCGCGCCCCGGCTTTTCATCCGGCGATGGTGCACTGCGCCGCGGGGCATGCGGGTTCTCAGTAAATTGTGGGGATTTCCCCCGTGATTCCGTAATGCTTCCTGAAGCGCTCCACATCCGCCGGGGAGCGGATCAGCATGGCCTCCTCAAAGCTTCCGGTCTCCGGATTCCGGAACCCGGCGGATTTCTCGCCCGTACAGATGCTGGAACGGATCACCGCCTGTTTTCCGGCCGTGTCGATTTCAGGAAGCGTATCCTTCTTTCTCCCGAACAGCATAGCCAAACCTCCTCTTACGCTTAAACGAAGACATATTTTGCAAGCCGGTCCAACGCTTCGTCCAGAAGGCTTTCCGGAAGCGCCAGATTCATGCGGATCGTCCCGGGCATGCCGAACGGTTCTCCATTCTGCCAGATGACGCCCGCCTCCACGCCCTTCTCCTGAAGGCTGCGGATGGGCATGCCATGCTTTTCGCACCACCCTGCGCAGTCCAGGTACAGCATATAGGTGCCCTCCGGCTTTGCAATACGGATCTCCGGGGCCGTTTTTGCAAAAAACGCAAGTGTTTTCTCCACATGACCCTCCAGCACCTCCATCAGCTCCCGGACCCACACCAGGCCGTTTTCGGAGTACGCGCCGATCAGGGCATACATGGAGAGCAGGTGCAGATGATTATAACCCGTCCTCGCCGCGGTCTTCTCCATCTTTTCCCTGAGCTCCTGATTGTAAATAATGCTGTAGGCTCCCGTCAGTCCGGCGAGACTGAAGGTTTTCGAGGGGGCATACAGCGCTATCGTGCGCTGTTTTGCATCCTCCGACACGCTCTGCGTGGGAATGTGCCGGTGTCCGGGGAGAATCAGGTCGGACCATATTTCATCGGAAACCACCAGGCAGCCGTGCTTTCGGAAGATTTCCATGGCCGTCTCCACTTCCTCCCGCTCCCAGACGCGGCCGCAGGGATTGTGGGGTGAACAGAATACCGCCATTTTCACCCGGTTTTCCGCGATTTTCTGCTCCATGTCCGCATAGTCCATCCGCCATACGCCCCGCTCATCCCGTTTCAGCCCGGAAAAAACGAGCTTCCTGTCGAATTTCTCCAGGGTTCCCAGGAATCCGATATAAGTCGGAGCGTGCAGGAAAATGGCGTCTCCCGGCTCCGTAAAAGCCGTCACCGCACTGCACAGCCCGCCCAGGACACTGTTTTCAAACAGGATTTCCTCCTTCCGGGGATCGGCACCGTGCCGTCTGTTCTGCCAGAAGCGGATTGCTTCAAAATATTCCTCCCTGGGGGAGAAATAGCCGAAGGTCGGATGCTGCACACGCTCAATTATTTTCTCCTGGATATCCGGCAGGACGGCAAAATTCATGTCTGCCACCCACATCGGAATCCGGCTGAAGCCCTCCTTCACCCGGACATCCGGGAACGGAATCATATCCACTGCCAGGGCATCTTTTCCCCTTCTGTCGATGATCTGTTCAAAATTGTATCGTCCCGCCATAGATTTCCTCCCGTTTCCTTTGCACCGGCCGCCACAACGCAGCCTGTTTACCCCACCGGATGCAGCTCAGCGTCGGCCGGCAGGGCTTTTTTCTCATTATCCATCAGTTCCATCAGCGATGCCAGTCCCGCGTAACAGTCCGCCCGGGTGACAGCCTCCCCGCCGGGAAGGCCTTCCGGAATGAGCCCGGCAAGCGCCGCCGTAGTCATACAGCACTCCGAATCGAGATCCCTCTGGGAGGCACTCCGCTGCATGCCGCGTACCAGGAAGGAAGCGAATTCCTTCACCGTCAGGGGATCATCCGGACGGAATTTATCATCCGCAACCGACAGCGGATCAATCAGGTTCTCATCAATACAGGTCTGCACAAAGGCGCTGTCCCACTCATATCGCGAGAGATCGCAGAAGCGTCCTTCATAGGGGCGTTTCCCCGGAAGGCGCAGGGCTTTCAGATAGACCATCATAAACTGTCCCCTGGGCATCGGCGCTTTCGGGTGCAGATACATCACGCAGGGATCCAGAAGGCCGAAGCGCAGCGCCTTGGCGATCTGCGGATACTGCCTGATTCCGGCAATATCGACATAGGGAAGTCCGAGATCAAACGGACCGGGCCCCTGAGGTTCCGCAGGCAGCTCCTTTGTATCCTGATCCGGAAGGAAGGGCTTGCGCGCGGAAAAAACTTCATCCGAAACCATCCATTCTTCCGGGAACACCTCCATGCGCTTTAAATTGCGGAATACGATCTCTGCGAGAAGGTTGGCCCCGTAATCATTGGTATGCGTGCCGTCTCCCGGCATGAAGAAATCGGACGCGGAATGCCTGCGGGCACACCACTCCGAAAAGCTTTTCTCATGAAGATCCAGGAACGGGACGGCAATCTCATCCGCGACCATGCGCACCGCATCCGCATAGGCGGACAGCAGGGAGCGCATCCGTCCCCTGTCCTCGAAGGGAAGGCGGCTGATCGGGGAAATCAGTACCGGGACGGCGCCTTTCTGCATGGTTTCCGCGGCAAAGCGCCGAAGATTCGCGCTGTATCCGCCGAAAGCCTGAAGATTTCTGCGTTTCTGATCATTATGGCCGAACTGGAACAACACACGGTCCCCCGCTTTCAGGCGGTTCAGAATGATCTCCCAGTGACCATCATCCCTGAAGCAGTTTGTCGTCATGCCGGAATGGGCCTGGTTGCATATGGCGGCACCCGGGAACCAGGCCGCGATTGCCTGTGCCCAGCCGCCGCAGCTTCCATACGGATAGTACGGGAAAGGCGCATTCTGGTCGGTCACGGTGGAATCGCCCGCTATGTAAATGACGGGTGCTTCTTCGCGCGCAACCGTCAGCTCCGATATCCCGGCATGCTCTCCGTTCACGCTGACATAGACTGCCTTTTCCGTGACCGGCTGACTCTTCATGGCGGGATAATAGGGCGTCACTGCCACCAGGAAGGAATACACCCTCTCCTCCCCCGCTTCCAGGCTTTCCCCGCGGGCAATGACATTCCTTCTGCCCGCAAAAATATTCATGCAGGGGACAGCCCCGGCTGCCGCCTTCACACGCAGGGTAACGCGCCACGTCCCTTCCTCCGGCACATCCGTTTTCAGAATCAGCACATCTCTCGGATCCTTCAGATAGATGCCCTCCTCCAGTACGTCATAGTCCGGAGCAAAGCTCCCGCGCACCGAATCCCGCAGATTCCAGTTGCCGGCAAAAAGAGCCTGCTCGGCCTTTGACCGCCCCGGTACAAAACGGGCATCCACCAGCCCGTATCCGCGTTCTTCTTCATAAAACAGATGATCTGGGCCTTCCTTCTGAAGGCATACGCTTTTCTTCCATTCCATACGGTACTTTCCGCTTTCCCCCTGCCCCTTCATTTTTCCGCCGGGCGGATTTCGGACAGAGCCAATATTCTCTGCCGCTATTCTACCACAGAACAACCGCGCTTTCCACTGTTTTGTCCCGGATTCCCTGCAGACGGGAAAAAGCGGCAGCCGGCAGGCGTTATCATCCGCGCCTGCCGGCTGCCGCATATACTTCAAGCATATCAGGCTGTACCGGCCGCCCAGGTCAGACCGTACAGCTGTTCCATGACTTTCCGGATTTCCTCCTTCATTCTCACACAGGCGGAAGCCTCATCCGCAAACCTGAGAACCCCGATACGGTCCTTATGGTCGCTGAAAAAAACCTCCCAGCCGCCCTTTACCTGCTCCATACAGATCCGGTGATTGTGCTTCCCGCCGATTTTATAGAGACTGGACGGAACCAGATGGGTCTCGAAAAACTGCTTTAATTCTTTTCCTGTCATCCTGTCCTCCTCCCCAAACGAAGTGATGTACTTTGACCTAATGGCCACGGATGACTATTTTGCAGCCATGCCTGCACAGCCGTGGGCAAAATATGTCTCCTCTCCCGGCAACCGTTCGGGACAAAATCAGACTGCCTGAATGCCGCATCCCCTTTCGGGCCGGAGGCCTTCCCCGAACGTTCCCGGTTTTCATAAATTCATCACGTAGTTTTTAAAACTACATACAGTATAGCACATATACGGAAAAAAGGCAAGAAAAAAAACCGCCGGACCGACAGATGAACGTCAGTCCGGAAGTATCTCGGGAATATATCCGCGCAACGGTTCAGGACCGCCGCAGATCAATGATTCTCCGTGGTCTGTTTCTCACGGCGGATGACATCGTGCGCACCGCCCTCCACAATGCTGGTAGCCGATACGAGGGTAATCTTGGCTTTCGCCTGCAGCTCGGGAATTGTCAGCGCGCCGCAGTTGCACATGGTGGATTTGATTTTGCTGGTGGTTTTCACCACGTTTTCCGCAAGCGGTCCGGCATAAGGCACATAGGAATCCACACCCTCCTCAAAGGAAAGCTTCCGGTCGCCGCCCAGGTCGTAGCGCTGCCAGTTGCGTGCGCGGTTGGAGCCCTCGCCCCAATACTCTTTTACAAAGGTTCCGCCCACGAGGAGTTTTTCCGTGGGGCTCTCATCAAAACGGGCAAAATACCGGCCAAGCATGACAAAATCCGCGCCCATGGCCAGTGCCAGGGTGATGTGATGGTCATATACGATTCCGCCGTCGGAGCAGACGGGAATATAGACGCCGGTCTTCTCATAATACGCATCGCGCGCCTTGCACACCTCGATGAGGGCGGTTGCCTGGCC
>CAMOSC010000213.1 GCA_946624325.1 uncultured Clostridia bacterium
CCGTTTACGAGTGCAAAGGCAATCTTATCATCCTCGCCGGTCATCTCCAGGGACGCCAGCTCCTCGTCCGGCCCCGGGAAGGGGGAAAGATACTGGAAGAATCTCCCCTTAAACGCCTCCTTTCCGGGCATGCACAGGATAAATTTCACGCTCTGTGCCCGAAAACCGCCATGTACGTAATGATAGGGGATCCTTCTCCCGTCCGGAAGCACCCGCTCCCGCTCTTCCTCACAGTCAATATAGGAATCCTGGTAATTGGGATCATTCTTAGGATCATAGAGTTCTTTCATGAAACACTGCCTCCTTTTTAACCTGATAGCTTTTCAGAGCATTTGCCTTTCACCGCTCTTCTCCATATTTTGCCATTCTGCGATCCGATCAGGGCGGTAACTCATTTTGATTGTATGCCGGTTTTTCCTTTTCTGCTTTCTGCTTTCCGACCTGTTTTGCCACAGATCCGATTATCCTGCCCGCCTGCCGCCAACACCCTACACATTACGGATTCTGTTGGTTGCATTCAGGCGCTGTTATCAGCTATACTGCACATCAGAAAGACTGGATACAGTAAAAACGCGCTCCCGCTGATCCCGGCGGTTCTTCACCCGGGCAGATCCGTTTGGTGATCTGAAGCGGCAAACCGCACAGAAAGCAGGGAAAGGAGACCGATATGAAAGCAGCGACGGACAGAAAATATTTGTTTGAACAGGAGAGGGTTCCCGTGCTGATGGCAAAGCTCTGCGTGCCGGCGGTGGTCACCATCCTGGTGATGCTGATCTACAATATGGCGGATCTCTTTTTCATCGGTATGGCCAGAGTTCCCGCCATGGTGGCTGCCATCGCCCTCTCCTCGCCCGTATTTACGATTCTCCAGGCGTTCGGCTCCCTCATCGGCATGGGCGGCTGCTCCGCCGCTTCCATCGCCTTCGGCGCCGGAAATGAAAAGAAGGTGCATCAGATCACCTCCTTCTGTTTTTACATCTCCCTCGGGGCCGGAATCCTGCTCGGAGCCATAGTCTTTTTCTTCTCGGTCCCCATTGCGGATCTGCTTGGCGCAAGCGCCGAGACAAGAGAATACGTCGTGTCATACATCCGGATTCTCGGAGTTGGCGCCCCGCTCATGCTTGTCTCAAACGTACTCGGCAATCTCATCCGGGCCGACGGGTCAGCCATGTACTCCCTCCTGGGCAACGGTGCCGGAACCGCGGTCAACATCATTCTGGATCCGGTCTTTATTCTTGTGCTCCACATGGGAACTGCCGGCGCGGCCATAGCCACGGTTCTGGGCAATGCGGCGTCCGCTGTTATTCTCACGGCGGGCATGGCGCGCAAACCGGTTTATTCCCTGAAGCCGTCCGATTTCACGCTGAAAAAAGATATTTCCCTCCATGTCATCTCCCTCGGCTGGCCTTCCGCCATCACAACGGCGCTCTCCAGCATCGTGCATGTGTTCTTTAACCGTGCCCTTGGTGCATACGGAGACAACGCCATTGCCGCCATGAGCATCGCTTCCAAGGCCACCATGCTCATCAGCATGCTCCAGATGGGCATTACGCTCGGCATCCAGCCGGTGCTCGCCTACAATTACGGGGCTTTCAACAAAAAGAGGCTTCTTGAAGTAATCCGCTTTGTCTCGGCGTTTCTGTTTGCCCTGGGCTGCGCGCTCACCGTCCTCTGCTTTGTCTTCCGTGGGCAGATCGTCCGTATATTCTCGAACGATCCCGAAATCATCCGTCTCGGCACGTTTATGGTTGCGGCCAGCGTGATCTCCGGTCCCATCAGCGGAACCTACCAGCTCTGCACCAGCTTCCTCCAGGCCTCCGAAAAGGCGAACCTCTCAGCCCTGACCGCGGCCATGAGACAGGGACTCATCTTCCTTCCCCTGCTCTATCTCATGAATCGTTTTCTCGGCCTCAACGGCGTTGTCTTCGCAACACCGGCGGCGGATTACATTTCCCTGATCCTGGCCTTCACCTTTGCGTACCGGCATATGCGGAGCATTGTCCAAAGAGAGCCGGAAACAGCGGTTCCCGCGGCTGAAATGGATGACGGTACCGGAAGGCCGGAAGCACGCTGAACTGATTACAAAAAGAACAAACGGATATAGCCGGTGAAAAGCCCTAAACGAATACAAGGGACAGAGAAAAGCCTTAACGGATATGACAAGCGGAAAAAAGCCTAAACGGAAATGACGAGTGGAAGAAAGCGCAAACGGATATGATAAATATAAGAATGTCCCAATAGATTTGATGAGTAAAAGAAAGCCCAAATGGATATGATGGATGAAAAGCATCAGGCCAGGCATGAAAAAGCCTGGCCTGATGTTTTCTCTCTGAATCACGGATACACGTTCCCCGAGCGGGACTCACTCCGTCCCACCCTTCGGCGCGGGTACGCCGAGAAGAAGCATATCCGCCACGGTCCCGCTGTCTTCTCTGCAGCCCTTCCGGATCCAGCTGCCGACCGCGCCCCAGAAGCCATGTTTGAAAAAGATGAAGGTATAGTCCCTGTTTTCGTCGGCTCCAAGCCGCTTTAATATGGGGAGGTAGAAGAAATTCCACATCGGGTCCTTCTCCTGCGGCACATCCTCCAGGAAAAAACTCCCCTGGTAAAAGGCCCGGTAAACCGACGGATGCTCCTTCAGATAGTCCAGCATCCGGATCAGGTATTCCCTGTTGATCACGGAAGAATCCGTTTTCCAGTCCAGAAAATGCCGGTAAATCTCATCTGCCATTTTCTGTTCCGTTTTCCAGAGAAGGTCATAGACATCGTCAAAATTGGCATAGAAGGTGGACCGGTTCACCCCTGCCAGACGGCAGAGCTCGGTTACGGTGATCCCGGAGACCGGCTTTCTGGGAAGAAGCTTTTCAAACTCCCGCATGATCCGCTCTCCGCCGCCGACTGATTTCTCAGGCATATCAAACCTCTTTTTTGTCCCGCATATGGTACTCATCCGGGTCCGCTTTACTTTTTAAGCAGCACTGCCCAGGCGTAATCGCTCATGGGGCCCGCGCAGAGAACATGCCCGTTGGAATCGCGGTAAACACCGTAAACCCAATAGAACATCAGATCTCCGGACTTGCCGGCATCCTCGAACTCACGAGCTGAAATCTCCACCGGAAGATTTAAGGGACCCGACTTTCCGGTCCTCGACACAAGGACATACGAATTGGCTCCCTGCGCCGGATCCCAGGAGATTTTGGCACCGGGAAATCCTCCCACGGCAGCCGATATGGCCCGGACATTTTTGACCTTTTCCACGGTTCTGCCGAGGGCATATACATAGCCGCCCACCTGACCCTTCCAGGTTTTTCCGGCATATTTGCTGAAGGGAATCACCCAGTAAAAATTGAATTTGCCGGAGTCCGCACTCTTATCCGTATAGCTGTTCGAGAATGTATAGCCAATCTGGTTTCCGTTCCGCAGGATAATATAGCCGTCGCAGGCCGGGGAGGCATCCCAGCTTAAATCAACCCTGTTCATGCCCGCGGACACAGCCTTCAGTCCGCTTACCGGAAGGGGATCGGTCGGGGTGAAGGTAATCTGGACATGGGCATCCCGATAATGGACAACATCGCCGACCGTCTCTATGTACCCCGTATAATTCACCATACCTGCAAAATGGAAATTGTTATAATAGTAGCCCGAAAAATCCGAAGCGAACACATAATTATCATGTGCCCTCAGATCCACGGTCAGCGTATACGTAACAGCCTGCTTAAACAATCCCGTAAAATCGGCACCCCAGCTTGCGCCAACCAGGTCATACCCCAGGCCCTCGCAGGAGATGGGGGTAGCCCCTACACCCACCATGACAATCGGGCCGTTTATCAGCACCGCATCCACCGGACGGACGGAGCTTTCAAGCCCGATTTTGGGATATTTGCAAACGACGCAATTGCCCGAGCTGTCATAAACATGGGGGCCGAAATCCATCATTTCCCTGGGATTTCTGATATCGCATTCCGAATCTGCCATGCACATACGCCAGTGATATTCGGAGTCTGCCGCAAAGACGCCTGCCCACGCGTGCTCATGCGCATCTCCTCCTCCCGCCCAGGCGGCTGACGGCGGCAGCAGCAAAGCAGGCAGCAGTACGACAGCCAGAAGTAACGACAAAACCTTTTTCATTCCTTTTCTCATCTTCTGCTCCTTTCCTGAAATACTTCCATAGATACATACAATCCTTCTGATATAGTATCACTATAGCACATCAGTCAAATTCAGACAACTGCTAATTTCCACTGCAGAAAGTCCCCCGGGAAATCCATTCTAAAGCATTTTTTCCTTGATCAAACGGATTTTTCTGTCTATAATGGTATTCAGAGGATACATTTCGGGAGGAGGTTTTCATGAAAAGGGAGCTTCAGAAGCTTTTCAAAAGCGTTCAGAACGGAAATGATGTGCGCGGCGCCGCCATCGCCACGGAAAAGGAAGCGCTGACCCTGACACCGGCCCTTGCTGCCTGGATTGCCCGGGCATTCGCCCGGTTTCTGGCGGAAGAAAATGGCAGGGAGCCGCAGGAGCTGAAAATCGGCATCGGCCATGACAGCAGGCTCACGGCAAAAGAGCTGAAGGCTGCCGCCTGTACCGGCCTTTCCGGATGCCACGTATACGACTGCGGGCTCATCACCACCCCGGCCATGTTCCAGTCAGTAGTGCTTCCGGAAAGCGATTTTGACGGATCCATCATGCTGACGGCCAGTCACCTGCCCTTTAACCGCAACGGGCTGAAATTCTTCACCAAAAGCGGGGCCCTCTCCCATGCAGAACTCGACCGGATCCTGGAAATTGCCTGTGCGCTGGCGGAGGCGGCTCTTGAGGAAATCGGAATTGCTTATCCGGAATCCGTTTCAGGAGGCGATGGCGCCGCTTCATCCGCGGCCGCGGAGCGCGTTAAATCGTCTTTGGACAAAGAAACCGCCGGGAAAGACCTTCTTTCAAACCTTCCGCTGCCGTCTGCCGTCTGCGGAGGGGAGGTCATTCCCTTCGATATGAAGGGCCTCTACTGCAGCCGCATGAAGGCGCTGATCCGTGAGAGCGTCAAAGCCGCGGATTATGAACATCCGCTCTCGGGCCTGCATATTGTGGTGGATTCCGGAAACGGTGCCTCTGGCTTCTTCGCAGCTGATATTCTGGGAGAACTCGGCGCGGATACCTCCGGCAGCCAGTTCCTGGAGCCGGACGGCACCTTCCCGAACCACATACCGAACCCCGAAAATGCAGCTGCCATGCAGTCGATCCGGGACGCTGTACTGGCCTCAA
>CAMOSC010000214.1 GCA_946624325.1 uncultured Clostridia bacterium
CCGAACCGGCTTTTCGCATAGTTTGGAAAGGCAGACCCCCAGACCGACCATGAAATAGGCAACCGTAACTAGCTCCGGCTGACCGGTCGCCGTAAAGCCGATCAGGCTGAAAATAATGACAAAGTTCCGAACCGCGCCATACCAGGCAGCCCGGACGGAAAAAGTATAAAAGCGCTTCTGTCTGGAAAGGCGGATCACCGTGAACAGCAGGATCATCAGAGCGGCAGCCGGCATCAGGAAGAAAGCGCCAGCTGTCTGTTTATACCCGCGGACACAGAGCGTAAGCAGAACGGCAATCGCCGCATACAGGAAGAAAATCGGCCTCTTCTGTCCTTCAAAAAGGGGCATCCGTTCACGCTCCGATATAGACCGGAAACACATCAGCAGGAGAACCGCGAGCAGAAGCGTCAGGAAACACGCGATGATCGCCGGCAGCAGACTTCCGCGCAGCAGGAAGATGAGCACAATCAGAATGCCGGTCAGCGCATGGCCCATCATCGTTACAGCCGTGCCCGCCTTTGCTCCGGACTGGCGTTTTCTGAATTCCGCCGCACGGAAAAGCGCGTTGTAGCAGGAAAGACCCAGACCGACACAGGCAGCCCCGATATCCGGCAGAACCAAGCTATTTCCCAGGACGCCGCCCAATGTCAGCGCGGCCCCCAGTACCGCAAGCCCCAGCCCGATGCGGATCAGCGCGGTGGAATTCCGGACCCGTCCGAATCCTGAAACCAGGAAAACACCAGCCTTTTCAAAAGCGTACAGCAAAACAAAAGGCAGCAGATACGTGATTTGGCCGTAGCGTCCCCGAATCAGCCCCGCATAGATGAGATTTGGGATGACAATATATCCCTCCGCGAGCGTTCCGCCCAGGAGATGCAGAAGCTGATCCGAGCGGCTTTTCTTTTCCCAACTTTTTTCCATTGAGCAACTCACCTTCCGGTACTTGTCTTTTTCCCATCTTATCATGAAAGAACCGTTTTTACAAGAATCGGGATGATGGAGCCAGGCTGATCAGCAATCTCATCAAGGATCAGGCTAAACCAAGAAAAAAAATTGCTTTTCACTTGGTTCTTCTATATAATTCAGTAAAATTATGAAAAATGACATAAGGAGGGCGTAACTATGGATAATATCAGAGATATAAGCATGCGCGCAATTGTTCACCGGGTGCTGAAACATCAGGGCTCGGGTCTCCTGAAGCACTTTGATTTTACGACGATACAGGCGGTCTCCATCAACCAGGAGCTGCTGCAAAGACTTTTGCGGGACAACCAAGATACGGAATACGGCCGGAAATACCATTTTTCCGATATCAAGTCCATTGACGATTACAGGAAGAATGTACCCATGACAACGTACGAGGATTACGAGGGGTACATTAACCGGATGACGGAGAATGGAGAAAGAAGCCTTCTGACCAACTATCCTATCGCCTATTACGCCAGCACATCCGGCACATCCGGAAGCCCGAAAAAGATTCCGGTGACGGACAAGGGGCTGCAGGTCTTCCGGGATTACTCCACGACCATCTTCTTTGCCATTGCGTCTGAGTATTATAAGACCACCCTGAGAAGAGAATCCAAAAATGGCGCGGTGCTGACCTTCCTGAGTCTTTCCCAGGAGAAGCTGAAGGACGGGATCTTCTTCGGCTCCATTTCCGCCGCCTGCATGGACAATGTCAAGATGAGGTTCCTTCCCTTTACGGCGACCACGCCCGTGAACATCATGCAGTACAATGGGAGTATAGACCTGAAATATCTCCACGCGCGGTACGCTCTGGCGGAAAAAGGCATTACTCACATTGCCGGTGCCTATATTCCGGCCATCGTGGATATCGTCAACTATATTGTCGCCAATCATGAACAGCTGGAGGAGGATATCCGCAAAGGCCGGATCGGTACGGGAATACAGATGCCGGATGAGCTCAGGACGAAGCTGGAGGCTGAACTGAAACCAAATCCTGCGCGCGCTGACGAGGTGGCAGCCATCTTCAAGGAAAACAGCAAAAAGCCCCTGATGCTGAGGCTGTGGCCGAATCTGCAGATCGTAATCGCAATCTGGGCCGGCAACTTCAGCGCCTATGCCCGGAAGCTGCAGAGCTACACCGGAAAGTCCATTCCTTATTTCACCAATACCTATGTCGCTTCTGAGGGCGTGTTCGGTATGGCGCGCCATCCCTACGACCAGAGCTATGTCCTGATTCCGGACAGCTGCTTCTATGAATTTATTCCCGCGGACGGAGAAGCTGCGGAGAACGAATCGGATAATCCGGAAACCGTGCTCATCGACCAGGTGGAGCAGGGAAAGGAATACGAGCTGGTCATCACCAACCAGTCCGGTTTTTACCGGTACCGTATGGGCGACGTGATCAGAGTGATCGGATTCTATAACGAATCCCCTATGGTCGTATTCAAATACAGAAAAAAGAACATCGTATCCATTGCCGGTGAAAAATTCACCGAAGATCACTTGCTCTCCGCCATCAAGGAGTTTGAGCGCAGAACCAATATCAATATCATCGACTACTGCATGTATCCGGATACGGATTCGGATCCCGGCCGGTACGTAATCCTGATGGAGCCCGAGACGCAGGTTCCCATGGAGAAGCGGGAGTGGTGCAGGAAAATCCTGTCAGAAGAACTGACGCGGGCCAGCACCTCTTACGCGCATTATGTCCACGGCGGAAATATGGGTGAGCCGAAGCTGATTTTCCTGCAGCAGGAAACCTTCCAGCTCCACCGCGAACTGAGGATGTTCAAGTCCGGAATATCCGAGAACCAGATCAAAACGATCCGTGTGCTCAACAAACCGGAGCTTATCCGCTTCTTCACCTCCCTGGCGGACGAAGGCTGAATGGGAGCATCTGCCGCCTGTGTGCTTTGTCCACTGACAGGGCAGGATGAACAGATGACGGATTCGGCCTGTATCCCCAAAGATGGGGATGTTTTATCCCGGCCGCATAAGGCGGCCGGGAATTTTTGTTGTCGGTGCGGACTGGATATGATATCCTTGAGCAGGCGATCCGAGCCAAAAAATCAGGATTTAATTCCTGCTTTACTTTCTCTGGCCGCCGCACTTTTGGGCATATGAATTGCCCTTTAGAATGACCAGATTAGACATTCCCCGCAGATGCGGCACTATGCACCATCTGCGGGCACGCATTAGGAGGAACGATCGGACCGTGATCAGGATTTTATTTATATGCCATGGCAACATCTGCAGGAGTGCAGCAGCTGAAATGGTGCTCAAACAGATGGTCCATGAAAAAGGCCGCAATGACTTTCTCATTGCATCCGCTGCAGCAACCCGGGAAGAAATCGGAAATGACATTTATCCTCCCATGAAGCGCGCTCTGCAGGAAGCAGGATACAGATGTGAGCCCCACTCCGCCAGGCAGACTGTCCGTGCAGATTATGACAGATGGGACCATATCATCGGCATGGACGCAGAAAACATGTGGGACATGAAGCGGATTTACGGCGGGGATCCGAATGGAAAGCTTTCCCTCCTCTGCGCGTGGGCTGATAACCCTGGAGCAGAAATTGAAGATCCCTGGTACACCAGGAACTTCCTTGGCGTCCTGGATCAAATTGAGGCCGGATGTGCAGGCCTTCTGGATAAGCTGTAAGCCTGCCCTCCCCTCTTTTCGAAAAATGCCGTCAGGTGCGCACCAAAGCCCGAAAACCACAAGATGCCTTTTTCCGTCCCGAGGAATGCATCAGATGACTGCATTCCTTCCATTTTTCATAATAACAGCGAGAGGAAGTCCAAAATGAAGATTGCCTGGTTCTGCGTTCCTGCACACGGCCATACCAATCCTACTCTGGGCCTCATCCGAGAGCTGACAGGCCATGGCCATGAGGTTTATTACTTTTCTTTTGAGCTCTTCCGTAAAAAGATCGAAGCGGCCGGCGCATACTTTATCCCCTGCGACGGGTATGACTTTGAAATGGAGGACCGGGAGAACGCCGACCGTGTCGGAAAAGACAAGGTTTTTGCCACCGAGCTGCTCGTTTCATCGACCCTGGCGCTGGATGACATGGTCTCCCTGCGCATCCGGGAAATTAAGCCGGACCTCATTGTTTCCGACTCTGTCGCCTTCTGGGGCAAGCTGACGGCACTCAAGCACGGCATTCCCTATGTTTCTTCCACAACCACCTTTGCCTTTAACCGCTTTTCTGCCCGCTATATGAAAGAGTCTCCCTGGGACATCGCAAAAATGCTGTTTGCCATGCCCCGCATTCAGAAACAGATCAAGCGTCTGCGGGATAAGGGGTATCCGGTCAAAGGCATTCTGGATATCGTACAGAATGACAATGAGACCAATACCATCGTCTATACCTCAAAATATTTCCAGCCCTGCTCGGACACCTTCTCGGACCGGTACCATTTTATCGGCCCTTCCATCCGCCCTGTTGCACAGCCGATTGAAAAAACAGCTGAAAAGACCGTCTATGTCTCCATGGGCACGGTCAACAAAAACCCGGAGCTCTACCGCAGCTGCGTGCAGGCCCTGGCCAATACGCCCTGGCAGGTCATCGTCTCCACGGGTGCCAATCCGGAACCCCTCGGGCCTGTCCCCTCAAACATCCAGCTCTATGACACCGTCGACCAGATGGCGGTCCTGTCCATTGCAGACGCCTTTCTCACTCACTGCGGCATGAATTCGGTTTCGGAAGCCCTCTATTTCCATGTTCCCCTCGTCCTGTTCCCGCAGACGCCCGAGCAGGGCGCTGTGGCAAAGCGGGTTCTGGAACTGGGCGCCGGCATCCTCCTTGAATCGGCCGCGCAGGAGCGCATCCTGCAGGCCGTCCGGACTCTTCTGCAGGAGCCGTCGTACCGGCAGGGTGCTCAGCGCATCTCCGACAGCTTCAAAGCCTGCGGAGGCGCTGCCGAAGCCAGGACCTTCCTGGAGGAGATTGCCAGCCGGTAAGCCCCATACACAAAGAGCTCAGCCATTCATTCCTTTTCGGAATGCGCTGAGCTCTTTTCTATGATCCTTATCAGCCGTCCTGGCCCCAGTCTGCAAAGTCTGCAAGATATTCCCGTACAGACCGCGTCATTTCCCTGGAAAAGGCACTGTTGTATTTCCGGTTGCAGAAGGCCTGCATCCACTGCTCATAGGGCATGGCCTGCGCCTTCGGTCCCAGCATGTCCTTCAGTTCCTCTTCCGTAAGCGCATGATAGGCATTTTCCTGCACCACATACTTCATTTCCACGCGTGCCGGCTTC
>CAMOSC010000215.1 GCA_946624325.1 uncultured Clostridia bacterium
GCGGGGCTCGTTCATGGCTTCAAAGATCAGATGTTCGTCATAGTCCGCAAAACGTTCCGCCACCTGCTCCCAGATGCGGCGGATAAAGCGCTCCGACTGCTCCATGTGCGCGCTGTCCGGATACAGGCAGTTCAGGTTCCGGTCATTGTCGTGGTGAATATTGAGGATGACGTACATTCCCTCCTCCAGGGCATAATCGGCTATCTCCTGCACCCTGTCCAGCCACGCCTCCGATATGGTATAGTCATCGTCCGTCAGGTGGTCATGCCACGAAACGGGAATGCGCATCGTCCTGAAGCCTGCCTCACGGATGCCGTGAATGGCCTCCCGTGTAGTTTTCACCGGCTGCCAGGCCGTCTCCGTCCAGGTGTCGTCCGCCCGCTTTTCCCAGGCCGTCGCATCCATGGTATTTCCCAGGTTCCAGCCCGGTCCGAGGTTTCGGGCAAACCGCAGAGCCTCCGTATCCGGAATCTGCTTCGCGGGGAGGCTGATCTCAGGGATCTCGATGCCTTCCGTATAACTGCCGGTTACCGCCCGGCCCGTTGTTGCCCGGCCCGCGTTTTCAGCCGCGGAGTCTGTCTCCTCCGCATTTTCCGTCGCAGTGTCTCCGTCCTTTGTATTGGCCGCCGCGGAGGAGTTTTCATCCTTCCCGTTTTCCGTATCTCCGGAATCCCCTGCCGGATCATCCGCATTCAGCACATCAATCCGCACGTCGTCAATGAAGATATCCGAGCTGCCATCCGTCTCCACATAAAGCGCTGCGGACTTCCACGCCTCGGGCACACTGCACGAGGTATGGAGCTCGGTCCATTCCCCGTCCGATGCCGCGCGCAGAAGCTCCTGCCCTTCCTTCCCGTCCAGACCCAGCACAATCTCCGAATCCGCGGTCTTCACATACAGGGTGATATCCAGCTCACAGCCGGTAAACTGCGAGATATTCAGCTTCACCGAGGCATCCTGCTCTTTGCGCTGCACCCGAAGGCAGAAGCCGATCGCGGCGCCTTCCGTATGGTTTTCCTTATTCACCAGCACCAGGGCGGACTGATGTCCCGCGCCGCGGCTCATAAAGCCCACGGAAGCCGGCGGCACCGTTTTTGTCTCCCCGTTTTCCTTATAGGGCTCGAAATCAATGGTCAGGCTGTCCTTCGCCGAAGCGGATCTTACCTGCTGCAGAGAGAAGGGCTGCCCCGCCGCGGCCTGCTCCAGCGCCGTAAAGGCAGGCTTCCTGCCGAGATCTCCGTAAAACAGCAGCGGATTGGCGCCGCGCCGCCAGGAGGCGTCGTCCGTCAGGCCCCAGAAGGTGACGGAGGTCAGGTTATATCCCTTCTCCTTCTCCTCCATCAGCCGGCTGAAGAAATCATAATAGAACTTTGCCTGGTTGTACTCGGCAAGGTCTCCGGAAGCCGTCTCTCCCACATCCAGCTCGGTTATGTGGACCAGTCCCACCGCATCGCTGTAGCGCTCCAGCGCCCTCATGTACTGATCGATATTCTGCGTGTCATCCAGGTGTCCCTGCATGCCGATGCCGTCCACCAGACCGTCCCCGAAGATCGTCCCGTCGCCGTCCGCCGCGATGGCCGGGCTCTGCGCAAGCTGTCCGCCCGCGTTGTACGCGTCCCCCGTGAGGAAACGGATGATATTGGTGCAGCGGTTCTCATACCACTCATTGTAATCGTTGTAGAAAAGCAGCGGGCGGATCGCAGAAAGGTCATCCGTCTCCGGATCCAGCCCGTACTCCGCCGCATACTGTTCGGAATATGCAAGCACCGCCTCCCTGGCAAACAGGAAGCTGTAATACAGGAATTCCGGCCCGATGATGCGGTACCAGTAGCTTCTCCTCAGCCCATCCTCAAAGCCTTCGTCCGTGGCCTCATTCACCACGTCCCAGGCGTAGATGACGTCCGCGAAGCCGTTGGCGTAGGTATACTCCAGCAGGCCGTAGATATAGGTGCGCAGGCGCGCAATCAGCGTATCCCGGTCCACCAGGCAGTCCGCGTCCAGCTCCGCGCTGTCACTGCGGGTTTCCTTCCCGCCGGAGAGCGCCTTATAATCCTTGGCAAAAATAGCCGGGTTCACCTGGCTGTGCCACACCAGCACATGGCCGCGCACGGGCATGCCGTTCTCCTTTGCCCAGGTCAGAAGCTCCTCTGCCGCCCGGTCCACGGTAAAAAGCGTGGGCGATTCCGGGTCGAAATTGTAGGCCGGTTTAAACTCGTTTCCGAAGGTCATGCTGTTGAAGCTGTTCCGGATGAGTTCCTCTTTCGCCGGGTTTCCGATCTCCGCCGTAGGGTCGTTCCAGTGGTCGATGGCCTGCACGGCCACGCCGATCCGGAAATAATCCTGATACAGCTCCCGCAGGGACGGGTATTCCGAAGTATCCGCATATGTGGCTGCTGTGGCTGTCTGCATGGTAAATCCTCCCAACGCCAGGGAAATGAGCAAAACCGCAAGCAGTAATCCCTTCATTTTTTTCATTCCGCATACTCCCATCTCTTAACTGATCAGAGCCAGGCGCAAATCCGTGGAATCAATCTCCCCAATAATCTATAGACTCCTGCGTACGTCCTGATATTCCAAACAGCTTCATCATATAATCTTCTCGTTCGTTAAACATCTGAACAATGATCACTTTTTCTGCTTCGATCCTATAAATAAAATAATTATGATTCGTGAACAAATACCAATAATCAGTGTCGATATCATACATACGGGATATACAGATCCCGCTTTTTTCATGCTGTCCAAGCATTTCCACACGGTCTGTCATTGCCGTCAGTATCTCTTTCGACTTCTGCTCACCATACTTACCGGTAAGCTCCGTTTTCAGTTTCAGAAGTTTCCTTTGGACAAGGCGGGAATACTCAATCCTTTTCATAAATCAGATCCCCAGCTCTTTTCTAAGCTCTTCAGAGGATATCGTACCTTCCGTGGCAATAGATCGTTCACCCTTCTGCATCTCTATCTGGAATTTATATAACGCAAGCTGTTTTTCCAGATCATCCAGCTCCTGCATATTTATCAGGGCAATCTGTCCGTGTCCGTTCTTTGTCAGATAAACGCGGCTGCCATAATTTACCTCTTTAACAACGCTTGTGTAATTGCGAAGATCAGAAATCGGTTTTATATTAGGCATAACATCGCCTCCTTTCCTGCCTTCATCTTATCATCATACTTATCTGTTTGCAAGAAAATTAGCATGCAAATTTTACAGCACTTATGCTCTCTTCCCTGTCAGTCTCTGCAGCGTCTGTTCCAGCTTCCCCCGGATAAACGCCTCATGCTCCGGTTTTACCAGGAAATACATGTAGGAATCCTTCACCATCTCAATGGGTAGCCCCCTGCCCACCAGCTTGAAATTCCTATAGCCCCGCTCAATATAGGCGGGCAGCTGTTCCCTGGAGATAAACCCGGGCCGCTTCATGCACTCCTTAAAGTCCGGCTTCTGCGCCATATTGTGGCACTTGAAGCTCCCGCCCCTGTCAAAGGTCAGCTGTCTCAGGGATTCATCCGCATAGTGCTCCTTCCGTCTCGGACAACCCGGGAAGCAGATCTCATCCACCAGGATCTCAATCTTTTCCGCCTGGGGCTCCAGGGCTTTCAGAACCTTCTCGTTGTGGTTCAGGTCATAGTCGAGCACCACCAGCAGGTAATCCTTCGCCAGCTCCGCCTGCAGCTCATCAAAGCCCGTGATCCGTTTTGTGGTGGAGGAAATATAGGCAAAATGCGGATATTTCTTCCGCAGGTAATCCTCCAGCACCTTTGTGTTGACCAACACCTGGTTTTTCCCGTTATCGGCGAGATCCATGATCAGGTTGCAGTAGGTATCATGGACATGCTCCTCCGTCAGCAGCGAGTTGGTCCAGGTAAAGCGCACCGGAACGCACAGCTTATTGTAGGTGCCGATGATCTTTTCCATATCTCCCTTAGAGCTCAGGCCGAAAACCATCCTTCCGCCGTTCCAGATGGCGCCGGGAAAAGTGCCGTACACGCTGCCCACGCGGTATCCTTCATGGAATTTCTCCGGGAATTCCCGCATCAGGTGGATGGTTACCTGATTCAGATAAAAATAATAGCAGAACGCCGGCAGATGCCAGTATATTTCTTTTGTCTCCATAGCTGTTCGCTCCCAACCGTTACGGCCACTGTCCGGGCCTGGGCCTGTTCACATTGATAATCCGCGCGCTCTCCAGGTTCCGGTAGAGCAGGATGCGCACCTGCCCCGCGTACTCCGGCTTGATCATGTAATAGCAGTAGGTTTCCACCAGCGAGAAAAGATTCGCGGTCCGGCCCTCAATCTTAAAATTATTGATCCCCATGGGGATGTATTTCTCCCAGATATCGTCCGGATGCACCACCGTGGGGTAATCCTGGATGGTATACACGCAGTTTTTGTCGCCGTATTCGCAGGTCCAGGGGATGATCGGCTTCTGCTTCTCCTTCGGAAGCTTCCGGTTTTCATAGCGGATGCGCTCGTTCTCCGCAATCTGCCGGTAATGCTCTCCCCTTCGGGGACAGTTCGGCGTGCACAGCGCATTCACAAGAATCTCCAGCTTCTCCTTATGCTCAATTCCCTCCAGCAATTCAAACCGATTGTTCAGATTGTAATCCAGCACCACATAGTGGTAGTCCCTCGCAAGCTCATCGTTCAGCGCTTTCACATCGCGGATCTCCTTGCAGGTGGTGCTGGTAAATTTGTAGGAGGGATAGTTTTTTCGAATGTATTTTTCCAGCAGCGGCGAAAAAATGATAATCTCATTCATGCCGTTGTCCGCCGTCTTCAGCAGAAAATTGCAGTAGGGATCCTTTAAATCCGCCTCCGTCAAAAGGGGATTGGTAAACGTATACCGCACGGCAATCCCCTGTGCGTTAATGTTTTTTACTACGTTCTTTACAAAGCCCGCATCGCACTGATCCGTCCCGGTATCCCGCCCGCCGTTCCACAGCGCAAAGGGAAAAACCCCGAAGCAGGAGGCAATCTCCACGCCCTCGCGGAAATACTGCGGGTACTGCTTTAAAAGACTCACCCAGAACATGTTCAGTGGAAAATTATAGCGCAGGCCAGGCAGGTGAAATCTCGCTTTTAACATATCAAATCTCCTGAATTTCCAGTGAACGCAAGAAGAAACCTGACGTTCACTATAAAGCCTCCGGCGGATGCGCACGGATTTGCCGGGGAAATATGCCGCCTTAGGGCGGCGCAAATCCGGCGCGGCAAA
>CAMOSC010000216.1 GCA_946624325.1 uncultured Clostridia bacterium
AAATGGCAAAAAGCGCCATTTCTGGAGTTGTGGCGTGCTCGCCAGATGCAAATCTTTGGGAAATCATGGATTTCCGCCAGCGGAATCCATGATTTTCCAAAGATTTGCGCCTGGCTCTGAACAGTAACAAAATATCATGCCTTATGGAAGCCCTGTCCTGCCTGCTCCCGCAGCAGGATGTTCATGTCATCCCAGTCCTTCGGAAGCGCGTCCCTGATAAACTCCAGCACCATTATGGCGTTCAGACACCACTGGGCCGTAAAATTCGTGGAGATCCAGGGAATCTCCCGATACTCTGCGCAGTTTGCGGCGTTCTCGACAGTTTCAGCCGCAAAGCCTTCCTCCCGCTCCTCGGTCACCAGTGCGCCCATGAGGATGCGCCAGGTCTTTCGCGCCAGGGAAGCGTCTCCAAGCTCCTTTGCGCCAAAAGCGCCCATGGCCGCAGCCATGAAGGGCAGGGAGAATTCCCGGTCGTTTACGAGCCCCTTCGATTCCTTTATCTGCTCCTCGCGGCTCAGGTAGTAAAATCTGCCGTAATCCGCCAGCATCCGCGTCCATTCCGGATCCTCCAGCAGGAGGGAGAGCTCCAGCCACACCTCGGCGGCGCCCATGCAGATCTGCAGATGGGTTCCGCCTGCTGCCCGCTCTCCGATATAGCGCAGATGGCCACTTTCCGGATCATACTCAAAGTCCGAGCCGGAGACAAGCTTTAACGGCATGGTTTTCAGATCCCCGATACCCACGCAGAGCTTATCCCGGTAAGCCTGATCATCGAAGCGCTCCCAGCGGGTCATCCAGTTGGAGCAGAAGGAGGACCAGTCCGGACCGGAGCGGGCGTGCGTGGGATACACCATACCCTCCTTCGGATAGAAGGTCCGCATGGGATCAATATTGACGGTCGAGAAATCCGCATCCTTCGCATCCTCGAAGATATCCTGCATCCTGCCGTCCCCGGTCAGGTAATAGTAATAGCGGTGATGACCCGCCATACCGATGCGCGCCTCCTTGCAGGGGCAGCCCCAGTGGCGGACATTGTGGCGGGAGCCGAGGCCCTTATACGGTCCGAGATGGTAGGTATCGCACTCGGAGCAGTGACGGCTCATGGCCTCCGCCATCGTAAATACGTCCTCCCTCCCGGTACGCATGAAATACAGCCAGAGCCAGAGTGTGGGCACCAGCTCCGTATTCTGCCAGGCGTAGCCGCCCATATCATACTTCCAGACATGACGCACCCGGTCATAGGTATGCATAATGTCGCCGTAATTGTAGAAGCCGTACCAGGAACGGATCTCTATCTCATTTTTATAGAATTCAAATGCCTTGTCCAGCTGCTCCTCCAGATACCGCTCCATGGGCGTATCGCAGGAAGGCAGGCTCCAGTATCCGAAAGCACGCAGTGTATGATAGTATTCGGGATCCCCGAGAAGCACAGCGGGCTTCTGCACCTCAAGCGCGAATTCCCGCAGGTCTGCCTCACCGACAAAGACCCGTGCCCGTTTTGTGCCGGCTGCATCCGCTTCTGAAGCACCGGCTGACGCTGAAGCCGCTCCCGCTGCCATACCGTTTTGGCACGCACAGACTGCATCGCTGCCCTCCCAGTGCGCAAGTGAAAACTGATTGGTATTCGCAATGCCGTATGGCGTAGCGCCGAAATTATCAAAGCCCTCGTAGTAGGCCTGGTTGTAACCGCGCACCGCATAGTGACGGTAATCGAAGGCCTCTGCCTGCGGTGACCAGAACCAGACCGTGGCGGTCTGCTCCCTGCAGGCCAGTCCCTTCAGCTCCAGGCCGGAGGGATATTTCTGCCAGAAATCCTGCTTTGCAAGCATCCAGCCGCTTTCGCAGCTTCCGAAGGCCAGGGCGCCCGGTGCCCGGTGCCCGTGGACTGCCTGGATGTAACAGCAGCCATCCTCCACAACCTTTTTCTCGATTCCATAATGCTCGGCGGAATCCTGGACAAGGCGGTAATCGCTCCAGTGAGGCATCACTTTTAACGCCTCCTGCAGGACCTCACTCCCCTCGCCGTTCTCCGGAAGCGCCTCGCCGCGAAGCTGCGCTTCATAAACCGCGGGGTTTGCCCTGGGCCTCCAGGTGGTCATAAGCGCCGGCGTCTCATGAAAGCTTCCATGATCCGTCAGAATGCGGATATGGCGGTTGTAAAGCGCAGTCTCCACCGGATCGGGAGCTTGTTCGGCGCAGGCCTTTGCGAATTCCTTATGCAGCCCCATCCGGGTATGGAATTCCACGCCGAGCCCTTTAAGGGCATCCCGCGAAACATCTCCGTCGTAAATAAAGGTATGCTGAAAATCCAGCTTGCCGGAGTTTCTCCAGACGGTGATCCGGAATACAAAGGGACAGACACGCCTGCCGGACGCCGGCGATACATGGATACCGCGAACGCAGATGACGCATTTAACGGGGCCGCATTCCTCCACCGCAACGGATTCGGTTTCGCCGTAATATGTGGTGATTTTCTTTACGCAGTCTTCCTCTGATGCATTCTGCCCGGAGAGATCTTTGGCAGAAGCCCCCTGCTCCCCGGGATCCCGTGCGAGCGTTTCCTCCAGCTTCAGGACCAGACGGGCGTAAGGAATAAAGTCTGACGTCTCAGGGCATGCCCCGGTCCCGCTCTGCTCCATGCATACGCCGGAAGTTACCGATTCCTCCGGCTTTATGCACGTACCGGCCGGGGATGCAGCGCCGGAAAAATACAGATGTTCAAGCACATGCTGTCCCTTTTTGGGTACCGAAAAAACTGCTTTTCCCGCGTCAACGCACAGATAATCCTCCGTCTCACAGATGCGGATATCATCAGGGGCCTGTTCTTTATTTTTATCTGCAAAAGCACCTATGGCCGTACCGGCTTCCATGCATCCCGCGGCCGCCTTCGCCGGAAGGATCTCGCCTTCCGCCCCAATAAGCGCCATATCCGCGCTGTGACAGCTCCATTTTACGCTGTGATCCGGCCACCATGCGGTGACCCTTGACTGCACGGGAACGGCATTGCCGTTCTCACCCTTCAGAATAAAGGAATCCGCGCTCTGCACGGTGCCTTTCTCCCATATCGCGCCAAAGGAAGCAAATCCCTTCCTGCTCCTGTTTTCCATCTGGTGAAGCTTCATTTTATCCTATTTCCTCTCTATCCCTGGAAACACCTGTTCACGCCTCATTGCCACGGGTAATCCGCGCACGGATAATCGTACCGCATTCCATCGGAAATGCAATGTATATAAATCCGGCGCGGCAAACGCAAAAATAAAGAGACTTTGTCGTTTGCCATCATGATTCTGCGGTTGTTGACTGTTCCAACAGCTCCCGCATCTTCTTTGCGAAGAGTCCTCCGAGGATCCTGCAGCCCTCATCGGAGGGATGCAGCCCGTCATAGGTAAGCGCCGCCGCCTCGGGTGGATAGGGATAGGCATCCTCCTTCGGATTAAAGGGGACTCCCACATAATCCGGATAAGGAAGATCCTGGTATACGCCATCCTTCTTCACGCGCTTGAAACGTATGACGGTATCATTCTCAAAGCCGGACAATCTGTTCGTATCCACCGCCGCAACACCTTCAGATTCACAGCAGGCCAGAATATCCGCCGCCAGGTCTCTGAGCATCAGCCCGTTCTCCGGCTTATAGCTGCCCGGCGCATTGTTCTCCGGATCCAGAATATAGACAAAATCTCCCCGTTCCACCGGGGTTCCGACCAGGATCAAAGCCTTTGGCGAGGCATTCCGGATATGATCCAGCAGAATACCGAACGACCCGAGTATGGTTCCCTCCCTGCGCTCCCCAAAAGCGGTCATCCCGCCCTCCGGATAAGCCTGATGCCAGTCATTTGTACCGAGCAGCACCGTATAAATGTCAGCGGAAGGAATCGGAACATTTACCCAGTCCCGGAAGGTTGACCCGTTGATCCCGATGTTATTCAGCTCCAGCTCCGGCAGCAATTCGCAGATCACCGAAAGATAGCCCTTATGCATCCGATATGCCGTCTCATCCAAATGATCATTCAGATAGGTAAAGGAATCGCCGATTGCACACCATCTGATTGTTTTCGCAGTTTTCATATGATACTCCATAGATTTACGCCAGACTCTCAACATGACCATATACAGTTCATGTTCAGAGCCAGACTCCGGAAAGGGCTAAGAAGCAGCCATTTCCGGAATTCAGGCGTGCCCGCCGGATGCAGCTTGGTAAAGAATCGTGGATTTCCGCCGGCGGAATCCATGATTCTTCATCGAATTGCGCCTGACTCTGAACAGGAACATATGTATTATAAAACAGATTTCCGGATTGCACAATCCCAAACCCCTCTATTATGGCAAACGACAAAGTTCTCTTGACTTTGCCGTCTGCTGCGCCCCTTCCTGAATGCAGAAATGCCGGGCTGAACAGGTCAGCCCGGCATCGCCGTTGTCAAACGTCCCGGCATAGCCGAAACAGTTTATACAATTCCGGAAATTATTCTTCGTGTGC
The DNA here is from genome assembly GCA_946624325.1 of uncultured Clostridia bacterium. Lineage (GTDB taxonomy): Bacteria > Bacillota > Clostridia > Lachnospirales > Lachnospiraceae > Anthropogastromicrobium. The sequence continues at coordinate 4,478 of CAMOSC010000216.1, forward strand.
TGCAGCGTAAAGCTCGTTGATCTCTTCGATCAGGTCGTTTCCGCCTACCTCTGCCCACTCATCCCATGCAGCCTGCAGGCCTTCCTCATCAATGGTTCCGCAGATGTACTGTGTACGGGCCTCGGAGATGATGGCATCCAGGTTGGTGCCTTCCTTGGTGTAGGTCTCGGAGCTGGCAATGTAAGCCAGAGCCGGGTTGGAGATTGCTGCCGGACGGGTTCTGTTGTAGTAGCAGTCCTCAAGGGCCAGCTGACGCTCGCTCTTTACAACCGGGAACGGCTCCACGGCCTGCTCGTCATAGGTGTAGGAAACCATCTGGTTCAGGCCGAGGTGCGGGGTCTGGGAGGATTCCATCTGGAAGTTGGTCTGATCAATCAGGCCTTCCTCATTGATCTCATAGGTAACGCCCTCAAGACCGTAATCGGCAAGGAGACGCATATCATAGTCGTTCAGCTTGTCCAGGAAGGTAAGGCAGTTGATCACGTCCTCTTCGGTCTTCGCGCCGTCGGTGGTGATGACATAGAAGCCGTTGTAGCCGGAAGTAGCAAGCGTTCTTCCGCCTACCGGTCCCTGCAGAACCATGGAAGCGGGCTCATCCGGATTAA
>CAMOSC010000217.1 GCA_946624325.1 uncultured Clostridia bacterium
AATTGCCGCCAGCCGCTGTTCCAGCAGATGATAACAGGCAACGGTCAGTTCCTTGTCCAGGGAAAGCCATGCGTCGGCACCGCGCACGCTCTCCGTCTCGGAGATGACTTCCTGTACCAGACCGACGTTGTTGATGGTGGCGGTTTTTATGCCTTTGCGGCCTGCCAGATAAGCTTCATAGACCTTTTCCAGTCCGCTTTTACCGATAAAATCCGCGGCGGTATAGGTTTCGTCTATCTCCTGCCACTGCTCAAGCTCCTCGGAGGAGGGACGGCCGATATAGCCGAGGATACCGGAAAAATAGATGGAATCCGGATATACGCGCTTTGTACCCTTCTCGATTTCCACGCCGATCAGTTCCGCCTGCGCTTCCAGCACGGCCGTACGGAAATCCTCGCTGACATCCGTCGCTATGGTCGGATAGCGGTAGCGCGTAAAGCTGGTGCCGCTCATGGCGTAGCGGATATTGCAGATATCAAGCTGATCCTGGAGGGAAAGCTCCGAAAAACCCGGGAGATCCTTCTCGGTGACGTAATAAAGGGAAAGAAGGCTCGACATGATGGCAGGCGTGTCGTACGAATAGACATCTACCCCTTCCTTCGCCTGCTTTTCGATATAGGCTTTTCCGTAAATGTCCCGGATGAACTGCCGGATCCTGGTGTCGTTCCCGGAAATAAACTCAAACTCTCCGTGCTCATTGACAAAAACCGGGCATTCCGAGGGTACGGGAACATCAAAGCGGCGCATCAGGCCGATCAGCCTCAGAAGCATTCTGTTAAAATCGGTCTTGCCGTAAATGCCGAGATCCTGAATGGTGAGGTTGTATACGATTTCGTTTCCGGCCAGAAGCTCTCCGTTGCGGTCGTAAATGTTGCCGCGCACGGCGGGCGTCAGGATTTCCCGCGTCGTGCGGTTGACATAATTGCTGTAATAGGCAGCCCCGTCCTGAATCTGAAGGCGGTACAGCCTGGCGCACATCAGAAAGAAAAGGATCATGGTGACGGTGCCGATCCAGAAGAGCCTTGACCGGATGACCCGTTTCAGCCATTCCAGAAGCATATCGAGATTTTCACGTATCAAGAAAGATGTCTCCTTACCGCTCAGCGCAGAAGCGCCGGCCTTTCGATCGCGGCCTTTTCCCGCTGCTCCAGCTTCCTGTTGCAGAAGAGTATCAGACCGTAAAGAATAATCGTGCAGAACAGTGTCGTGATGAGCTCCGGCATGGCAATGGTGCGGAGATAATCTCCGAAATTGGATTTGCCGAGAAGGAACGCACCGAAGATATACACATACAGGCTGTAGCAGATTTCATTGATCAGGCAGAGCCCGAGCGGGAGGAGGATCATATCATTTACCATGATCCTGGCAAGCAGGCCGTTCAGGTACCCGATATAGAGAAATATAAGCGTATAATAGCCGAGTATGCCGCCCCCAAAGGAATCCAGCAGGATCCCGCAGATGAATCCGCAGATCATGCCCGCGATTTTCCCGCGCAGAAACCCGACGGAAAATGTGATAATCAGCAGGAGGTTCGGCGATACCTGCAGCAGCGGAATCAATCCGGGGAGATTCGTCTGGAGCAGGAACCCCGCCGTAATCAGTACGGCCAGGAGCCCTCCGCGGACCAGATATTTTTTCATAGCACTCCTCTCAGTCCGGCCGGAATCAGTCGTTTATGCGCTTCTGTTCCGTGATCACCAGGACTCTGTCAATATGTTCGAAATCCACCGCGGGCTTGAGATACCCGGAGCGGGTGAGAAGATCCTGATTGAGCCAGGTTTCCGTTACGTAACCGATCTTGATGCCCGGAAAATAGCGGTCGCTGATCCGGGAGGTCACGATAACCGCGTCCTTTTCGGCTTCGAAATCTTCTTTCATATAATCCAGGCGCAGCACGCCTTTTTCACGCATGAGCGTCAGATCCCCAAGCACCATGCAGGAATCCCTCGTGCTCATCTGCATCCCGCTGACGTTGATGCTGTCGTTGATGATGGTGGAAACCACCGCGTGATGGAGACCAGCCTCCGAGATATAACCGACAAGCCCGCCGTCGGCAATGACATTCATGTTTTTCTCCAGGCCGTCGGCACTGCCGCGGTCGATGGTGAAGGTGGAATACCAGTTTCCGGAAGCGTTTTTGAAAATAACATTGGCACCGATGGTGTCATAGGAGCTGTAGGTATCCTTGAGCTCCAGGAGCCGCTCCGCTTCCCTGTAATCATAAACCATGCGGTCCTGTTCTTCAATGCGGCTTGCCAGTCTGGCATTTTCCTCACGGAGTGAACGGATCTCCTCACGGGCCGCTTCCATCTCCAGATGGTCCTGCTCCAGGTCAAACACAAAGGAACCGATGGAATTGATCCCTTTCTGGAATGGGATCAGGATCAATCCCGCCGCCTGCGTAAAGGAAGCAACATTTTCTTTTTTCAGATAGTAATAGCCCATGGAACAGACACAGCAGATTGTCAGCAGAAACAGGACAATCCGGGGCATGGCGGATGCCGGTACGGGAAATCCGCCGTTTTCTTTCTCTTCATTGCGGTTCATGCAAGAACTCCCGATTCTCTCAAACTGATATAACAGTGATCTCCTATGACAATATGGTCCGCGAGCGGGATCTGTACCAGCTCGCCGGCCTTTGCAAGGATTTCGGTGATCCGGATATCTTCCTTGCTCGGCGAAGGATCTCCTCCGGGATGATTATGAAGCAGCACGACGGCCGATGCATCATGCCGCATGGCTTCCGTGAAAACCTCGCGGGGTGACAGCGGTGCGCTGTTGACCGTTCCGAGGGACAGCAGCGTTTCATGCAGCAGGCGGAACCGGCTGTTGAGCATCAGCAGATATACCTTTTCCCGCTTTTCCCTGGCCAGATCCTCCATGTAGTATTCCGCAATGCGGTCGGCGCTGTCTAAAAGCGGCAGTTCCCGGCGTTTTTTTCCGGCAATGCGGCGTGCCAGCTCACCGATACACAGCAGCTGCATGGCCTTTACCTTCCCGATGCCGCGGATTTTCCGAAGCTTCTCATGGCTCATCCGTGTAATGTCCCCGAGATCCCCCAGGGCCAGCAGCCTGCCGGCAAGTGAAACCGAGTTCTCTCCCACACTTCCGGTTCTCAGAATAACGGCGAGCAGTTCAGCGTCGTTCAGCACGGACGGACCGTACTTTTCACAGCGTTCATAGGGCTTCAGATCCGGCGGCAGGTTTTTTGAAACAGTCATAACGATCCTCCTGACTTGCGCTCTCCAGGCAGCAAAATCAAAAGGATTAGCTTGAAAACGACCCGCTCTGTGCATGGCCGGGATGGTTATATGTGCCACGGCTTTCCGGCCGGAGATGGCACACCTGGCAGCGAGGCATAGGGTTGCTCTGCTAACAGGCCGCGAAGGGCGGCCATGGCGGTACCCGCGCCTTGGCTTCCCGGTATACCGGCAGATGCGCATGCGGTTACTCTATTGTATCACAAAAGGCCGTCAAAGTATAGCATCAAAAGGATGAAACTTTGGAAGGGCCCTAAAAGCCGTGTTACGCTTACAGACGGACAATACCGGCATCCACGAGCTTCTGGAGGGACTGCATGATGCCGTATCTGGCGTGATACCAGGTCAGACCGCCCTGGAAGAATGCCGTATAAGGCTCCTTCAGGGGGCCGTCTGCGCTCAGTTCAATGGAAGATCCCTGCACGAAAGCTCCCGCAGCCATGATTACCTGTGCGTCATATCCGGGCATATCCCAGGGTTCAGGCGTCACAAAGCTGTCTACGGGGGCGGCGGCCTGAATCCCGCGGCAGAAACTGATTAACCCCTCGGGCTTCCCGAAGGTAACTGCCTGAATGATATCGTAGCGCGGCTCCGTGGAATCCGGAAGCACGTCAAAACCCAGCGATTCATATACGTTCGCCGCGAAAACCGAGCCTTTCAGCGCTCCGGCGACGACGACCGGGGCAAGGAAAAAGCCCTGGAAAAAGGCGGGAAGCACTCCCAGAGAGGCGCCAACCTCCTGACCGAGCCCTGGCGCGCTGAGTCTGTAGGCGCAGCGGTCCACACAGGCTTTTGTCCCGCAGATATATCCGCCGATCGGGGCAAGTCCGCCGCCGGGATTTTTGATCAGGGAACCCACCACCATATCGGCACCGTAATCGGAGGGCTCATCGAGGCATACAAATTCGCCGTAGCAGTTGTCTACCATGCAGATGATATCCGGCTTCAGGCTCTTGAGAAAATGAATCAGCTCGCCGATCTGCTGCGGGGAAAAGGTAGGCCTCGTCTGATAGCCTTTGGAGCGCTGAATGGTTGCAACCCTCGTCCGCTCATTGACGGCTGCCCGGATTGCCTCATAGTCAAAGCTCCTGCCCTCCTTCAGCTCAACCTGGCGGTAAGAGACGCCGTACTCCTTCAGGGAACCGATGCTGTCCCGGATTCCGATGACCTCCTCCAGGGTATCATAGGGTTTCCCGGCCGGTGAGAGCAGTTCATCTCCCGGGCGCAGGTTTGCCGAGAGCGCGACAGCCAGTGCGTGGGTGCCGCAGGTGATCTGCGGCCTGACCAGTGCCGCTTCCGTATGGAAGGTATCCGCATAAACTTTTTCAAGCGTTTCGCGGCCCATATCGTTGTAACCGTATCCGGTTGTTGCCGCAAAGTGAATGTCGCTCACCCTGTTTTTCTGCATGGCGGCAAGCACCTTCATCTGATTGGCTTCGGCTACCCGGTCTATCTCCCTGAAACGCTCCGCAAGCCTGTCTTCTATTCCGCTGCAAAAAGAAAGGACCGCATCGCTGATGCCCATCGAGCGGTACTGTGATTCCAGATTAAGCATACTGTATTCCGATTCTCCTGTATAGTTTGTTGTGACTGTTCAGAGCAAGACTCAAGATATGGCAAAGAAAGCCATTTCCGGAGCTGTGACGTGCCCGTCGGAGTCCTGTCATATTACGCCGGTCTTTTGTCTGATCAGCCCCGTGATTTCGGTCAACAGCGTTTCCGTATCCTTGCCGTCCGTGTCGACCCAGGTGACATCCCGCTCACGCCGAAACCAGGTCAGCTGGC
>CAMOSC010000218.1 GCA_946624325.1 uncultured Clostridia bacterium
ACGCCATTTCCGGAGTTGCGGTGTGCTCGCCGGATGCAAATTTGTGAGAAAACATGGATTTCAGCCTGCTGATTCCATGTTTTCTCACAGATTTGCACCTGGCTCTGAACAGTTACCAATTGTTTAAACATAATGGAGAACCAGAAGATGACAGAAGAAGAAATCAGAAAAATAGCCGAATCTCTTCCCGAATATAAGCCAAAGCGGGAGTTAAAGCTGAAAAAAGAGCCGGAACCGGAAAACAGGTTTGATCCGGTCAACGCGTCAAGCCATGTAAAAAAACTGATCGGCGTGGTCAGCGGCAAGGGCGGTGTGGGAAAATCCATGGTAACGGGTCTCCTGTCCGTTGCCATGTCCAGGAAGGGCTACAAAACCGCCATTCTGGACGCGGATATCACCGGGCCTTCCATACCGAAAATGTTCGGCGTGCAGGGAATGGTGTACCAGGCTGAGGAGGGGATTATCCCGGCCCGCAGCCAGGACGGCATTTCCATCATGTCCCTCAACCTGCTCATGCCGGATGAGACAGACCCCGTAGTGTGGAGGGGGCCGATCATTTCCGGAACCGTCAAGCAGTTCTGGAGCGATGTCTACTGGGGTGATGTGGACTATATGTTTGTGGACATGCCTCCGGGTACCGGCGATGTTGCGCTGACGGTATTCCAGTCGCTGCCCTTAGACGGCCTGGTGATCGTGACCTCCCCGCAGGACCTGGTGTCCATGATCGTCACAAAAGCGGTCAAGATGGCGGAGCTGATGAAGGTCCCGATCCTCGGCATCGTGGAAAACATGTCCTGGTTTGACTGCCCGGACTGCGGGAAACGCCATTATCTCTTCGGACAGAGCAATCTGGAGGAGATTGCCGCGCAGCACGGGATTGCGGTTATGGAGCATCTGCCCTTCGACCCGTCCGCGGCCGCGCTCTGCGACCTGGGCCGTATCGAACAGATTCAGGGAGATCCGCTGCCGGTGATGGCGGGGGCGCTGGAAAAGATCTGAGAAGGTGAAATCATGTTAGAGATAAAAAATGTTTCTTATCGCGTGGAGGAGCAGGATGCGGTTATTCCGATCATCGAGCATCTGAATCTGACTGTGGGCGACGGAAAATTTGTCGTTATTACTGGCCCGAACGGCGGCGGAAAATCCACGCTCGCCAAGCTGATTATGGGTGTTTATCCGGTCACGGAGGGGAGAATCCTCCTGGACGGAGAGGATATTACGGAACTTGGCATTACGGAGCGGGCGAAGCTTGGCATCAGCTTTGCCTTCCAGCAGCCGGTTCATTTTAAGGGGATCAAGGTGGTGGATCTGCTGCGCCTGGCATCGGGCTCCAGGATCACCATCAACCAGGCCTGCGAATACCTCTCCCGTGTCGGGCTCTGCGCAAGGGATTATATTCAGCGCGAGGTGAACGCCTCTCTCTCCGGAGGCGAACTCAAGCGCATAGAGATAGCCACCGTGCTTGCCAGAGGCACAAAGTATTCCGTGTTTGATGAACCGGAAGCGGGGATCGATCTCTGGAGCTTCCAGAACCTGATCCGTGTGTTTGAGAACATCCGGGAGAGTATTCAGGGAACGGTCATCATCATCTCCCACCAGGAGCGGATTCTGCAGATCGCCGATGAGATCGTGGTGATAGAGGATGGTGCCGTAAAGCGCCAGGGCCCGCGGGATGAACTTCTGCCGGAACTGTTAGGCACGCCTTCCGCCGCGAATAATGCCTGCAGCAGGCTGGCGGACTGAGAATTGCTCCCGGGAATATCTGATCCGGTCAGGCCCTGATGCCTGATGTTCAAAGCTTAGGATCTGTTCGGTTTATTTCTGAACGCTTCTTTACGGATCGGCAGGGGCTTACGATCATTCAATGCCTTTGAGGCAGAACAGGCTTCCGTCTGTATGATGACAGCGACGGGAACCGGAGGAACAGACAAATGATGGATGAAATACAGAGAAAACTGATGGCTGAGGTGGCTGACCTTCACAGTATGCCTGAAGGCGCGTACAACATCCGCGCCAACGGGATCAGCGAGGCACGCAATACCACTGCCAATATTGATATTATCAGCAAAACCGATAAGAGCGGAATTGATATCCGCATTAAGGACGGCACCAAAAAGGAGAGCGTCCATATTCCCGTGGTATTAAGCGAGAGCGGCCTGAAGGAAACGGTCTATAATGATTTTTATATCGGAGAGGACTGTGACGTTACCATTGTGGCGGGCTGCGGCATTCACAATTCCGGCGCCAAGGATTCCGAGCATGACGGCGTGCACCGCTTTTTCGTCGGCAAAAACTCAAGGGTCCGCTATGTGGAAAAGCATTACGGCCAGGGCGACGGTATGGGCAAGAGGATTCTCAACCCGGTAACCGAGGTCTACCAGGAGGCCGGAAGCTATGTGGACATGGAGATGGCCCAGATTAAGGGCGTTGATTCCACGGTACGCACGACAAAGGCAGAGCTTGCGGAAGGCGCCACCCTGATTGTACATGAGCGTCTCATGACGCACGGGGAGCAGAAGGCGACAAGCGTCTACACGGTAGAACTCAACGGGGAGCATTCCAGTACCGATGTGATTTCCAGGTCTGTGGCAAAGGATGCGTCGGAGCAGATCTTCGAGGCAGCCATCGTCGGGAATACCGTATGCAATGGCCATGCCGAGTGCGATGCCATCATCATGGACAAGGCCCATGTGGTAGCCATCCCCAGGCTCGACGCCAACAATGTGGATGCAGCCCTGATCCATGAGGCCGCCATCGGGAAGATAGCGGGAGACCAGCTTATCAAGCTGATGACCCTGGGACTTTCCGAGAAGGAAGCGGAAGAGCAGATTATCAGCGGATTCCTGCGCTGATCTTCGGACTGCTGTTGTCTACATCCGGCAGATGTGGAAACTCGCGAGCGGCTTCCACGTATCCGTGCCTGTATGGGTATGCCAGAGTTCTTCGCAAAAAAAGAAACGCCGAAAGGGCGTTTCTTTTTTGGGGAAACGCTGATTTAAGCGTTTCCCCCGCCGGATTTCCGACGCGCAGCGTCAATTTCCTTAGCAGCCTCCGGCAGGCTCAGAAGAAAAAGCTCAGGCAATCCCGCAGGCAAGATACTGCCGCATCCACTCGTCCGGTATCACGCATTCCGAAACCGCCTCAAAATCCTGAAGATGTTCCGGAATCCTGGCTGTCATCAGCGGGATTACGGGGAAGGGCTGGGAGAGCAGAAAGGCCTGACCCAGCACATAGGGCGTGGAACCGCATTCCTTTGCGTGCTGTGAGAGCAGCCCAAACAGCTTCCGGTTCCGCTCGTTGCCGTATGCGCGGTTCAGATCCTCCGTCACCCGGCCTTCCGCGCATTTGGCAAAAAAGCCCCTCGCGGAGGAGGTGTAGGGGAAGAGCGGCATTCCTGTGCGGACGTGCCAGTCATAGAAGGCCGCGTCCATGCTCTGCATGGTATCCGCGGAAGGCGGCGCGGGATTGGGGGCAGCCAGGCTCCAGCGGTTCTGCAGGCCGACAAAGCCCGTCAGGCCATGCTCTGCGGCATAGCTGGCAGCCTCGTCCATACGCCCGGACGTAAAATTGGAAGCACCGTAAAAACGGATTTTTCCCTCCTTTACCAGTTCCTCCATCCATTCCAGCAGCTCTCCGGCAGGCACGCCCGGCCTGTCCCTGTGGTACCAGTACAGGTCAACATGATCCCGGTTCAGTGCCAGGAGACTTTCCTCCAGATCGTGCCTTAAGGCTTTGCGTGTGACGCGTGAGACTGAGGGATTCTGCAGATCATAGTGACCGCCTTTGGTGGCGACAAGCATTTTTTCATCGGAGATGCCGCGGCTTTTTATCCATTTGCCGATTACCTTTTCGCTTGCGTTATCGCCTGCCGGAAGCCATTTTCCGTAAATATTGGCAGTATCCAGGATATTTCCGCCCATGGCCGCAAAACGGTCGAGAATGGTAAAGGCGGTATCCTCGGGAATTCTGCCGCCGTAATGGTCGGTACCGAGGCATATATTCGAGATGGTCAGATCCGTTTTGGGGAGTTTTACGTATTTCATCAGTGTTCTCCGTTTCTTGCAGTGAGTCAGGATATGCAACCGTTCGGAACCAGGTGCGAATCCGGAAATGAACAGCGGATTCTGCCGGCTGAAATCTGTATTTCTGCCAGGGCTTCTTCGGAAACGATTTCCGATTCCATCATGGAGGGAAGCAGAACAGCCAGGGATACGATGACATAAAGGATGAAATCGATAACCGCCGTAATCAGGATCATCACGGTGGCGTAAACAGAGAAGCGGAGGGAATGGGCATTCGTCCGGGTATACGCCTGGTATTCCTCAAGGCCTATTCCGTTTTTGCGCAGTCTGCGCTCCTGAAATTTCAGATGCAGGACAAGGATTAAAAACAGGACAAAACTCATAAACGGCTTTGTCGTCAGGAACGGATATATGAGATAATTGGGTGTTGTGACACCATACGCCATCACGATCCGGATGATCAGGGATCCTGTTTCATACAGGATGGGAACCAGCGCAAAAAGCCGGAACAGTTTTTTCTTGCCGCCGGTAAAAAAACGCTTCGGAACGTAGTTCAGGAAGAACATCAGGAGCGTACACATAAACAGGTCTATGAACAGGTTGAAGACCAGCGACCCTTTCAGCGAAAGACTGTAAAGAATCTCGTCTATGAGCTCTTCGGCTGCTTCCCGGTCTCCGAGGAGGGCTGAGATAATTCCGACAATGTAGTGTTCCTTAAAAAGGATGAAGAGGAAGACAATCAGGGCAGACAGCCCTCCGAACCACAGGAGCTGTCTTTTGTAGGAGTTCTTCCTGTCCAGAATAATCGCAAAGTTTGCAAACAGAAAAAGGGGCAGCGCGAAATTCCCGGAGAAATTCGCTATCGCTTCCAGGGTCTGCATGGACTGTGACTCGGGCAGATCCAGGCTGTCGCCGATAGATATAGCAAACGACAAAGTTCTCTTTACTTTGTCGTTTGCCGCGCCGGATT
>CAMOSC010000219.1 GCA_946624325.1 uncultured Clostridia bacterium
GAACGGCTCGGATGTGGTTTACTGCGACGAGGATAAACTCGACGATCAGACCGGAATCTGTTTTGAGCCGCATTTTAAACCGGATTACAATCCGGACCTGCTGTGCTGCAATAACTATATCTGCCACATGCTCTTCGTGCGCTCCTCATTGCTGAGCAAAACCGGCTGTCTGAATCCCGAGCTGTCCGGGGCGCAGGACCATGATCTGCTGCTGCGCCTTTCAGAGGTTACGGAAAAGTTTTTCCATATCCCGAAAATCCTCTATACCTGGCGCTGCCACAGAGATTCCACGGCCCAGAATCCGGAGAGCAAAGCCTACGCTTATCTGGCGGGCAAAAACGCCATTGACGAACACTATATGCGCTGCCGCATCCCGGCTACCTGTGAACCCATGCCGCTTCCGGGTTGGTACCGTACCGAGTTTTCCCTGAAGGATAAACCGCTTGTCTCGGTGCTGATACCAAACCGCGACCATGCGGATGATTTAAAACGCTGCATCGGCTCTGTCCTGGAAAAATCCGTCTACAGGAACCTGGAAATCCTGATCATCGAAAACGGGAGCACGGAGCCGGAGACTTTTGCGCTTTACGACAGCCTGCGGGCGGATGAGCGGATCCGGATACTGAACTGGGACAAGCCCTTCAACTATTCGGCCATCAATAATTTCGCGGCAGGGGAGGCTTCGGGAGAACTGCTGCTCCTGCTGAACAATGACACCGAGATGATATCGCCGGATGCGATCGAGAGCATGGCCGGGTACTGCCTCAGGAGGGATGTCGGGGCCGTGGGGGCGAGACTGCTTTACGGGGATGATACCATCCAGCACGCAGGCGTCCTGGTAGGCGTCAGCGAAGGGGCTGACCACGTTTTTCTTCATTATCACAGAGACAATCCCGGCTATATGGGGCGGGCGATTGTCTCCCAGGATATGTCCGCCGTAACCGCGGCCTGCATGATGGTCCGGAAATCCGTTTACCTGGAAGCGGGCGGTATGGACGAGCAGTTCAGAGTCGCCTATAACGATGTGGATTTCTGCCTGAAGCTTCAGGAGAACGGGTATCGGGTCGTATATGATGCGTTTGCCGAATGGTATCATTATGAATCAAAAACCCGCGGATATGAGGAGAGCGACGAGCAGAAGGCACGCTTTGAAAAAGAAAAACAGCTGCTGAGGGAACGCTGGCCCGCCAGAATGCTGCAGGATCCCTATTATAACAGGAACCTGTCTCTCAGGCATGGCTATTACGAGCGCTGATATTCAAGAGACGGCGCGGGAACAGGAAAGAAAGATGGATTATTGTTTTGATTCGGTATCGGTAAAAAATCATAAAATCATAATTGTCGGCTGGGCAACGGTGGATGACCGGAAGAACACGATGCGCGTGTACGCGACGGATGCGTCCCGGAAGGAGATTCCCTGCTCTGTCACCAGGGCCTGCCGTCCGGATGTGGGGCTTGCCGTTTACCATGATACCAAGGCGTCCGATGTGGGCCTGTTTATGGAGGTCCCGATCGCGGATATCCCGCTGGCGGTAATCCGCCTGGAGGAAGTCACGCCCGGCGGAACGGTTGTCGATGAACGGCATATCCCGCTGAATCCGGCGCTCATAACCGCGAGAATGACCTACAAGAAGACCAAGAAGGCCATGGTGGACTCAAAGGCGGCGGCAAAGCGCATCGCAAAGAAGCTTGCCGGAAAAGAGTACAGCGCCTATGACGACTGGTACAATGTCATGAAGGTGACGCCCGGCGAGCTCGCGTTTCAGCGCCGTGAAGAGCTGCCCTTTAAGCCGAAATTTTCCGTAATTGTACCGCTCTATCATACGCCGCTGACCTATTTCCGGAGCATGGTACGCTCGGTCGCCATCCAGTCCTGGCAGAACTGGGAGCTGATTCTGGTGAACGCCTCACCGGAGGATGTGGCTCTTTCGGAGAATGTCCGCGTATGGTGCCGGCAGGATGCCCGTATCCGGGAGGTCCGCCTGACGGAGAATCAGGGGATTGCGGAGAATACCAATGCCGGAATCCGGGAGACGGGCGGCGATTTCGTGTGTTTCCTGGATCATGACGATATGCTTGAGCCGGATGCGCTTTACTGCTATGCCAGGGCACTGAACGAAAACCGGGACATCGACCTTTTCTATTCGGACGAGGACAAAATCAAAGAGAACGACACGGTGTTCGCTTTTCCGAATTTTAAACCGGATTTCAGCCCGGATTATCTGTGCAGCAACAACTATGTCTGCCACTTCCTGGCCGTCAGGAAAAGTCTTCTCGACAGTGTGGGAGGGCTTCGGGCGGAGTTCGAGGGAGCCCAGGATTATGATCTGATCCTGCGCCTTACGGAGCGCACGAACCGGATCTGCCATTATCCGAAGGTCCTGTACCACTGGCGCAGCCATACGGGCTCCACATCCAGCGCCCAGGGCAATAAGCGCTATGCCGTGAATGCCGGCGCGGCTGCCATCAATGCGCATTACGAGCGCTGCGGCATCTCCGCCGTCGCGCAGATCGGAGCAATAGACGGCTGGTATTCCACCAGGTTTTTCCTGAAAGAGCATCCGAAGGTATCCGTCCTGATCCCGAACAAGGATCACATCGATGATCTCGACAAGTGCATCCGCTCTCTGCAGGAACGTTCCCTTTACGATAACTATGAGGTGATCGTGATTGAGAACAACAGCAAGGATCCGGAAACCTTCCACTATTATAAAAACCTGGAGGCATCCTCCCCGAATATACGGGTGGTGTACTGGCCCGGGGAATTCAATTATTCCGCAATCAACAATTTCGGGCGCGGCTATGCATCCGGTGAGTACCTGCTTCTGCTGAATAACGATATTGAAGTCGTCACGCCGGATCTGCTGGAGCATATGCTCGGGTACTGTATGCGGCCGGATGTGGGCATTGTCGGGGCGAAGCTCCTCTATGATGACCATACCGTCCAGCATGCGGGCGTCCTGGTCGGAGCCGGCGGTCTTGCCGATCACGTGTTCAAAGGCATCCATGAGGATGCCCCGGGCTATATGGGGCGTGCGGTCTGTACGCAGGATCTGTCCGCGGTTACCGCGGCATGCCTGATGATCAGGGCTTCCGTTTATGACGAAGTGGGCGGGCTGGATGAAGATTTCAAGGTAGCCTTTAACGACGTGGACCTGTGCCTGAAGGTTCGCGCGGCCGGTTACCTGGTTGTTTACGACGCGGATGTGCGGCTGTATCACTATGAATCCAAATCCAGGGGAAGCGAGGATACGCCCGAGCGGTTCGTGCGCTTCGGCAGCGAAATGGCGCTCCTGAACGGAAAGTGGGATATCCTCGGGAGCTTCAAGGATCCGTATTACAACCCGAATCTGTCCTATATCCATTATTACAGGCTCAGTTACACGGCAATGGAGCGCCGGCAGAAGCAGCTGGAGGATTACCGGAAGGAGCATTATGGGAAAAAAGAAAGTAACCGTAGTCATTCCAAACTATAATGGCAGACGTTTCCTGAAAAAATGTCTGGAGTCCCTGGAAAACCAGAGCTGCGGGCCCGACTGCTTTGATACCCTCGTGATCGACAATGCATCTTCGGACGGAAGCGCTGAGTACATTGCGGCAGATTTCCCCTGGGTAAAGGTTGCGGTGATGAAAAGGAACCTCGGCTTTGCGGGCGGCGTCAATGAGGGAATCCGGTTGAGCACCACGCCGTACGTGCTGCTGCTCAACAACGATACGGAATCCCATCCGGATATGATTGCGGCCCTCCTTGAGACCATGGAATCCTCCGAGGATATTTTTTCCGTCAGCTGCCGCATGATCCAGTACCATAACCGGAAGCTCCTGGATGACGCGGGCGACCTTTATACGGTGCTTGGCTGGGCCGTACAGCGGGGCGTGGGACAGAAACTGGGCAATTATAAACAGCAGGATGATGTGTTCTCCGCCTGCGCCGGGGCGGCATTGTACCGCAGGTATATGCTGGACCGGATCGGGTATTTCGACGAGATGCATTTCGCATACCTGGAGGATATTGACCTGGGGTACAGGGCCCGGATACACGGCTACAGAAACGTTTACTGTCCGAAGGCAAAGGTCTACCATGTCGGCAGCGGGACCAGCGGATCGAAATACAACAGCTTCAAGGTGCGTCTTTCCGCGCGCAACAGCGTGTATCTGAATTACAAGAACATGCCGCTGCCTCAGCTGGCTCTGAATTTCCTGCCGCTCTGTGCGGGTTATGCCGTAAAATATTTCTTTTTCGTACGGCTTGGCTTCGGAGGAGATTACCTTGACGGGATCCGGGAGGGAATATCGACCCGCAAAAAGTGCAAAAAGGTCTATTTCCGCGGAGCGCACATCCGGAATTACCTGCGGATTGAGGCGGATCTCTGGAGGAATACGCTGACGTATGCGGCGGATTTCCTCAGACGGCATGCCGAGCGCTGAGCCCGCATACGGGGCGGCATGTCAACGGTAGAGTGGTTCCGTTAAGAAAATTGTAAGCTTTTCCGGTTGAGTTTTTCCGGGGAATGAAGTATAGTTACTAAAGTCTTTTGCGGATTTTAAGAAGAAAGCCGGGAACGCGGGCTGAATAGATACAGGGGAAGGAGGGCATTATGAACCGGACGAAGCAGAAAGTCTATACGGTAATCGGGCTGCTGGTCGATGCGGCACTGATAGCGGCCGCCTATGCCCTCAGCTACTGGATCCAGTTCTATGTACAGGACAATCTTACCCCCCTGTCGGCCGGCGCATACTTCCGCTATCTCTGGTTCATTATTCCGGTTTTCCTGTTATCCTACGGCCTGTTCGGCCTGTACCGCCCCATGACGGTGACGGGAAGGCTGAGGGAAGCCTTTCAGATCATCAAGGCGAACATAGCGGGTCTGCTGGTGCTGCTTGCCTTTCTGTTTGTGATTTCAACCGGCGGCGGATCGGCGGGGGGCATGGCTCTTCCTCCGATGACTCAGGAAGCCGCCAGCGGACAGAATG
>CAMOSC010000220.1 GCA_946624325.1 uncultured Clostridia bacterium
GGAAGCAGATATCCCTGCTCCAGACGGTTTTTCATGCTTTCGGTAAATTCCGCCTCGATGCCGTCCCCGCGTTCCGAAAGCCTGACAGGCTCATCCAGGAAGATAAGGGTTTTCTCCGCCGGAAAATAATCCGGCAGGGTTTCCGTCTTTTTGTAAAAAAAGCTGATGAAGCCGTCCGGCGCCGTAACCGTCTGCTCTTCCTGAAGCTCCTCCAGAAGCATGCGCACGGCATCCCGCAGACGGGCGGCCTTCTGTCCTTCCTTCGCCTCCCTGAAACGCGCGGTCTGCTTTTTCAGTGAATCCTCGATTTTCCGGTATCCGCCCAGCCGCTGCTCGTCCGTCAGCACCAGCTCTGTCGCGGGGAAGACGTCCGTCTCGTGCAGATTCTCCACCGAGCGCTGCGTTTCGGGATCAAAACTTCTGATGGAATCAATCTCATCCCCGAAAAACTCCACGCGTACGGGGTTTTCACCCGTCAGCGGATACAGGTCAAGGATTCCGCCGCGTACCGAAAACTCGCCGGGATTTTCCACCCTGGCGGCCCGCTCGTATCCGTACAGCACCAGCCGGTGGGCCAGCTCCTTCAGATCCAGCTCATCCCCTTCTTTCCAGTGCAGGACGGATTCCTCCAGCTGCTTATGGGGGATCAGCGCGTTCATCATGGCGTCGGCGGTCGTCACGATGACCGCCGGCTTTCCGAGAATCAGCGGAAGAAGGGCTTTCATGCGGGCGGAGGCAATGGTATGATTCTGCAGATCCGCCTGAAAAAAGATCAGGTCCTTGGGCGGCAGAAAAAACACGTCCTGGCTGAACAGCCTGTAATCCTCGCAGATTTCCCTGGCGCGCTGTTCGTTGTAGGTAACGATCAGCTGGTAGTCGGCGCTCCCGAGAAAGGTGCTCATCAGGTGAACCTTTTCGGAATCAATGCAGCCGGTCATCCCCACGGGCTCCTTCCTCTTCAGAAGGGTGTCCCGGAATTCATTATAATCATTCAGCCCGGTCAGCGGATTCGCAAATACTCCCGGCATAGTTCTCCTCCCAAAACACAGTTTGATACTTTGACCCTATGGCCCCGTTCATGCCTCCCTCAGGCCTGGACTTTCCTGTTATAGAGATTCATCGCCGCTTCAAGACCGTCTTCCATCAGGGATCTGACTGCTTTTGCCGCAAGGGAATATGCCGCATCCATCTGCTCCCTTTCCTCCCCCGAAAAATGGCTCAGCACATAATCCGCAAGATCCTGCCTGGGATTTTTTTCACCGATGCCGACCCGTATTCTGGCAAAATCCTGGGAGCCGCACTGCGAAATGATGCTTTTTAACCCGTTATGGCCGCCGGCGCTTCCCTTCCCGCGGATCCGAAGCTGTCCGGGCTCCAGATTGATATCATCCACAATCACGATCAGCCTGCTTATGTCTTCTTTATAATAATTCAGTACCTCGCGGAGACATTCCCCGCTGGCATTCATATAGGTCTGCGGCTTCACCAGCAGAACCCTCTCCGAACCGATCATGCCTCTGCCGATAAGCCCCTTGAATTTCCTGGTGTCCACGGCAATGCCATAGGCCGCACTGAGCACATCGATCACCGCGAAGCCGACATTATGCCTCGTCCCCGCATACTGCGCGGTCGGATTTCCGAGGCCAGCAATAATATACATTGTTTTATGATCCTTTCCCAAAACAGTCCGGACAGAGCCCTCCGGAAATGCATGCGGCGAGCACGACACAACTCCGGAAATGGCATGTTTCCGCCATTTCCGGAGTCCGGCTCTGAACAGCAGCCCTGTACGTTTGCAGCTCCTTACTCCACGCCGGGAACCGGCAGCGGACGCGCGGAGGAAAAAACGGTCTCCGCATCGAACAGATCGCTTGTCAGCACCCGTTCCGGATGCAGAATCTGTTTATACATCATGAATCCGTCCAGGTTTCTGCGGCCCTGGCGGAAATTATCCGGATTGATCTGTACCCAGTACTGGGCACCGTCAACGTTGCAGAAATAGTTGAAGCCCGCCTGTTTCAGCTTCTGGTATTTGGCGTTTTCCGGACCGTAGGAGGAGGGCATCCACTCCCCGACGTCCGCGCCGAGCGGATACAGGATGATATCCGTCGGGCCGATGATCGGTTCCACCTCCCGCTCCCACATATCCGTATCCCAGGCAAAACGCTCGTAGGATATGTTTTTCAGATCCGGATGCCCCCAGCTGTGGCTGGCCAGCTCCCAGCCCAGGCTGCGGATTGCCTGCGCCACCCTGGCAGCCTCCTGCTTATCCTGCTCGATATTCGGATTCGGGGAAGTATGGTCATTCGCCTTCTCGGCATCATTTTTCGGATTGGAGATATAGTAGTCGCAGGTATCGGAGTACCAGAAATCGCTGGTACGGTACCCCAGGACGCCATCATATCCCGTAAAGGCGAGGATCCCTTTCGAGCCCTGATAGGAAAAATCGGGATGCTCCGCTATAAAATCCTCCAGCACGGTCAGCACGTCGTAGGAGCCGTAGACAACGCTTCCGTCGCGTTCCACATACTCGTTGACCACCTTTCCGTTTTCATCCAGACACAGTTTTGTGGAAAAGCCTTTGCCCGTCATATATTCATAGTAGCAGACATCGTCCTCGGAAAGAACGAAAGGCTTCTTGCCCCGCGGAAGGCGGATGGGCTGCTTTGTCATGGCCCAGGTCCCGTCCGCCTGCTGCTCCATCCGCGCGATTTTGTGCAGGCTGATCAGTACATAGCCCCGGTCGTACATGGACTGCATGATTTTCTTAAATTCGTCAACCGTAGTCATGACCTTGTTGAAGTCATCGCGCTTATCGCTCCCGAATGCCAGCTCCTCATCCACGATCAGGGAATGGAAAAACACATGGGTGATCTGGCCGTAGCTGGTCCAGTCGACGCACTGGGCGGACAGATCCTCGAAAGCCGCGATCGCTTCCGGGTAGCCGGGCTTTTCCGCATACCCCTCCACGCCCCGCACCAGCTCAATGGCGGCATCGTAATTGTACTGCTTAGCCAGGAGATTGGCGGCGTCCAGGATGGGATCCCCGGTGTTTTCCAGCGCCGCAAAGTCGGCAGCCTCGGTCACCTTCCAGGTTTCCTCCTCGGGAAGCGTGGCCATAACCGTCTGTTCCCCCGGAGGAAGGACGGCGACGCCGGCTGGCTGAAGCAGCTGCCACAAAACAACACCCAGGACAACTGCCGCGCCCGCAAGCAGAACCGAGACTAACCCCAGGAAAATCTTCAGCCTGAGGACCTTTCTTCTCCTGCGGCCCCCGTCGTATCCCTTTCTCTCTGTTCCCGCCATATTTCCCCTCCCCGGGCCTTTCATGTTTCTGTTGACTGACATGCCGACAGATCGCAGCGCGAAAAGCTGCGCTGCGATTGGAACGGCTCTGCCGTATGGCAGAAAATGCCACCACTGTCCCGGGTAAGCTAAAAAACAGCTTCCCCGTGCCAGTGCTGTCATTTTCTACCGCATGGCTCATTGCTTCGCACACACAAAGGCCGCCTCCCCGAAAAGAGGGGGAGGCAGCTGATGTTTTCATGTTCTGTTCTGATTGTCCCGTCCCAGGCACGGGCCCGCGTTCCGTCACAGCACGTAACGCTCGTTTTCTTCCACAACCACCTGGATATCGTCCGGTGCGCCGACGTAATAGCTGCCCGGCCGGATGGTGCTGCGGCTCTCAACCACACAATTTTCAATGACGGAATTATCACCGATGTAGACGTCGTTGAGGATGATGGAATTCCGGATAATGCAGTTGTTGCCGATGTAAGCCTGCTTAAAGACCATGGAATTTTCCACCACGCCGTTGATGATGCTCCCGCAGGCAACCATGCTGTTGGCCACCTCGGCTCCGGGATTGAATTTCGCAGGCGGAAGGTCGTCCGCCTTGGAATAGACGTTTGCCCCGCTGCGGAAGAAATAGTCACGCACCTCGCGCCGGAGAAAATCCATGTTGGTGCGGTAATAGGCGTCCACGGAATTGATATTGCTCCAGTAGGTATCCATCTGGTAGGCATAGATGCGCTTCAGATTTTTGTAGCGGATCAGAATATCCTTCACGAAATCAAAGCGCTCCTCATCCGCGGCACGCTCGATCAGTTCAATCAGGAGCCTTCTGCGGATAATGTAGATGCCGCAGGAGATGTTCCTGGAGGAAGCCACCATGGGCTTCTCGTCGAACTCGGTGATCCGGCCGTCCTCATCCGTGATAACCTGGCCGTACCTGCCGACGTCCTCGTTCTCCGGCATGCGCCTGCAGACCACCGTGATATCCGAGCGCTTCTGGATATGATAATCCAGAACCTTCCCAAAGTCAAGCTTATAAACGCCGTCGCCGGAGGCAATCACCACATAGGGCTCGTGGCTCTCCTTTAAAAACTGCAGATTCTGGTAGAGCGCATCCGCCGTGCCGCGGAACCAGTCGCTGTTTTTTGCGGTGAGCGTGGGGGTGAACACGTACAGTCCGCCCTGCTTTCTTCCGAAATCCCACCATTTTGAAGAATTCAGGTGTTCATTCAGGGATCGCGCATTGTACTGCGTCAGCACGGCCACCTTCTGAATTCTGGAATTGGTCATGCTGCTGAGGGCAAAATCGATGCAGCGGAAGGTACCCGCCACAGGCATGGCTGCGATGGCGCGTCTGTAGGAGAGTTCCCTCATTTTGCGGTTGTTTCCGCCCGCAAGAATAATACCGATTGCTTTCATGCCTCCTCACCTCCCCTGATAATGGCCGAACCTGCGGCAAGTCTCCCGTCGGGGTAGTCCTCCGGGCGGGTCTCGCCGGAAACGGCTGTATTCTTCCCGATCTCCACATGGTCGGGGATAACGGAATTCTCGGCGATCGTCACGAGATCCGCGCAGTACACCTTTTTGTTGTAGCTGCTCTCCGCATATTCACCGACGCCGATACGGCAGCCGCTGCCGATGCGGGTTCCGGCC
>CAMOSC010000221.1 GCA_946624325.1 uncultured Clostridia bacterium
CAGCGGCGTGGCCGGATCCATGCGGTGATGATAGAAAATATCCACATAATCCAGGCCCATGCGCTTCAGGCTCTGGTCCAGGCTCGCGATCAGGTACTTGCGGCTTCCCCAGTTTCCGTAGGGGCCCTCCCACATATCGTAGCCCGCCTTTGTGGAAATGATCAGCTCATCGCGGTATCCGGCAAAGTCCTCCCTCAGAATACGCCCGAAATTTTTCTCGGCGCTTCCGGGCTCCGGTCCGTAATTGTTTGCCAGGTCAAAATGCGTGATGCCATTGTCAAAGGCCGTGCGGCACAGTGCCTTCATGTTTTCCATATTTGCCGTGTCGCCGAAATTATGCCAGAGTCCCAGAGATACCTGGGGGAGCTTCAGGCCGCTTTTCCCGCAGGGGATGTACTTCATGGTATCATAACGTTTTTCTGATGGCTGGTACATGGTTTTCCTCCCTAAACAAAATTATGGTTACTGTATAGTTATCATAATAGCGCATTTCCGGCCTCCTGTCCATTGCTTTACCCCTTACTTCTTTGCAATTTAGACCTTTTTCTTTTGCTTTACAGACTGCCTTTTCTGATGGTATAATGTGGGTACTGTTCAGACGGATTACGGAACGCTTATTTACGGAAAGGAATTGTCATACCATGCCCCTCTTACAGCTGCAAAATAAAATGGAAGCCGACATCATGACGATTCCGGGCGTCTTCATCGACTATTATCTGCCTGCCGCATCCGGCGAGGATGTGCGGGTTTTCCTTTTTTTACTGCGAAATCTCACCGGTCCGGACGCCGACCCGGATATCTGTGCGGCGGAGCTGGCCGAACGGCTGGATATCTCCGAGCGGGATCTGCTGCGCTCCCTCTCCTACTGGGAGGAAACCGGGCTGGTAAAGCTGACCTTCAGCTCAAAGCGCCAGCTCGAGAGCATACTCTTCCTGGACATTGTGCGGGCCGCCAAAGAGGAGCTCGGCACGGATAAGTCCGGCGAAGTCCGCCATGATACATCCGTCGGGCGGGAAGCAGCCGAGCGGCTTCTCCTGGGCGGTACCAAATCCGTTCCCGACGCCGGTACGAAAAATACCCGCCCGTATCAGACAGCGCGGGATGCATCGTCCCAGACCGAAGCAGGCCGCAATAAGAAAGGCAATGCCGCAAAACAGCCTGCGGATCCCGTCTCCGAACCGCTCCCGGATGAGCGGGAGCTTACAGAAGCATCCTTCGACCCGGATTTCCTGGCGGCATCCTTCATGCTGCAAAGCCTCATTGGCCGTGAAATTACCCCCGCCGAAACCAGGCGTTTCTGCATCTGGTACCTTCGGCTCGGGCGTTCCCAGGATACCATGGAGCAGCTTTTGATTGAGTGCCGCAACAACGCATCCCAGGGCGATCCGACTTTTGAGGACGTTGACCGTACCGCTGCCGCCTGGTACCGTCTGTCCGGCGCGGCGCAGGCCTTTGGAACGCCGGCCGGCCCCGACGCCCCTGCGGATCAGCCCGGTAAAACCGTACCCGGTCCGAACCTGCAGGAGCCTTACGGCGCTCCGGCGCCCTCCCGTGCGGAGACGGAGACGGCTCAGCCTGCGGCGTCAGACCGTAACCCGGATCCTGCTGCCCAGCCGCTTTCCGGAACAGGCGGCCCGGGGCTTTCCCCGGTCCCGTCCGCGCAGACGTCTTCCGAAGCAGCTTCTGAAGGCTCCGCGGACAGCCCGGTCTCCAGGAATCCCCGGATCCCTTCCAGGTCGGAAATGGCCGCACTTGATGCCGATAACGAGTTTCAGGCGCTGGCCCTCATGACCGAAACCTGTCTTTCCCGCCCGCTCTCCGGTGCGGATACGGAGCTTTTAGGTTACTGGTATATCAACTTCGGGCATTCCGCCGATATCATAGAGTCCCTGATCGATTACTGCCTGACCGCCTGCAGCCCGCGTAAGCCTAATATGAAATATCTGGATTCCGTTGCCGTCACCTGGTTTACCAACGGAATTTCAAGCGCCGCGCAGGCCCGCGAATACAGCCGCCTGCACAACAAAACCATCAATACCGTTCTGAAGGCGCTCGGCTTTGGTCCCCGCAACCCGCGGGATGTCACCGATTCCGAGGAGCAGATGATCCGGGAATGGGTGAACGACTGCAAAATGCCCCTCGAACTCATCAAAGCTGCCTGTGAGCGCGCCACCGCCCAGACCAACGGAAACCGTTTTCATTACGCGAACTCCATTATCCGGGACTGGGATCAGAAGGGGATCCGTACGCTCGAGGATGTCCGGAAGGAAAACGCCGAGCATTTTGAGAAGAATAAAAGCCGGCCCCAGGTGAAGCTGTCGGAGAATGCACAGAACGCCCACAACTTCCATGAGCGGGATACCGACTACGAAGCCAGGATCCTGGAGCGGATCCGGGAAAACAAACCTACCTGAGGATGATCCACAGGACCATCTACCGTTGCCATTCAGAGCCGGAATGCGGAAGTGGCAAAAAGCGCCATTTCCCGACATCTGGCGAGCACGCCACAACTCCGGAAATGGCGCTTTTTGCCATTTCTGGTCTGGCTCTGAACAGTTATAATCATTTTTTTAGGAGCAAGCCATGCCGCTGACCAACAGCCAATACAACGAAATCATGCGCATGTACGACCGCAGGCGCTTTGCGAATATGAACCGGCAGGTGCAGAAGTTGCAGGAAATCTATGCCCGCATTCCGGAGCTGGAGCAGATCACGGCGGATATCCAGACCGCCAGCGCCGCCCTCACCCGGGCAAAAATCACCGCCGCGCCGGATCTGGCCGAAAAGCGCGGGGCGCTTGAAGCCCTCAGAGCCCGCAAAGCGGTCCTTTTGGAGCGGGAAGGCCTTGGCGAGGCGGATCTGGCGGTTCAGTACTCCTGCCCGGACTGCAGGGATACCGGCTATGCGGACGGGGTCAAGTGTCATTGTCTGAAACAGGCGGAGATCGACCTGCTCTATACCCAGTCCAATCTGAAAAAAGTGCTTGCTCAGGAAAACTTCCGCAGCTTTAACCCGGATTATTATTCCAAAGATCTGAATCCGCTGATCGGACAGAGCAACTATGATTACATGAAGTCCGTCGCCGCCCAGTGCTGGCGCTACGCAAAAAGCTTCAGCTCCTCCAGTCCCAGCCTCATCTTCACCGGCGACGCGGGCGTCGGAAAATCCTTCCTCACCCACTGTATCGCGGCAGAGGTGCTCAACGGCTGCAATTCCGTCATGGCGCTCAGCGCGGTGGAGCTTTTTGAGAAGATCGGCAGCCGCCACCGCCCCGGGGAGGATGCCGAAGCTCCATCCGACGCAGAGTACATTATGGACTGCGACCTGCTCATCATCGACGACCTGGGCTCGGAAACCGTTACCCAATACCGCATCAGCCAGTTTTTCTACTGCCTGAACGAGCGCCTGATCGGTTCAAAGCCTACCATTATCTCCACCAATCTGCCCATCAATGAACTGCGCACCGTTTATACGGAGCGCATCGCCTCGCGGATCATCTCCAACTATACGGTATATCCCCTTTACGGAGAAGATATCCGTTATCTGAAGAAGTTCGGGTGAGGAATTCAGGAAGTTTTTTGCCGGATCCCGACATACTCCCCGGTACGTTACCGCAGAAACCGCCTGACGGTTTCCGGAGCTGCCGGATTCCGACGCGGCCGGCAGCTTGCAGAAAGGAGCCGACAAATGCTGCTTATCAAAAACGGGAGAATTCTGGACCCGGCCACCCGCACCGACCGCATAGCGGATATCCGGATCGGGGACGGCAGGATCACCGGCATCGGCAGCTTCACGGCAGGCCCTCAGGATCAGGTGATCAGCGCGGAAGGGCTTGCAATCGGGCCCGGCCTTGTGGACGTCCACGTGCATTTCCGGGATCCCGGCCAGACTCATAAGGAGGATATTGCCACGGGAGCCGCCGCTGCGGCAGCCGGCGGATTCACTACTGTTGTATGCATGGCGAACACCACACCGCCCGTGGATTCCGTGGAAGTTCTGTCAGACCTTCGCCTCAGGGCGGGTGCGCTTCCCGTCCGGGTTCTGAACGCCGCCTGCGTGACCGTGGGCATGAAGGGCGAAGCCGTAACGGACATGAAAACGCTCAAGGATGCCGGAGCCGTGGGCTTCACCGACGACGGCATCCCCATCCGGGACGAGACCGTACTGCTTTCGGCCCTGCGGCAGGCAAGAGAGCTCGGCTGTGCCGTCAGCCTGCACGAAGAAGATCCGCAGCTCATCGGAAGCGCCGGCGTCAACCAGGGACGGATTTCGGAACAGCTTGGCGTAAAAGGCGCACCTGCCCTTGCAGAGCAGACCCTGACAGCCAGGGACTGCCTGCTCGCGCTGCACACCGGCGCCCGGATTGACATCCAGCATGTCAGCAGCGCCGTGACGGTCGATATCATCCGGCTGATGAAGCGTCTCGGCGCCGACGTGTGGGCCGAGGTTACGCCCCAGCACTTCTCCCTCACGGAAGAGATCCTGCCCGAAAAAGGCGCCCTGGCCAAGGTCAATCCGCCCATCCGCACGGAGAAGGACCGTCTGGCCCTGATCCGCGGCCTTCAGGACGGGACCATTGATATGATTGTCACCGACCATGCGCCTCATGCCGATGAGGAAAAGGACCGGGGAATCGAGAAGGCGCCCAGCGGTATGATCGGCCTGGAAACCGCCCTGGCGCTCGGAATCACAAACCTTGTAAACAAAGGACACCTTTCCCTGCTGCAGCTTCTGGAGAAAATGACAGTCAATCCCTCTGATTTTTACGGCCTTTCCTGCGGAAGGATCGCTGTGGGCATGCCGGCCGATCTCGTACTGTTCGACCCCCGTGAAAAGTGGACCGTAACCCGGGAGGGCTTTCATTCGCGCTCGAAGAATTCCCCCTTTATCGGCATGGAGCTTTGCGGCAAGGTCCGCTGTACCATCTGCGGCGG
>CAMOSC010000222.1 GCA_946624325.1 uncultured Clostridia bacterium
TCTGCTTGCCGTACTCCCCGTCCTTTACGGTTCCGTCGGGCATATAAGTCGTAAACTCACACGCCGTGATCCTGTTATCCTTTACGGTAATGGTGACAACGCCATAGCCGTCGCCCTCTGCCTCTTCACCCTCTTCCTGGGCAAGGCCTTCAAAAATACTGCTCTGGGCAGTATAGCTTCCGTCCTTATAGCTGCGGCTCTGTGAAGAACAGCCGGCAAGCAGCAGGACCCCGGCCAGAATAAGGCCGGCCTTCCAATATGCTTTCCTCATTGTAATCTCCATTCCGCCGCCTTTGTCCGGCGGCACAGATCGTCATGAAAGGCTCTTTTTCATACTGTCAGGAACTGTTCAGGTTCTTCTGTAACAGTTCCTTATTCCCATCCGGATTATCCTGCCGGAAAGGAACCGTCTGCACGCTTATTCAAAGCCGGGGTTTTTCGCATCGCGCAAAATTTTTCCGTGCTCCAGCGTAATGGTGCGCTGGGCCACCTCACCCACCTCCGGGTCGTGTGTAACCACAATCAGCGTGGTCCCCTCCCTGTGAAGCTGTTTGAAAATATCAAGCACAATATTCTCGTTCGCCTCGTCCAGATTTCCGGTAGGCTCGTCCGCAAGCACAATCTCCGGATAATTGATCAGCGCCCTGGCAATGCATACGCGCTGCTGCTCACCGCCGGAAAGCTGACTGGGCAGATGCCTGGCGCGCTCCGCGAGGCCTACCCTCGCCAGAGCCTCCAGCGCCTCTTTTTCATCCGGTATACTGTGGTAATACTGTGAAACCATCACATTTTCCACGGCAGTCAGGTAATTTACGAGATGAAACTGCTGGAAAATCAGGCCGATCTTATCGCGCCGGATAGCGGTAAGGTTTTTCGCGGATTCCTTCGCAATATCCTTCCCGTCCAGGATCACCTCACCCGAAGTGGGCTTATCCATGCATCCGATAATATTCATCAGGGTGCTTTTCCCGGAACCGGACGGACCCATTATGGCCACCCATTCGCCCGTATCCACCTTCAGGCTGACATTGTCCAGTGCCTTTAAGTCTCCGTATATCTTCGAAATATTATTCAATTCAAGCAAACTCATATCAGAATCCTCCTGTCCGTACGGTCAGTTTACAGGAAACACGGCCGCTTAAAAACGGACCGCTTTATTCACCCTTCAGCACAAGTGCCGGATCCACCTCCGTCGCGCTGCGCACGGGCATCAGGCACGCCAGACCGGTCACCGCCACGGACACAAGTATCGTAACGGGTATCAGCCAGAACTGGAAGGATATGGAGCTGGAAAAAACATTCACGCTCACCATCTGGGCGAAGGCAAAGCCCAGTCCCGCTCCGATCAGGCCGCCGATTCCGCCTAAAAGCAGACCTTCTCCCATAAACTCGCCGATGATCTCCCGGTCCGAAGCGCCGAGAGCCTTGCGCAGTCCGATCTCCTTTCTGCGCTCGGTCACGACTGCCGTCATGGTAGTCGCCACGCAGATCATGGTCAGCAGCAGGACGACAATGGTGACTAAAAGGACCAGCGCCTGCAGCTTTGTGAGCACCGTACTCTCGGATTCCGTCACGCGCTTGATCAGACGCGCCGAGATCTCCGGAACCGCCTCGCTGATACGCTCCGCATAGCTCTGGAGCTTCTCTCCCGGAGCCGAAATACTCAGCTCGGCCAGATCCAGCTTTCCCTCGTTTCCCGTCAGCCGCTCCATGTCCTCCATGGAAAGATAGATATATTCCTCCTCGGAGCCTCCGGTTTCCAGGATGCCGCACACCTTCATATCCA
Organism: uncultured Clostridia bacterium; assembly: GCA_946624325.1. Taxonomy (GTDB): domain Bacteria; phylum Bacillota; class Clostridia; order Lachnospirales; family Lachnospiraceae; genus Anthropogastromicrobium. The sequence goes on from CAMOSC010000222.1 coordinate 1,787, forward strand.
GAGAGGCCTCGGCCGTAACACCTGCCTCGTCGGCCTCATCCTGTTCGGTGCTGTAGATTACCGTCACCGTATCGCCCACCGAAAGCCCCAGAAGCTCTGCACGCTCATTACCCACCAGCATCTCGCCGTCCGCGGCGGGCCATGCTCCGTCGATATACCAGTACGGGCTTGTGGCCTTTGCCCCCGCCAGGTCTGTCCCCGCGGCAACCAAAGGCTGCTCGTGAATCAGCACGGTCTCATAACGATAAGGCGCGTAGCCGACGAGCTCGGACGCATCGATCCCGGCAACGGCCCTCTCAGCCGCTTCAGGGGTGAATTCCGCATCTCCCGAAGAGGATACAAAAATCATGTTGGCGCCGTAGTTGCGGAACTGCGCGCCCATCTGCCTCGGAACATCGTAGTAAATTGTAACCAGTCCGGACAGGATTGTTGCGCCTACCGCGATGGCTAACAGCGCCACCAGCATTCTCGATCTCCTGCGCATGAGGGAGGAGGTGATCATTTTCAGGAAAAATTTACGTTTATTCATTCATTTACCTCCCGTGCAGCACCTCGGCAGGCCTGAGCCGTAGCAGCATGCGGATGGCAGGAATACTTCCCGCCAGCGTGACCGCCAGGACCAGCACGGCGACAACCGGAATAACTAACAGCTTCATCTCAATGGAAGACTGGAACACGGTTCTCCCGATGATCTGTGCGAAACCGATCCCGGCAAAGTACCCGATCACGGCACCGACTATTCCGGTGATCATGATCTCCGAGAGTATCAGCGCCGAGATGCGGCCGTCCGTTGCCCCGATGGCCTTGAGCAGGCCGATCTCATTGCTGCGCTCCATAACGCTGGCCGTCACCAGGTTGGTGATGCCGAGCGCGGAGCCGATCAGGCTCAGGATTGTGATCAGGACCATCAAAAGCTCTGTTTTTTCCAGAATGGAGCCCTCCGATTCAGCCACCTGACGCACGGGGGAAGCAACGGAATCCGTAATCACCTCCTGGATCTGGAAGCAGATGGAGCTTACGTAGGCGGTGCAGTACCAGGTTTCATACTGGCTTACGGAAAGGGAACCGGGGCCCAGGCGGGCAGCCTTCTCTGCCAGCTCGTTATCCGGCGTGGTCAGGGCACTGACCTCTATGCTGGAGCAGAAGCCTTCCGCCCCGGCAAATTCCTGGGCAATGCCCAAAGGTGCGAAAATTTCCTCATCCTCATCCCCGCCGGCGCTGAATACACCGACGACGGACAGGGTCTTATCCGCATGCCCGGAGCTTAAGGCAAGGGTATCGCCGGCGGTAATACCCAGGCGCTTTGCCAGCGCCTCACCCACCATGATTTCATTTTCGGAGGCGTCCCGCTGCTCGTTGATCCAGTCCCCGGCAGTGATATCCCACCAGGTACGCAGGTTCTGGATACCCGTGTCCAGCGTTTCTCCCGTGGGAAGCTCCATATGATGGTTAAACCAGGAGCCCGTCATCACGGCCCCGGAGCCGTCCGGCAGGGTCACCTGCGCTTCGATAAACGGAGCATAATCAACAATATTAAACGCCCAGAAGATGGTCTTGATTTTGCCGAGCTCCGATTCCTTCAGATAAGAACCGGCCGTGGCCGAGCCGTCCTCCACCTCATAGAGATTGTTCAGGACCGAGGTGGATTTGGGAACCACGATAATATTGGCACCGTAGGTCTTCAGCTCCTGATTGACCTTATCACCCACATCCAGCATGACATTCAGCATGGCGGTGGCAAGGGAAGCCCCCAGGGCGATGGTCAGGGCAATCATCAGCATCTTTTTGATCTGCCTGGAAAAAGCGCCGCGAATCATGCGCAAAAACATGGTAACGCCTCCTTATGACTTGAAATCCTTCTCATGCTCAATCAGCGTATAGGTCGGCACAATGATATAACCGTCCGAAATGCTGTAATCAATCACCTTCGGATTGCAGCCGCCCTTAAAGCCGATGGTATTGATATTCATGACCACGTCGCACAGCTTGCAGACAATCTGGCCGTTACGCTCAAAGTATCCTGTTTCCCCGCAGATATCGCAGGCGTCCAGACCTACGCCGTAAGCGGAGGAATTGGGCTTTTTGATCACTATGAAGCGCACGTGCCTGCCATTTGGCGTCTCATAGCCGAAGCGGTGCAGATGTCCGTCGTCCACCTGCTCCAGCGGCACATATACGGCATCGTCGCGCACCTCGGCTTCCTCCACCGGACTCAGCTCAACGGGCCTGTTGGCGTAGGATTTTATGACGGTTATATTCAGTACCGCCATCACGAAACACAGAAGCACGGCCGTTGCCCATCTGCGGTTGCTGCGCCATTTTGCAAGGATTTTCCGGTGCTCCGCCGGATTGCCGTAGGGCTCGCGCGCCCTGAAGCTCATGATCCACAGCAGTACCGGCATGAGTGCCGCGCAGGCCAGTACGCCGAAGACGAACAGCCTTGAATGATTGGAGGTGAATTTCACGATCAGGAACAGGTTGTGGCCGGTAAGGATCCTTCTCGTCACAAAGGTCTGCAGGATTTTGGAGGCATAGTGCAGGCCCGTAATCACAAGCGCCAGCTTCATCAGAAGCTCCGATGTACGGCCTTCCATGCGGTACGCGACAAAATGCACCGCAAGCGCGGCCACAAGCACCAGCACCAGCCCCAGGATCATGCCGATGAAGCGATATAAGAACCCGGTGGAAAAGACCGCCTGACCGCCCAGCACAAAATTGTACGGGTAAGCCAGCACGTCCGGCAGTGTGTAGAAAAGCACGTCGCCCGCCAGAAGAGCCGCCAGGAACGGTACGATCACGCCGTTTTTTCCTCCGGTTTTTTTTCGAAGAAACGCAATGTCAAAAATCAGATAGAGAACCAGGGCCGCAAGATACACCGTGAAGATGCGGAGGTTCCAGTCCGTCGTGTTGATAAGCTTTGTCTTGTTCTTGAGGTAGGACATCACCGCCGCCCCGATCAGGCCGATTACGGAGCCGATCGTCAGCATGATGACTCCTCTTCTGTTAAAGTGACGTCTTGTGCAGGCAAAAAGCATGCCAAGAAGCACCCCCGGGACAATCAGGTTTTCCGTCACCGAAATCAGATATTTTATCATAAAAATGTCTCCATGG
>CAMOSC010000223.1 GCA_946624325.1 uncultured Clostridia bacterium
GCGAGCGCATCCTTCCAGTCGGGAAGCGGCGTGAAGCCCATCTCGGTGAGCTTGCCCTTATCCAGTCTGGAATTGAAAGGCCTTGCGGCTTTGGAGAGGCCGTATTCCGCGGTGGTGACCGGGATGACCTCTGTCTTCATGCCGGCCTGGCGGTATATTTCCTTTGTGAAATCGTACCAGGAAATATATCCGCCCTCGTTGGTGGCGTGGTAATAACCGTATTTTTCGGTTTCGATCATGTCCACGAGGAGACGGGCCAGATCCAGCGTGTAGGTTGGGGTGCCGATCTGGTCGTTTACAACGCGCACGCTGTCATGAGAGGCGCCGACGCGGAGCATGGTTTTGATAAAATTCTTTCCGTTTACGCCGAACACCCAGGCGATGCGCACGATAAAGTATTTTTCAAGCGTGCCGGCAACCGCCAGTTCACCCTCCAGCTTGGTCTGACCATAAACGTTTATGGGGCGATAGTCCTTGCAGTCCGGCTTCCAGGGCTCGGTACCCTGGCCGTCGAATACGTAATCGGTGCTGATGTAGATCATTTTCGCGTCAAGGGCTTTGCAGGCCTTCGCGATATTGGCGGTGCCGTCCGCGTTGATGGCGCGAACCTTTGCCTGCTTATCCTCGTCCTCGGCAAGATCCACCGCCGTCCAGGCGGCGCAGTGGATAACAGCGTCCGGGGCACAGTCGGAGAGAACCTTCGATACCGCCTCCCCGTCCGTGATATCCAGCTGTACGTAAGGCATGGAGGTTACGGCCGTGCCGTCTGCCGCGCCGGCGTATTCCGGCATGATATCGCTGCCGATTCCCTCGTGCCCGCGCTTTGCAAGCTCATTCATCACGTCGTGCCCCAGCTGTCCGCAGACACCTGTCACAAATATTTTCATAGCTTCTGCTCCTTTGATGAGTCAATAAATGTTATGGTAACTTCTGAACTGTTTCCGGAATCCGGGCTGAACAGCCGCAGAATGTGTTTTATGACAATCATAGCTGAAGGGTACGCGCCGGCAGTTTTGCGGATTGCCGGACGGCTGCTCCTTCAAAATATAAGTATACCGGTTTTCGATGAATTTTCAATCCTTTTTTTAAGATGCGGGGAAAAAAGCATGGACTTTCCGCAGATGAAATGGTATAAGTATACCGAAATGCGATTGGGCTCTGTACGGCGGGTATCCGCAGCATGTATTTTTGATGTGCAGACATTGAATCATCCGGAGGATCAGACAAATGAAGAAGTGGGGAAGATTTCTGTATCAGCCCGTACTGCCCCTTGGAAAGGACGGCAGGCGTGCCACCGGGAGCGCGGAGCACATCGCGCTTTCCAGAAGGGCTGCGGCAGAGGGCATGGTTCTGCTGAAAAATGAGAACGGGCTGCTGCCGTTAAAGAAGGGCAGCAGGGTGGCGCTTTTCGGGAAAGCGTCCGTGGACTATGTCAAGGGCGGCGGCGGCAGCGGCGACGTGACCGTGGCCTATGTGCGCAATCTCACGGAGGGTATGCGCGAAAAGGAAGATCAGGGAAAGATCAGCGTTTTTGAGCCGCTGAACGCTTTTTACCGGGAAAATGTCGCCGGACAGCTGGCGAAGGGCGTTCTCAGCGGACAGACCGTTGAGCCTGGGCTGCCCGCGGACCTTCTTCGGGAGGCCAGGGCTTTCGCGGATACGGCCGTCATCTCCATATGCCGTTTCTCCGGCGAGGGCTGGGACCGGTCTGATGCGGATTTTTACCTCACCGGGGAGGAAAAGGCCCTGGTCGATGCCGTGACGGGCTGCTTTGAAAAGGTTGCCGTGGTGCTGAATGTGGGCGGCATGGTGGATACCACATGGTTTAAGGAGAATCCCGCCATCTCATCGGTACTGTTAGCATGGCAGGGCGGCATGGAAGGCGCCATGGCCGAGGCCGATATTCTCTGCGGAGATAAAAACCCGTCCGGAAGACTGGTGGATACCTTTGCCTCCTGCTTTGATGATTATCCGTCCAGCGCGCATTTTGCGGATTCCGAGGATTATGTGGCCTATTATGAGGATATCTATGTGGGCTACCGCTATTTTGAGACCTTCCCGGGCGCCGCGGCCAGGGTGAATTACAGCTTCGGCTACGGCCTTTCCTATACGCGGTTCGAGCTTGCGTATCTGAAGGCGGAGCAGAAAAACGGCACCATATTCTTTGATCTTTCCGTAACCAATACCGGGAAGTATGCGGGCAGGGAAATTGCCATGATTTATGTCTCGGCGCCGGCCGGAAAGCTCGGGAAGCCCGCAAAGGAGCTGAAGGCCTTTGCAAAGACCAGGGAGCTGGCCCCCGGTGAGACCCAGCGGCTGCGTCTGGCTGTCCGCCTGGACAGCCTTGCTTCCTACGACGACACCGGAAAGACCGCAAAATCCGCCTGGATTCTGGAAGCCGGTGAATACCGCTTCTTCTATGGCAACGACGTTTCAGAGGTGAAGGAATGCGGTTTCAGGCTGGCGATTCCGGAAACGGTGATTACAGAGCAGTGCGCGGAGCGCTGCCGGCCGTCTGCCCTGCAGGAGCGCATGCTTCCGGACGGCACCATGGAAGCCATGCCGCCGTTTGCGGGTGAAAAGCCGGAGGTTTTCTTTGAGGACTGGCTTGAGTCCAGCCTGATGCCCGGTCAGAAGGAAATTCTGCCCTTTGAGAGACACGCGGGGCCCGGAAGACCGGTGCTTTCGGATGTTGCACAGCGGAAGATTACGCTGGATGAATTTGTTTCGTCTCTCTCTGATGAGGAGCTGTGCGCGCTGGCCGGCGGACAGCCGAATACGGGCGTTGCCAACACCTGGGGCATCGGCAACCTTCCTGAGGCGGGCATTCCCAATGTGATGACGGCCGACGGTCCCGCGGGACTGCGCATACAGCCGGAGGTGGGTGTGTGCACAACGGCCTGGCCCTGTGCGACTCTGCTGGCCTGCAGCTTTGACGAGGCGCTGGCGGAGGAGATCGGGCGCGCCGGCGGCCTGGAGGTGAAGGAAAACAACATCGGCGTATGGCTGACGCCCGCCATGAACATCCACAGGACGCCGCTGTGCGGAAGAAATTTTGAATATTATTCCGAGGATCCCCTGGTTGCCGGAAAGATCGGGGCGGCTATGGTGCGCGGCATCCAGTCCAACCGTATCGGCGCATCCGTGAAGCATTTTGCCGTAAACAACAAGGAGACCAACCGCAAGAACAGCGATTCCAGGCTTTCGGAGCGTGCGCTGCGCGAAATCTACCTGAAGGGTTTTGAGATTGTGGTGAAGGAGGCAGATCCCTGGACCATCATGAGCTCCTACAATATCATCAACGGAATCCGCTCCTCGGAGAATAAGGATCTGCTGACGGGCATCCTGCGGGATGAGTGGGGCTTTAAGGGCATGGTCACCACCGACTGGTGGAATTACGCCCTGCATGAGAAGGAGGTCCTGGCCGGAAACGATCTGAAGATGCCGATCGGCATGCCCGGGCGGCTGACGGAGGCGCTGAAGGACGGGAGGCTTTCACGAAACGATCTTGAAATCTGCGTGAAGCGGATTCTTGGGCTGATTCTGAAGCTGGATTGATTCCGGAAAAGCCCGGCGGCATAGAGGCGTATGTCCGGGATACGATGGATTGCTTCTGATCCCTTCCACTATGAGCCATGCCGACAGATCGCAGCGCGAAGAGCATGCGCTGCGATTGGAACGGCTCTGCCGTATGACAGCATTTCCTGCCGCATGGCTCATTGCTGCGCGCAAAAAAGACGGGTGGAAAATTCCGCCCGTCTTTTTGAAAAGTATTTGGAAACTGTTCAGAGCCAGACGCAAATCTGTGGAGCGTGCAACAACTCCAGAAATGGCGTTTTTTGCCGTTTCCGGAGCCTGGCTCCGAACAGTTACAGTATTTGAAGGATCCCCGGATCAGTAATTCTCGGCATTTACTTCGAAATAAGCCTGCGGATGCGCGCACACGGGGCATACCTCGGGTGCTTCGGTGCCCACGACAATGTGACCGCAGTTGCGGCACTCCCAGACCTTCACTTCGCTCTTCTTAAAGACCTCCTGCATTTCCACATTCTTCAGCAGCGCGCGGTAGCGCTCTTCATGATGCTTTTCAATGGCAGCAACGGCGCGGAATTTTTCCGCAAGCGCCGCAAAGCCCTCTTTCTCCGCCGTTACGGCAAAGCCCTCGTACATGTCGGTCCACTCGAAGTTTTCGCCGTCCGCGGCGGCGGCCAGGTTTTCGGCGGTGCTTCCGATGCCGTTCAGCTCCTTAAACCACATCTTGGCATGCTCTTTCTCATTGTCGGCAGTCTTTAAGAACAGCGCCGCAATCTGCTCAAAGCCTTCTTTCTTTGCCTTAGAGGCGAAATAAGTGTACTTGTTCCTTGCCTGGGATTCGCCCGCAAAAGCTGCCTCCAGGTTTTTTTCGGTCTGTGTGCCTGCGTAGGGATTTTTCTTCGCTTCCATATGTGTTCTCCTTTTTTGAATGAAAAACTGTTGTTACTGGTCAGTGCCGGACTCCGGAAATGGCAAAACCCGCTGTTTCCGTAGCTGCGGCGTGCTCGCCGGATGCAGTATTTCCGGCCGAGGATTCCGCAATTCCGGCTCCTTTGATGACGGAAAATCTGTCTGTTCCGGTCTGCCTGCAGCGTCATTTCCGGATTTTGTCTGCCAGAGGCAGAACGTTGAGAGCGGCTGAAATGACAGCCGTGTGAGACTGCCTTAAGTGTAGCCAACAGGCAGGGGAATGTCAACCGGATTCTTTCAGAGCAGCCGCCTATGCCGGATGATTGTCAGATAATCCGCTTTTCCTTCCAGCGGCCGCTGCCAAACCGCCAGATGTCCAGTGTGGCCTTGATGCACCAGTCCAGCACCATGGCCAGGGCAATGCCGATCACGCCCATG
>CAMOSC010000224.1 GCA_946624325.1 uncultured Clostridia bacterium
GCTTGTGATGCCGCTTCTGGACCTCATTATCGGGGCGTCCTCTCTGCTGACACTGATTTACGGCGGATGGCTGGCCATACAGGGCAGCATTACGGTGGGACAGTTCATCGCTTTCAACAGTTATATCGGCATGCTGATCTGGCCCATGATCGCGGTGGGCGAGTGCATTTCCTCCATTTCCCAGGGAATGGCTTCGCTCAAGCGCATCTGCCGTATTCTGGAGGAAAAACCGGATATCGAGGATCACGGCGACCCTTCGGTAACCGCGCTGAAAGGCACCATAGATTTCAACGGTCTTTCTTTTTCCTATCCCGGAGCGGAGGGTCGCGCTGCCCTGAAGGATATCAACGTGCATGTTGAGCCCGGTGAAACGCTCGCCATTGTGGGAAGAACCGGGGCAGGGAAAACCACGGTGATCAGTCTCCTGGAACGTCTGTATGATACGGAACGGGCGGATATGATTTGTCTGGACGGACGCCCCGTACGGGAAATCCCGCTCTCGGTGCTGCACCGGGATATTGCCTACGTGCCGCAGGATAACTTCCTTTTCAGCGATACCATTGAACGGAACATTGCCTTCGGTGTGGACGGGGCATCTCACGAAGCGGTAGAAGAGGCGGCGAAGACGGCCTGCATTCATGACAATATCATGGAGTTTCCGCAGGGTTACGGGACGCTGGTCGGAGAACGCGGGGTGACCATCTCCGGCGGACAGAAGCAGAGAACATCCATAGCCAGGGCGCTCATGAAGGACGCGCCGATCCTGGTGCTGGATGATTCGCTCTCCGCGGTGGATACGGATACGGAGGAGCAGATCCTGAGGAATCTGAAGAAGAGCCGCAGGGAGCATACCACGATTATCATCGCCCACCGCATTTCCACCATTCAGCATGCGGACCATATCCTGGTGCTGGAGGAGGGGTGCATGGCCGAGTACGGGACGCATGAGGAGCTGCTAGCCGAAAACGGTATTTACAGGAGCCTCTATGATAAGCAGCAGCTGGAAAAGCAGCTGCGGGAGGAGGACGATCCCGGGCTAAACTCCGCGGAAACGGAAGAGAAGCCTGACCGGGCGGAAAAGACGCCCGGTAGCTGCGCGGATGGAGAGAAGGGAGGCGGGCAGGTATGAGCCGTGGGAAGAACGATAAAACCTCAGGGCAGGGCCTGTCGGCTTTCCTGAGACGCATGCGGGAGAAAAGCGCGGGCGAGAGCCGGGCGGCATCCGAGGATATCCATTATGAGGGGAATGCCCTGATCCGCCTGCTCCGATACATGAAGCCCCATATGAAGACTTTTCTGCTCTGCCTGCTGCTGGTACTGGCAGCCACCGCCCTGGATCTGTACAGGCCGATTCTGATCGGCAATGCCATAGACCGCTTCATCACCGGCGATTTTCTTCCTGGCGAAGCGGCCGCAGAGCGTTTTGCGGGGGTATTGAAGGCGGCGGGCATCTATCTGGTCGTCCTGCTTTTGCTGTTCCTGTGCACCCGCTTCCAGTTCCTGATGATGCAGAAGATGGGACAGGATATCATCTACAGCATACGCAATGACCTTTTTGCGCATATGGAGAGCCTGACCATGCGTTACTTTGACGTGACGCCCGTGGGCAAGATCGTGACGAGGCTGACCAATGACGTGGAGTCCATCAATGAGGTGTTCTCGAACATCCTGGTCCGGCTTTTCAGAAATGCGGTCAAGATAGCGGGTCTTGCGGTGATCATGCTGATGCTGAACACGCGCATGGCGCTGTTTTCCTTTGTGCTGCTTCCGATTGTTGCGGTACTTACGGTGATTTTCCGCTTTATCAGCCGGAGGGCGTTCCAGATCGTGCGCACCCGCGTGACGGCGTTAAACACCTACCTGTCCGAGCATATCTCCGGCATGAAGGTGATTCAGGTCTTCGGCAGGGAGAAACAGAAATTTGAGGAGTTTGCCGAAAAAAATCAGGATCTTTACAGCGCGGGTTTCCGGGAGATGATGGTAAACGCCCTGTTCCGTCCGGGCCTGTACATGATCAGTGTGATTGCCATGGTGATCGTGCTGGTACAGGGATCCTCCGCGGTGCTCTCCGGCGTTATTACCCTCGGAACGCTGTATGTGTTCCTGCAGTACATCAATTCCTTCTTTGAGCCCATCCAGGAGCTGGCGGAGCAGTTTGCGGTGCTTCAGAGCGCCATCGCGTCGGCGGAGAAGATCTTCACGCTTCTGGATACCAGGCCGTTGATTCAGGACGATGAAAATCCCGTGATCCTTCCGGAGATTAAGGGCAGGATCACCTTTGAGCATGTGTGGTTTGCCTATAAGGATGAGGACTGGGTGCTGAAGGATGTATCTTTTGTGATTGAGCCGGGGCAGCGGGTTGCATTCGTGGGTGCAACCGGAGCGGGAAAGAGCTCTATTCTGAACCTGATCGGCCGGTATTATGATATCCAGAAAGGCCGGATCACCATAGACGGGCATGATATTAAAACCATGAGCCGCGAGCAGATCCGCTCCGCCGTAGGCCAGGTGCAGCAGGATGTCTTCCTCTTTACGGGGGATATCAGCACAAATATCAGGCTGTCGGATGAAAGCATCACCGATGAGCAGGTGGAGGCGGCGGCCAGGGAAGTGAATGCGGCGCACTTTATTGAAAAGCTGCCGGGCAGATACCGGGAACCGGTGACAGAGCGCGGCTCCACCTTCTCGGCAGGGGAACGCCAGCTCCTCTCCTTTGCGAGAACGCTGGCTTATGACCCCGCCATCCTGATTCTGGATGAGGCTACGGCCAGCATCGATACCGAGACGGAGCTGCTGATCCAGGAAGCGCTGGAGCGGCTGATGCGCGGACGCACGACCATCATGGTGGCGCATCGTCTGTCCACCATTCAGCATGCGGACCGGATCATCGTTATGCATCACGGGCGGATCAGGGAGAGCGGGACGCACCAGGAACTGCTGGCGATGGACGGCATTTATAAGAAGCTGTATCAGCTGCAGCTGAACTGAAAAAACGCGGATTCCGGTCAGAAGCCCAGAAAATACCCTTTCAGTTCATCCGGCAGGAGAAGCGAGAGCTCTTTCTGCCGGTCTTCTATTTCCCGGAGCAGGTTTCGAATCTGGGAGGAGGAGACTTCCTGCCACTCCGTAGGAGCATGGAGCAGGCGGATGCCCGCGGAGATGCCCGAAAGGAAAGGGTCGGAAGCGATCAGCTTTTCAGCGTCGTCATGATTTCTTGTCAGGCAGACAATGCCGAATTCCCGGGCAATTTCCGGTATGTGGCACCAGCCGTGTTCAAATTCCGGGAGCTTGTCGGAGCCCAGGAGGAGCGAAGCGCGGATTCCCTCCGACTTCAGATGCTTTAAGGTTTGGTAGGTGCGGGGCTGCTCCGGCTGCATGAGCTCATAAGAGGAGACGAGTATCCAGGGATTCATTTCGGAAATACGATTCAGGAGATAGAGACGCTCACGGTCGGAGAGTGCACGGTCCTTTTTCTGCTCCTCCTGAATATAGGACATTTTAGAAGGAACAAATACAACCTTCTCTGCCCCGGTTTCCTTCATGGCATATTCCGCCAGCCTGATATGTGCGATACTGGGCGGGTTGAATGCCCCGCAAAATGCAAGTGCCTGGATCATAATTCAGTGAATTGCCTTTCGTAAAGTATTGGAAACTGTTCAGAGCCCCAGCTCCGGCGATGGGGAAAAGATTTACGCCTGGCTCTGAACAGTTACAGATCATTCTGCGTCAAACGGATTGATGATGAGCGGCATGCTGCGCTTGTGGGCGGAACCGTTCTTCATGCGCTGAATCTTTGCGTCGGTCTCGGGGTCGCCGCAGCTGCCAAGACGGATAAAGCTGTGGATATCGGCGTATCGGATGCCCATTTTCTCCTCGTCGCTCATACCGGAAAGCCCGTCCGTGGGCGTTTTCTGCACCAGTTCCCGCGGAAGCTCTTCCATGGTCAGACCAACCTCGACAACCTCCACGCTGGTGATGGCTCCAAGGAGTGCGAAATCGCAGGAGGTATCACCGTCCTTTGTGCAGTAGCCGACAGTGCTCTCGGAGAGATTGCCGGTGCCAACAAGGCGTGCTCCGAGAGCCTGGGCAATGTAGCGCAGCGTCGTCATGCGCAGGCGCGGTCCGACATTGATGTTGCTTTCCCGGGAGAAGGGCACTTCAAAGCCGCTTGCGGCGCTGTTTTCGGTCTCAAACTCGGCCAGGAGGGCCCGGTGCATGGCACCGATATTGACGGTCCGGCGCTGTATTCCCAAAGCCTCGCATACACGGATGCTGTCGGCGATATCCGCCTGCTGTCCGTCCGGCATCATGACGCCGTAAACATTCTCCTTCCCGAGGGCTCTGGCGCAGATGGCGGCAGTCACGGTGCTGTCCTTTCCGCCGGAAATTCCGACGACAACGCGGGAAAAGCCCTGCTTTTCGGCAAGCTCCCGAACACCCTTTACCAGATTATCGCGGACTTGTTCCGCATCGAAAAGAATCGGATCGAAAGACATTTTCAGGCTCCTTTCATAAAACGGAAGCGCTTACAGCGCCTGCTGCCGCTTCCGAAGGGCTTCTGTGCTTCAGGCGGCGGGCCGTATCGTCCGCGGACAGACTGAAGCACGGAAGGCCCGTATTTCATACTGTATGATTACTTCGCTTCGCTGAGCATCTTCATCTTCATCTCATAGTATTCCGGGCTCATGTCCAGATAGTGGGGATGGGGGTTTGCAAAACGCTGCTCCTCCTTCCAGATTTCCCCGGAGAGCTGATCGCTTACGCGCTTGGCGATGAGGCTGACTTCCTCTGTTTCCATGCGGCGTTCCCCGCCGCAAACCACCTGCTGCTGGAGCTTTTTGGCGGTACAGTTGTCGAAATAG
>CAMOSC010000225.1 GCA_946624325.1 uncultured Clostridia bacterium
AAAACGTGCGCTGCGATTGTCGCGGCGTTCGCCGTATGGTAGAAAATGCCATCACCGTCCCGGGTAAGCTTAAAAAACAGCTTCCCCGTGCCGGTCCTGTCATTTTCTACCGCATGGCTCATTGCTTCGCGCAAAAAAACCCCGCTCTGGTTCGATGCGGGGTTTTCATTTTTTAATTCTAATCCTCAATGGAATTCATGAAATCAATATAGCGGCCCGTGCCGATCGCCACACAGGTTGTGGGCTCCTCAGCCGTCATGGTCGTGATTCCGAGCTGTTCTTCCAGGAGACGTTCCAGACCGTTTAACAGCGCGCCTCCTCCTGTCAGGACAATACCGCGGTCCGAGATATCCGCCGCCAGTTCCGGAGGGGTCTTCTCCAGAACCTGGTGTACCGCTTCAACCACCTGCCCCGCCGGCTCCGAGAGCGCTTCAAGGGTTTCGTCGGAGGTAATCGTTACCGTTTTGGGAAGGCCTGTCACAAGATTTCTTCCGCGGACGTCTATTGCAAGATCCTCCGCCCTGCGGTAGCAGGTACCGATTTTGATCTTGATCTCTTCACCGGTGCGCTCCCCGATCAGCAGATTATGGCGTTTCCGCATATATCGGACAATCGCGTCATTGAAATCGTCACCGGCAACTTTAATCGATTCGCTGACTACCGTACCGCCCAGGGAGATGACCGCGACATCCGTCGTGCCACCACCGATATCCACCACCATGTTTCCGCAGGGTTTGGAAATATCAATGCCTGCCCCGATGGCTGCCGCCAGCGGCTCTTCAATCAGGAATACTTCCCTGGCGCCCGCATTGAACGTCGCGTCCTCCACGGCCTTCCGCTCCACTTCGGTAATCTGGCTGGGTACGCATACACAGATGCGCGGTTTGCGGAAAATCCTTCTCCCGACCGCTTTCTGTATAAAGTAGCGGATCATTTTTTCGGTAATGGTGTAATCAGCAATGACGCCGGCACGCAGGGGACGAATTGCAACAATGTTTCCCGGCGTTCTGCCGATCATCATTCTTGCTTCTTCTCCGATTGCCTTGATTTCATTTGTATTGCGGTCATAGGCAACCACAGAAGGCTCTTTCAGGACTACGCCCTTATTCTTGATGTAGACAAGAATGCTGGCTGTTCCCAGATCAATTCCAATATCAGTAGACACGCCGAACGCCATGAATGCAACTCCTTTTCCTTCCCTGTTCCGATACCGGCAAAAGTCCGGGCTCCGGCATCGGCCAAATCACCGCTTCCGTTACGGAACAGACACACTGTTACCATTATATACAAGTTCCTCGAAATAGGAAAGTGTTTTTTTGAAAAAGCTTTATTAAATTTTTCTTTCAGGATCATACGGGCGCCAAACATCCGTCTGTCCGTTCCTTCCACCGTGCCGGTGCTGTCATTTTCCCTTGAGCGATGCCGACAGATCGCAGCGCGAAAAACGTGCGCTGCGATTGTCGCGGCGTTCGCCGTATGGTAGAAAATGCCATCACCGTCCCGGGTAAGCTTAAAAAACAGCTTTCCCGTGCCGGTGCTGTCATTTTTTCTACCGCATGGCTCATCGCTTCGCGCAAAAAAGAAGAGGGCCGTATCAGAAAGCCCTCTTCAAACTATCAATCAGAACAGCAGTCAGCGCTCATAGCTTTTTCTGACCGCAAACGCGGGAACAAGTCCCTCCTCCCGCTGTTCAAGCAATCCGCACAGCACCGTGCTGAGAACCATGCCGCAAAGCACATCGATGACGGAATGCTGGTCGAGGAACATCGTAGACAGGCAGATCAGCGTCCCAAGCACAAAACAGAAAACACGCAGAGCTCTGTAGGATTTCAGGACATCCGACCGGAACAGCACCAGGCAGATCCCGACGGTACTGGAGACATGAATACTGGGACAGACATTTGTGGATGTATCCATAGAGCGCAGGAACATCACTGCCCTGGCGAAGATGTTGTCCGCTTCCACCTTCCCGCGAAGCATAAGGCCATTCGGCATAATCCAGTAGAGGAACAGGCAGATAGTCATGCCGCCGAAAATGATCTTGCAGCATTTCAGGTAATCCCTGCGGGAGTGCTTCAGAAAGAAAAGAAGCATTCCGGGAACAAACAGGAACCACAGAACATAAGGAATAACAAAATACTCACAGAACGGAAGCACATCATCAATCCAGCAATGGATATAAAACTGAGGACGGCGGTAATGCTCCAGCAGCGTAAATATCGGAAAATAAAAGCAGAAATACGCTGCCGCAATCAGGAGCGGATATCGCTCAAACAGCATCCGCAAAGATATTCTCAGCGCTCTTATCCTGTTTTTCATATAAAATCTCCCGGAAATACTATCTTACATCAATAAACACGGGGTGATCCGGCCCCGGCTCCGGAAATCGCACAGGCGCCTGTTACCGCAGCCTGTCCGGCTTATCATGCGGAATTCGCCAGGATGGTTTTCCCGCACTTTCGCTTGTCATTATATCATTTCTATACAAAAAGACAATGGGTATATCATAAGAATTCCCAAAGCTTTTCAAAAGCTTTTCTTAAGATTTGCACAATTAGTCAGGTCAAATTCCATGCATTATGCCGAACCCTCCCGGCCCCCGTCTCCTGCTCCCGGGCCTTTGAACGCCGATACACGTGCCGGGTTCGGATTTGAGCGAAAAAAGTAACAGTTCAGATCCAGACTCCGGAAATGGCGAAAAGATGCCATTTTGGGAGTTGAAGCTTGCCCGCCAGAAACAAATCATCGAGAAATCATGGATTTCAGCCAGCTGAACCCATGATTTCTCTCTGGATTGTGCCCGGCTCTGAACAGGAACAAATAAAAAGCACCAGCCCCGAGGCTCATATGTCCCCAAAACCGGTACTTCAATGCGCCTCCAGGGGCTCGAACCCTGGACACCCTGATTAAGAGTCAGGTGCTCTACCAACTGAGCTAGAAGCGCGTTTGTTTTTCAAACCTTTTGCATTATAGTATAAGGGGTTCAAAAAGTCAAGCGGTTCTTGTCCCCTAATCTCCCGAAAAAGCATTTTTATGAAAATCTACTAATGCTCTCCCGGTTTTTAATCCCAGAATTTGACGGTCATTAAACGCTGTCCGCCTGCGGAATCGGGTGGGCGGTTGGTTATCCCGCCCACCCGACTGATAGGAACACCGCAGGCGCGGTCAATCCTCAAAGAACATATTTGCCCGCAGTTCATCGCGGTCCAGGAACGGTGCCAGATCCTCCAGGGGCGGACTTACCATCGTTCCGTCCTCCAGACGTCTCGCGGCGCTCTTGGGCTCAAAAACCTGTTCGGTGGAGACAAAGATCTCACAGAAGCAGGGGCCTTCCGATGCAAGCATCCGGTCCACGGCTTCCTTCATCTCCCGGTTGCTTCTTGCGCTTATATACGGCCAGCCAAAGGCTTCCGCCAGCTTTTGGAAATCCGGGAAGGAAAGATCTCCGCTCTCCGGGCCGATACCCACCTTGGTATGGCCTCCGAAAATATTGTTCTGGGTCTGACGAATGGAATGATACCCCTGGTTGTTAATCAGGAAAAGCTTGATCGGAAGACGGTTTGTCAACACGGTCTGCAGCTCCTGCAGGTTCATCATAATGCTCCCGTCTCCCTCCAGGCAGATGGTTGTTTTCCTGTCATGCGCCACACAGGCCCCGATGGCCGCGGGAAGTCCGTAGCCCATACTTGCAATGGCGCTGTTGATGAGGAACCTTCCTCCCGGCTGGATCACATAATTGTGACTGCCAACCACACAAGCGCTTCCGTTGCTGACGACCGTCAGATTGCCGGCAGGCAGCGAAGAGGAAAGATAACGGACAAAGGCGTAGACATTGGCGTGCTGTCCATCCTCTTCCCAATGCTTCGGCAGGGTAACGGGATAATTCTTTTTCCAGTTTCTGCAGGTTTCAAGCCAGTCCTCACCCCGGAAGAGCGCCCCGTCCGCAGCGTTTTCCTCCGTCAGTTCAAGCACGGTTTCGAAGAAATCTCCCGCGTCCGCGCAGAGCGGCAGATCCACATGCAGCGTATGCTTTTTCAGCTCCGCCGGATCGATATCCACCATCGCTACCCAGGCATGCCTTGCCCAGGTCTCCCAGTTATATCCGACCTGACGGATGGAAAGACGGTTTCCGACAGCCAGAACCAGATCCGCATTCTGAACCGCGAAATTACCGGCACGGTCTCCCATGCCGCCGCCGCGCCCTGTATAGAGCGGATGGGCGTCTTCTATGGCATCTACCGAATCCCAGCAGGTGACGACAGGAATCCCCAGACGTTCCACCGCACAGCGGAAGGCCTGGTAGCCGCCCGAAAGCCTTATGCCGTTTCCGGCGTACAGTACGGGCCGTTTACTCTGCCGGATTTTTTCCAGGATTGTCCGGACATCCGCTTCGTCAAAGACGGGTTTTTCCGCCTCATCCTCTGCGGGATCATAGGCAGGCAGGTCATCCGTCTCAATTTCCATGCCCTGGTAATTGACCGGTATGTCAATCCAGCACGGTCCCCTGCGTCCGGACAAAGCGAGATGGAGCGCCTTTTCCAGACAATAACGGATTCGGAGCGGGTCCTCCAGCATGACCGCGTATTTGCACATGCAGCCAACCGCCTTTGTGATGTCAAACTCCTGGTCGCCCACCGAACGCAGTTTCAGTCCGCCGGTAAAGCGCTCCCCGTAGCGCGCGGTGGTGTCATAGCGTACCTGCCCCGAGAGAATCAGCATGGGCACCGAATCCAGGTAGCCGCCCACCACGCCGGTAATGGCATTCGTACCGCCGGGGCCGGTGGTTAC
>CAMOSC010000226.1 GCA_946624325.1 uncultured Clostridia bacterium
AGGGACGGTCGGACAGATATCCGGTCCTGCCATCTCAACCGGACGCGGCAGTCCAGGCAGCGGTACATGAAAAACTCAGAGAATCTTCGGACAGATATCCTTCAGACAGCATCTGTCGCAGAAGGGTCTGGTGCGGGCGGTGCATACGGCCCTCCCGTGCAGGACCAGTCTGTGGCAGAAGTCATTGCCTTCCTCCGGCGGAATCAGCTTCCAGAGCGCCATTTCCACCTTTTTGGGCTCACGGATGCCCTCCACGAGTCCCATGCGGTTGACCAGGCGGATACAATGCGTGTCTGTGACAATGGCAGGCTTCCGGAATACATCGCCCATGATCAGGTTTGCACTCTTGCGGCCGACGCCGGGGAGCTTTAAAAGCTCGTCAAAGCTGTCGGGAACCTTTCCGCCGTAGGTATCCCGCAGCATCCGCATGCAGGCGCTGATATCCCTGGCTTTGCTTTTGCCCAGGCCGCAGGGCCGCACAATCGCTTCAATATCGTCCGGAGATGCCTCCGCCAGGGCGTTTACATCTGGAAACCGTGCATAGAGTTCCTGCACCACAACATTTACCCGGGCGTCCGTACACTGGGCGGCCAGGCGCACGCTGACCAGGAGCTTCCAGGCGTCATCGTAATCCAGCGTGCAGTCCGCATCCGGATATTCTCTTTTCAGGCTTTCGATAACGGCGAGAGCTCGCTCTTTTTTATCCATCTTTTTTCTCCTTATTTCGAATCCGAATGCCTGAAGGCATGGGGAACTGCATGCAGGTGCCGGCCTTTTTCTTTTCCGGGAAGTCCGAATACACCGCATTTCCGGGTGATCCGCGGCAGATCCGGCCGGAACTATTATATACGTTCCGTCGGATTTTGGCAAGGGAGCGCGGATGCACTCCGGGAGGTCCGGCGCTCGGAACGTCCGGAAAGGGTATTTTATATCTGGTGAGCACTTCACAATTCCGTAAACGGCATCTTTTTGCGGTTCCCGGAGTCCGGCGCTGAAGCGTTACAAGAGTTTTATACAGTTTTTACAGGCTTTTTGTTGCATTCCCGGGGAGAATTTGATAGAATAGGAAAGGATTATAAAGGGAATAGTATGTCCGCCGAAAGGCGGCAGGTAAAAACAGCACAGCCTTGGCGAGCGTCCCTCATGGGGGGAGCAGGGTGAGCGTGTGCCGCTTTTTGGCGCCCGCAGCCCTGCGGTGTTTTTTTCACGCCACCTTGTGTACTGAGGTACATGGGATATGAAAGAATGAAAAACGATATACAGGCGTCAGGGCGCCCGAAGACACGGAGCGCCCGAAAAGTTCATACAGTCCCGGGAAACAGGAAACGTTCGGGAAAAGAAATCGGTATTCAGGACAAAAGAGAGGGTCGGGCTTATGCCGGAAAACAGAGCAGGCGTGCGGCCCAAAAGGTTTCAAAAAATAAAGGTTTAAATAGACAGACTCACAAAAAACGCTCGGACGGGCAGGCTTCCAGGCATCCGCTGAGCAGGGAAATTCCGCAGAAAACAGCTGCGGGCAGGAGAGCCTCCGCGGCCGGCGCTTCCCGGAAACGCCGCGACAATATCCGCAGCCGGAAACGCACACGGGCGATTAGAGCTGTTCTTGTCGGATTTGCGGCGGCTTTGTCGGTTGTGCTGGTTTTTACGGCGGTGCTGGCGGTGATCAGCGCGGCTGTCGGGATAAAACCGGAGCCGCTGCTTGCAATCGCATCCAGAAGGGCAGGAAGCGAAATGGTAGCGGAGGGCATGCCGCCCGATGCGGTTCCGGAAAGTCTTCCTTCCGCCGCTGCAGGGCCGGAGAATCCGGAGCAGGAAACGGCAGACGGAGGCGGGCTTCTCACGCAGCCAGCTGACGGAAGCGGAGTGCCTGCTGGAGAGGAGGGGGAAACCCCGGGCTTTACCGAATTGGTGCAGGCCGCGGATGCGGCAGGAGAAAATGAAGGCGCGGCTGCCCGGGAGGCAGAGCAGGAGATTCAGGCGCAGAATGCCAGGGACTTCTCCAATGCGCCGGCGGTCAGCGTGAATGTCGGCCAGGCTGCGGCGCCGGCCGTTGTGCATCTTGTCGCGGTAGGCGACAATCTGATGCACCGTTCCGTATCCATGAGCGGTTTAAAGGACGACGGAAGCTATAACTATGATTACAACTTCTCAAAAGTCGCACCGTATATCTCCGCTGCGGATCTTGCCATCATCAACCAGGAGACGGTTATCGGCGGAAATGAACTGGGCATTCAGGGATATCCGAATTTCAACGGCCGCACCGAGATGGCGGATGCGCTGGCAAAGGTCGGCTTTGACGTGGTCCTCGGGGCAAACAACCATATCCTGGATCAGGGCGTAAACCCGGTCATCCATATGATCCGCTACTTCAACACGCACTACCCGCAGATTTCGGTACTGGGAATACACGGAAGCTGGGAAGCCAGGGATGACCTGGTCATCCGCGAGGTGAACGGTATCCGGATCGCCATGATCAATTACACGGATCTGCTCAATATTCCTTCGTATTGGTACGGCAATGAGTATTCCGTGGAATATCTGGATTATGACCGTCTTGCCGCATTGATCGCACGGGCAAAGGCCGCCTCGGATTTTGTGATTGTATTTCCGCACTGGGGTACCGAATATTTTCTGGGCGTCGACCAGAAAGAGCAGGAGGAAGCAGGTTTCCTGGCAGCCCAGGGCGTGGACCTTGTGATCGGCACACATCCCCATGTGGTGGAGCCGGTAAGCTATGTCACGAGGCCGGACGGCGGGCAGATGCTCATTTACTATTCTCTCGGAAATTATCAGTCCATCCAGAATCTGGAGGAAACCATGATCGGCGGCATGGCCCAGGTGGAGATTACCAAGGGCTATAACGGAAAAGCGCGCATTACCGACTTCAATATGGAGTTTCTGGCAAACGATTACCGCATGAGCGGCCGTTTCCTGGACTATTATGATATTGTCACAACCTATCCCTGGGAGCTTTATTCCAGAGACCTGGCGGAGACCAGCTGGGTGCATCACGACAATGAAAACTTCAGCGTAGATAAAATGTTCAGCATTCAGGCGCAGATGGCCGCACAGGTGGCCACGGAACGTGCAAACGCCGGGATGCCGCGACACTGAATCCGGACAAACTGACAGATGTGTCAAACGTGCAGCGGTATACTCCTTGTCGGGTTTCGTTGCAAAGCATCCTGCAGCGGTTTTCCGGAACAAAGCAATATGCGGGATTTTGGCGCAAAACAGCCCGGAGAGGTTTCCGGAACAAAGCCAAAATATCCCGCAGAAGCCTCCGGAGCGGGAGAAAGGAAGACAAATGGATCAGAAAAACTACAGCAGACCGCTTTCCCTCAGACGCGTTCATCTGGATGATTCCTTCTGGAAGAGGGAGATGGAGCTGGTCCGCACGCAGATGATTCCCTACCAGTGGGAAACCTTAAATGACCGGGTGGCCGATGCGGAGCCCAGCTACTGCATGCACAATTTCCGCGTGGCTGGGAAGATCACAAAGGCCAAAAAAGAGCAGACGGATTTCGAGGAACCCAAGTATACGTTCCGCGGATTCCAGGCCCTGCCCGAGGATCCGGAGCACCTGGAAGACAAATTTTACGGCTTTGTTTTCCAGGACAGCGATTTTTACAAATGGATCGAGGCGGTCGCGTATTCGCTGACCCAGCATCCGGAAGCGGAGCTGGAGGCCGTCGCGGACGGCGCGATTGAGGTGATTGCGCAGGCCCAGCAGGAAAACGGCTATCTGGATACCTATTATATCATCAACGGCATGGACCGGATCTTCACAAACCTGAAGGATAACCATGAGCTGTACTGCTTCGGCCACATGACGGAGGCGGCCGTCGCTTACTATCAGGCGACCGGCAAGGATGTCCTGCTTGGCGTTGCCTGCCGGTACGCGGATTTTATCATGTCCTGTTTCGGTCCGGAAGAGGGGAAACGTAAAGGATATCCCGGTCATGAGATTGCCGAGATGGCCCTGGTGCGCCTGTATGAGGCTACGGGTGAAAAAAAATACCTGGAGCTGTCGGAGTTCTTCCTGAACGAGAGAGGCACGCAGCCCTATTATTTCGATTCGGAGCAGACCCTGACACCTGCGGAGAAGAAGAAAAAAATCCGCTATGAATATCATCAGGCCCATATTCCGGTGCGGGAGCAGCGTGAAGCGGTGGGACATGCGGTCCGCGCCGTTTACCTGTATTCCGGTATGGCGGACGTGGCGAGAATTACCGGGGACGAGTCCATGTATGAGGCCTGCAGAGGGCTGTGGGACAGCATCGTCTCCGAAAAAATGTATATCACCGGCGGTATCGGGGCCACCCATGTCGGGGAAGCATTCTCCTTCCCCTTTGACCTTCCGAATGATACCGTCTATGCGGAAACCTGCGCTTCCATCGGACTGGTCTTCTTTGCGCGCCGCATGCTGGAGATCGACCCGGACAGCCGGTACGCCGATGTCATGGAGCTGGCGCTTCACAACGGCATCATCAGCGGCATGGCCCTTGACGGGAAGAGCTTTTTCTACGTCAATCCGCTCTCGGTAACCCCTGAGGCCTGCCATAAGGATGAGCGCAAGCGCCATGTGGTTCCGGTCCGCAGAAAATGGTTCGGCT
>CAMOSC010000227.1 GCA_946624325.1 uncultured Clostridia bacterium
GTCCCCATGCTTTTAGCGGCTTTTCTGTACATTTAGAAATTCTTTGCGACGGAACTGAAGCCTGAAGGCATTTTCCCGCCGCATCGCGGGCTGCTCACGAAAATGATGAACCACCATTGGCCGTGAATAGCAGCAGCGAAAAAGAGGCTGTGAAAAACCAGGGTTTGAAAACCCGGTTTCACAGCCTCTTTTACTATGTTCTAATCGTATAGATTAAAAGCAAGCTTAATTACAGCTTTTTATTTGATTCCCTTTTTGTGAAGAGCAGCCTGTGCAGCAGCCAGTCTCGCGATCGGTACGCGATACGGTGAGCAGGACACATAGTCCAGGCCGACTTCCATGCAGAACTCTACGGAGCTCGGGTCGCCGCCGTGCTCGCCGCAGATACCGCACTTTAAGTCAGGACGTGTGGAACGGCCTTTCTGTACAGCCATTCTCACCAGCTGGCCAACACCTGCGGTATCCAGTCTCGCGAACGGATCGAACTCATAGATCTGTGCCTTGTAGTAGGAATCCAGGAATTTGCCTACGTCGTCACGGGAGAAGCCGAAGGTCATCTGCGTGAGGTCGTTGGTACCGAAGGAGAAGAACTCCGCTTCCTCTGCGATGGCGTCAGCGGTCAGTGCGGCACGCGGAATCTCGATCATGGTTCCGATATGGTACTGAATGGCGCTGTTCTTTTCTCTCTTCACCTGCTCCGCAACTTCCACAACGATATCCTTGACGAAGCGCAGCTCTTTCTTCTCGCCTACCAGCGGGATCATGATCTCGGGGATGATCTCATAGCCCATCTCCTCATGAACCTCAATGGCGGCCTCCATAACGGCCCTGGTCTGCATCTTTGCGATTTCCGGATAGGTAACCGCAAGACGGCAGCCGCGAAGACCCATCATGGGGTTGAACTCATGCAGGGAATCGCATGTAGCCTGGACTTCCTCGACGGTCAGGTTCATATCCTTTGCCAGTGCCGCGATATCCTCGGGATCCGTGGGAACGAACTCATGAAGCGGCGGATCCAGATAACGGATGGTCATGGGCTTGCCCTCAAGGGCCTTGTACATGGCCTTAAAGTCTTCCTTCTGGAATACCAGGAGCTCGGAAAGGGCTGCCTCTCTCTGCTCAACGGTCTTGGACAGGATCATCTTGCGGATCTTCGGGATACGCTCCTCACCGAAGAACATATGCTCTGTACGGCAGAGGCCGATGCCCTGTGCGCCAAGCTTCACCGCCATGATGGTGTCGGCCGGCGTATCGGCATTGGTGCGGACTGCAAGGGTTCTCGCCTCGTCTGCCCACTCCATGATTCTCTTCAGATGCGGCTCCTCGAGGCTTCCCTCGTTGGTCTTGATGTCGCCGCGGTAAATCTTACCGGTGGTGCCGTCCAGGGAGATGTAATCGCCCTCATGGAAGGTGTAGCCGCCGAGCGAGAAGACCTTTGCCTCCTCATCAATAACGATGTCGCCGCAGCCGGATACGCAGCAGGTACCCATACCGCGCGCAACTACGGCAGCGTGGCTCGTCATACCGCCGCGGACAGTCAGGATACCCTGTGCGGCATGCATGCCCTCGATGTCTTCCGGAGAAGTCTCCAGACGGACGAGGATAACGCGCTCGCCTCTTCCGCCGATGCCCGCAGCCTTGGCGTCCTCAGCGTTGAAGACAACCTTACCAGCGGCAGCACCCGGGGATGCCGGAAGTGCGGAACCGATGACCTCGCCCTCCTTCAGGGCCTTGGCGTCAAAGGTCGGATGCAGCAGCTGGTCAAGAGACTTCGCCTCGATGCGGCATACGGCTTCCTCGGGAGTAATCTGTCCCTCGTCAACCAGGTCGCAGGCGATCTTTACGGCTGCCGGAGCGGTTCTCTTACCGTTTCTGGTCTGCAGGAAGTACAGCTTGCCTTCCTCGATGGTGAACTCCATATCCTGCATGTCGTGGAAGTGGTTCTCGAGGTTCTGGGCCAGCTCCATGAACTTAGCGTAGCACTCGGGAAGATCCTTCTGCAGCTGGGAGATGGGGCTCGGCGTACGAACGCCCGCAACAACGTCTTCGCCCTGTGCGTTGATCAGATACTCACCGAAGATACCCTTCTCGCCGGTGGCGGGGTTTCTGGTGAAGGCAACGCCGGTGCCGGATGTATCGCCCTTGTTTCCGAATACCATGGTCTGCACGTTAACGGCGGTTCCCCAGTCGCCCGGGATGTCGTTCATGCGGCGGTATACGATAGCACGGGGGTTATCCCAGGAACGGAATACGGCCTTTACGGAATCCATGAGCTGTACGGTGGGATCCTGCGGGAACTCCTCGCCCATAGCGTCGAAATAAACCTTCTTGAAGCGCTTTACAAGCTCCTTCAGGTCGTCCGTGGTCAGCTCCACGTCATAGGTAACGCCTTTTTCTTTTTTGATCTCGTCGATGAGCTTCTCGAAGTGGCTCTTCGGAACTTCCATAACCACGTCGGAGAACATCTGGATGAATCTTCTGTAGGAGTCATAGGCGAATCTCGGGTTTCCGGTCTTTTTGGCAAAGCCCTCAACGGATTCGTCATTCAGTCCGAGGTTCAGGATGGTATCCATCATACCCGGCATGGATGCGCGGGCGCCGGAACGCACGGAAACAAGCAGCGGATCATTCACGTCGCCGAGCTTCTTGCCGTTGATCTCCTCAAGCCATGCAAGAGCCTCGAAAATCTGGTCTTTAATCTCCTCCGAGATGGCCTTTCCGTTTCTGTAATAATCGGTACATGCTTCTGTTGTCACGGTGAATCCCTGCGGGATCGGCATTCCGAGACCGGTCATCTCTGCCAGGTTGCAGCCCTTGCCGCCGAGAAGATTTCTCATTGCGGCATTTCCCTCATGGAATTTGTAAACCCATTTTGCCATAACTTTCCTCCTGAATTGATTCGCGGGCAAAATCCGCGCATACGTAGGTACCGGGACGGTTCTCCCGGTACATCAAAATCATTATACCAGTTTTTCGGCCAAAGTAAAGCCGATTCTCGAAAATTATTGTGTTTTTCGAAAGTTTGGTGTACTATATAAGATGGGTTGGATTTGGACAGTAAAGGGCTCTTTGAGCCTGATGACGTACGTGATTTACCGTTCAGAAATAATTACCCGGATCACTTCAAGAAACACAAACAACCGTTCTGACGCTGCGGCGTGCCCGCCGTACGCAAATCCATGAATCCATGAGAAGTCATGTTTCAGCCGCCTGTTTTTTTCTTTATGGCAGGCAGCTTGCTCTGAACACCTGCGCAGATAGTAAAAAGCGGGTATCCGCCTAAAACGGATGCCGGCAGGGATGTCGGGACAGGAATCATATGAACAGGGTATCAATCTATTTACAGGAAACGTCAAAAGAGCATGACAGGCACTTACAGTCCCCGGCTGGCGCTGTGATTTACCAGGGAAATATGTCCGCTTACAGCGGCGCAAAGCCGGGACGGAAAATGCCGGATAAAAAGATTTTTGTCGTTTGCTATAGCATAAGCAGCTCTTTTCTAAATTGAGCCAAGGGGATACGGATATGGCAGCTCAGATTCAGATGCCGCACGATCACGGCGATATTCACGATGTTCTTGCGGCAATGCCCTCGAAAGAAACCTGCGGGGTCATGGCCGCGGCCTTCAAGCAGCTCGGCGACGCCACCAGGCTGCAGATTTTCTGGCTGCTCTGCCACAGCGAGCAGTGCGTCCTCAATATCAGCGCTGCCACCGGCATGAGCGCCCCGGCGGTGTCCCATCACCTCCGGTGCCTCAGGGACGCAGGTCTCCTGAAGGCCAGGCGGGAGGGCAAGGAAGTCTACTATACCCTGGCTGATTCCACAGACGCGGTACTGCTCCATCATTTTGTCGACAGCATCCTGAAGACCAGCTGTCCGCAGGATACAGACCACGATGACAGCGGACTGCATACCGGAAAGTCCTGATACGGCAAGGATCCTGCTGCGCCACCCCGCATCGGCAGACAGACTATAAGCACAGCCTCCCGGTTTCCTTAAAGCAGGATCAGACAGGATACTACAGCTTTTTACCGGTCAGATGACCGGAAAAGGATTCTTTCTGCCGTTTCCGGAGTTCTGCTCTGAATCGTTACGGATTCTTATCTGTCTCCGCCAGTTTCGAAAGAAGGTTTTTTATGGCTGGTTCTTCTATCGGCACAATTTTCAGAGTCACAACCTGGGGAGAATCCCATGGTCCTGCAATCGGCGTGGTTGTCGACGGCGTACCTTCAGGGTTACCCTTAAACGAGGAAGATATCCAGCGCCTGCTGGACCGCAGGAAGCCCGGACAATCCAGATACTCCACACCGCGGAAGGAAGCTGACCGCGTATCCATCCTCTCGGGCGTATTCGAAGGCAAAACCACCGGAACGCCTGTTGCCATGGAGGTAAAGAACGAATCACAGCGCTCCTCCGATTATTCACAGATTGCTGAGATCTACCGTCCCGGGCACGCAGATTATACCTACGATCGGAAGTACGGCTTCCGGGATTACCGTGGAGGCGGCCGTTCCTCGGGCAGAGAAACCATCGGGCGGGGTGCCGCCGGCGCCATTGCCCTGAAGATTCTGGAACAGCTGG
>CAMOSC010000228.1 GCA_946624325.1 uncultured Clostridia bacterium
CATTTCTGGAGTCTGGCTCTGAACAGTAACGATATTTCCATGAAAACAGGCCTTCCATAAAGCAGTTTCGGAACGGTTCTCAGATGAAAGGAGGGATGCGGCATGACACTCCGCACGATTTTTCATGTGGATGTGAATTCTGCCTTCCTTTCCTGGTCTGCCGTAAAAAAACTGCGGGAGGAGCCCGGGAGCGTGGATCTGCGCACCATCCCGTCCGCTGTCGGGGGCGACGTCAGCACACGCCACGGGATCATAACCGCCAAATCCATACCGGCTAAAAAATACGGCGTCGAAACCGGAGAGCCTGTCGTAAAGGCCCTGCAGAAATGCCCGCAGCTGGTTCTGGTAAAGTCGGATTTTGAGACCTACCGGAAGATGTCGGCTGCCTTTATCGAAGTCCTGCGCAGATATTCGTCGGTGATCGAAAAGGTATCCATTGATGAAGCGTATCTGGATATGACGGAAGCTGTGGAGGCGGCGCTTTGCGGCGGCATGCCCGCCGTAAAGGGGGCGGAACTGAATTCGATCCAGCCGCTCACGGCTCCTCCGGGCGTGTCCGCCGTAAAGGGGGCGGAATCCGTATCTGCAGCGGATAATACGGACTTTGCCGATAAACGGGAAAAACGGCGCCGCATTGCCCTGGCCATAGCCCATACACTGCGGGAGGATGTCCGGGATACCCTGGGATTTACCGTCAATGTGGGGATATCCGAGAACAAGCTGCTTGCAAAAATGGCCAGTGATTTTCAGAAGCCGGACAAGGTTCACACCCTGTACCCGGAGGAGGTTCCCGAAAAAATGTGGCCGCTTCCGATCCGCGTGCTTCACGGCTGCGGGGCGGCAACCGCGGGGAGGCTTGCGGATGCCGGCGTAAAAACCATCGGGGATGCCGCAAAGCTTGATCCGGAGTATATCCGCATGATTCTGGGAAATAAAGCCGGGGAATATATCTGGCGCAGCGCCAACGGTATCAGCACTTCGCCCGTAAACCCGGAAAGCCAGGCGGCGAAAAGCTATTCAAACGAGACCACTACGGCTGTGGATATAACGGCCGGAAATCTGGAAACAGACGGCCTTCCGCTCGTAAAACACCTGGCGGAAAAAGTATCCGGAAGGCTGAAGCGCGACCGGGTACGGGCCTTCACCATCGGTGTACAGGTGAAAACCTCTGATTTCAGGCGGCACTCGAGGCAGCAGACGCTCACCCTGTCCACGGATGATGCGGCAGTCATCTATGAGACCTCCAGAAGGCTGCTCATGGCCATGCTGGAGGGGGAAGACGGGCTGTTTGCGAGTGGAGCCGGAATCCGCCTGCTTGGCGTGGGAGCCTCCGGCCTGGAGGACTGTGACTACCGTCAGCTGGATCTGTTCGGCTGGCAGAAGGATCAGGCGTCAGCCAGGGCGGAAGAGAGAAAAATTCGGCAGGAGGAGCAAAACCGCGCTGCCCGCAAGGCCAGACAGGAGCGTCTGGACGCCATGCTGCAGGCCGTTGAGAACCGTTACGGTAAGGATGTGCTGACCCTGGGCAGCCCCGGCAGGGATATGAGGGAGAATACAGAGAATGAGTACGATTAAAGCGACAATCAAAGAAGCGCTGGAGGATCGCCTGGTCCTTGCCTGGGAATCCGTGGAAGGCGCGGATGTTTACCGCGTGGAATGGGCGGACGCCGATCATCCGGGCATGCGTTTCCTGACGCTTAAGGAGACGGGGGACTGCACGGTGACCGTTCATAAGAGCACGCACAGGCCCCTTTATTTCCGGGTAAAGGCATTTCTGAAAGGCGCGCAGCAGCCCTTTGCCTCGTCGGATACGGTGAAATCCCCCGTGGTAAAGCATTTTTCCCCGCGGCTTGAAAAGCTCGGCAGGGGGCTTGCGGCGGTACACAGGAATGACGGCATCTTTCTTTCCTGGCGGCTTCTGCTGCCCGAGGTGACCGGATGGAATGAAAGCGGGATGACCGGGGCGGATTTTGCGGTATATAAAAACGGTGCGCGTATTGCACGGGTTGCCGACAGCACAAACTATCTGGATCAGGACGGAACCATGGAGGATTCCTATGCCGTGGCAAAGATCTTTGACGGCGTGGAGGAGCAGCCCTGCGCGCCCGTGAAGGCCTGGAGGAGCGGCAGCAATTTCCTGGATATTCCGCTGAAGCGTCCGGAAGGGGGCGTCACACCCG
Organism: uncultured Clostridia bacterium; assembly: GCA_946624325.1. GTDB lineage: Bacteria > Bacillota > Clostridia > Lachnospirales > Lachnospiraceae > Anthropogastromicrobium. The sequence goes on from CAMOSC010000228.1 coordinate 2,181, forward strand.
CCGGGGAAGCCTTTGAGTACCATGCCAACGATATGAGCGTGGGCGACGTGGACGGAGACGGGGAATATGAATATTTCCTGAAGTGGGATCCCTCCAACTCCAAGGATGTCTCCCAGAAGGGGTATACGGGGCGCTGCATCATCGACTGCTATAAGCTGGACGGCCGGCTGTTATGGCGCCTGGACATGGGCCCGAATATCCGGGCCGGAGCTCATTATACCCAGTTTATCGTGATGGATTTCAACCTGGACGGGAAGGCGGAGATGGCGGTGAAAACCGCGCCGGGCACGAAGATGACCCGCTTCAACCCGGACGGCTCGGTGGAGAGCGAAGCGTATATTACCATGCCTGCGGAGGATCTGAAGGCGGGCTTTTCCCACGCGGACAACTATGTCTGCAGCGCGGCGGATTACCGGGAGAATCTTGTGCAGACCTTCCTGAACTGGGAGGAGCATCCCGAGGTGGTAAACGGAAACTGGCCGAAACGGCCGGAGGCGTGCTTCGGGGTCAGCATGGAGGAGGTTCTTGCGGCGAACCGTTTGTCCTGTCCGGCGGATGGGGCGGAGGCCGGCGGAAGGGCGTCCGGATGCTCCGAGAGCAGCGGCCATGAAGCAAAAGCCCAAAGGGAGAAAGAAAACCGCAGCTGTGCGGAGTCCGTAAAGGAGAAGGAAAACCGCGACTGTGCGGAAGCCCTCGCGGATTACTTCATCCATACCTGGGCTCCGTCCCGCAGCCCCAGGAATGATCTGACGAATTTTGAGGGCTTCATCTTCAAGGGGCCGGAATACCTGACCATGTTTTCCGGCGATGGCCGTGAGCTTCAGACCATTCCCTATCCCTTCCCGAGGCTGGACGACGGCCTGATGTGGGGCGATTATTCCATGAAGCGCATTGAGCCATGCAACCGGGTGGACCGCTTCCTTGCCGGGGCGGCCTATCTGGACGGGGAGCGCCCGTACCTCATTATGAGCCGGGGCTACTATACCAGGGCAACCATTGCGGTGTACAGCTTCTTTGAAAACCGCTTTGAGAAAACATTCTTCGTGGATTCCGGCTTCCCCGTGATGCGCAATCCCTTTGATGACAATCCGCATGAGAACGAGGGACGGGATCCCGTCTACGGGAGCTTCGCCGGCCAGGGCAACCACAGCCTTTCAACAGCCGACGTGGACGGGGACGGAAAGCAGGAGATTGTCTACGGGGCGGCGGTGATCGACGACGACGGCTCCCTGCTGTATTCCAGCTACGGGAATCTGCCCGACGGAAGGCGTGCAAAGCTCGGCCATGGCGATTCCTTCCATGTGGCAAAGATCGATCCGGATTATCCGGGCTTCCAGATCTTCAATGTGTTTGAAGGCGCCAAAGCGGCTCCCTACGGCTATGCCCTGAGGGACGCGGCCACGGGAGAGGTGTTCTTCGGTGAATACGCCGAGGAGGATCTCGGACGCTGCATGATCGGAAAAATCTGCCCGGAGGTGCGCGGCTGGCAGGTCTGGTGCGACAACATCGTCTATGACTGCCATGGAAATATCCTGCCCGTGAAGGCACCGGGAACCAACCAGGGGATCCGTTTTGCCGCGGATCTGACCACCCAGGTGACGGATTTTGCGGATATGCAGCCCGGAGGCCGCGGCGTGGTCAATGATCCGGTGCACGGAGTACTGTTAGATCCGGAGGGCACGCTGACCAATAACTACACAAAGGGCAATCCCTGCCTTGTCGCGGACGTCCTCGGGGATTTCCGGGAAAACCTGCTGCTGCGCCTGGCGGATGATTCTGCCATCCGTTTATATATCAGCGATGAGGTGACGCATCACAAACTCTTCACCCTGATGCATGACCTCCAGTACCGCAGTTCCATCGCATGGCAGAACAACTGCTACAATCAGACAGGGTACCCGTCCTTCTATTACGGACCGGATATGGACTTTGGCGAGGTACTGCCCGGAATGGAGTGATGAAGTGAAGCGGAAGAGACTGTGGATTTGAACAGCTGTCGGGCATCATCTCGAAAAGCAGTAAGAAGAAAGGAGATCACATATGGCAAAGAAAATACTGCCCGGAAAGGGCGGAGAGCGCTTCGTCCCGTATGAGGAGCGTAAAGGGAATGAATCGATCGTCTATTTTAGCAGGGACCTTTCGGCTGCCGGCCTGATAAAAATTTACGATAAAGTCAGCGAGCATCTGACGGGAAAGGTTGCCGTCAAGCTTCACACCGGCGAGAAAAACGGCCCCAACATCATCCCCAGGCCCTGGGTGAAGGAGCTTTTTTGTAAGCGCCTGCCGGATGCGTCAATTGTGGAGACGAATACCTACTACATGGGTGACCGCTATACCACGGAGCAGCACCGCGAGACCATTGAGGTGAATGGCTGGACATTTGCCCCGGTGGATATCAT
>CAMOSC010000229.1 GCA_946624325.1 uncultured Clostridia bacterium
CATTTCGCGTCCATCGCCGGCGCAGGCCCCATCAACGGACCGATCCAGGCATCCCTGTTCGGATGGCTGCCTGTTACCCTCTGGGTACTGCTCGGCGGTATCTTCTTCGGCGGCGTTCATGATTTTGGCGCGCTGTTTGCTTCCATTCGTCATAAGGGACAGTCCATCGGTGAGGTTATCGGATCCACTATGGGCGCAAGGGCAAAGAAGCTGTTCCTGGTTTTCGCTTTCCTGACCCTGCTCCTGGTTGTGGCGGCTTTTGCCTCCATCGTTGCGGGTACTTTCGGAAACACGACATCCGCCGGTGCGGCCATTGAGGGCGAGGCCCTTTCCGCAAACCTTGCCACCGCGATGATCTCCGTACTGTTCATCGTTCTGGCTATCGTTTTCGGTATCGCCGTATACCGCAAAAATGTACCGATCAAGATCGCTTCCATTATCGGCGTTGCCGGTATCGTTCTGATCGTGGTAATCGGCCTGCTGTGGCATCCGATTTCCCTTTCCTACAATACCTGGATGTGGATCCTCGGCGGATATATTCTTGTGGCTTCCGTCACCCCGGTCTGGATTCTTCTTCAGCCGCGTGATTATCTGTCTTCCTTCCTGCTTTACTTCATGATTGCAGTAGCCATCATCGGTGTGATCGGCTGCACAATCAGCGGAAAGGGCTCCGTGGATATCCCCATGTTCAACGGCTTCAGCGTACAGGGACAGGGCGTTCATGCTGCCGGATCCGGCTTCCTGTTCCCGACCCTGTTCGTGACCATCGCCTGCGGTGCTATCTCCGGTTTCCATTCCCTGGTTTCTTCCGGTACCACCGCAAAGCAGATCGACAAGGAAAAGGATGCGAAGCCCATCGGCTATGGCGCTATGCTGATTGAATGTATCGTTGCCATTCTTTCTCTCTGCGCCGTCGGCTTTGTATGGGAGCAGGCAAAGAACGCCGAGCCCGGCTTCACCGCTCCGACCGCCGTTTTCGCAAAGGGTATTTCCGGCATGATCGGAACCTTCGCAGGCGAGGGCGTCCAGAACGTTATGTACCAGATGCTGATCCTTGCCGTTTCCGTATTCTGCCTGACCTCCCTGGATACCGCAACCCGTCTTGCGAGATATATGTTCCAGGAATTCTGGCTGAAGACCGGTGAGACCTACCAGGATGCCAGGGGAATCAGAAAGATTCTCGCCAACCCCTATGTTGCAACAATTATCACGGTTGTCCTCGGCGTAGCCCTTGGTATGACCGGATACAGCAAGATCTGGCCGCTGTTCGGCGCTGCCAACCAGCTGCTGGCCGCCCTTGGCCTCATTGCCGTCTGCGCATGGCTGGGTGACGTCGGAAAGAACAACAAGATGTTCTTCTTCCCGATGTGCTTCATGACCATTGTTACCATCACCTCTCTGATCCAGACCGTTATCAAGCAGATCAAGGCTATCGCAGCCGGCGGAGCTGACTGGGGTCCCTATGCACAGGTCTTCTTTGGCGTTCTGCTGATCGTGCTGGCGGTTATCCTTGTGATTGAGGCTTTCCAGACCCTTTCCAGGCAGAAAAAGTAAGCTGCGGACCGATATTTTCCGTTAGGGGCTGCCCCTTGAGGTCTGTCGGACAGCTTAAACCTGCCGGGTTTCATACCCGGACAAACAGAGAATGCGCTGCGGACTCCCTGCAGCGCATTCTTTTGTGCAGGAACCTGGCAGGCATGGAAGCCGCTTGCGAGCTTCCACATCTGCTGGGTGTAGGATATGAGAAGCCGGAGGCTGCGAATGTCCGCCCGCGGAATCGGGTGGGCGGATGGTTTTCCCGCCCATCCGATTGCAGGAACCGGATATGCTGAGAAGAGGAGATTAATACTATGCGTTTTTGGAATGGAATCAGCAAACAGGCGGTCCAAGAGGATCTGACCGAGGAGTACAGGTCTGCACGTGCGTTCGGCGCTGCCCGCATCGGCGAGGCGCACCTGTTCTTTCGCGCCGGTTTTAAAACATTTTCCATTGCTTACGGGGAAATCACCCGTTTTTTCAGGAGAGTACTGCTGGTGCCCATGAAGGTCTGCTGCGGAAAGGGCGAGATGGCCGTTGAACACCTTGTCGTATGCGGCAGTGAGGGCGAGGTTGCCCAGATTCAGCTGCCGGGAACGCGGGAGGCCAAAATCCTGATGGAAGAGCTGACAAAGCGGCTTCCGGGCATTCCGAATGTAAGGCCGTAAGAAACTGATACGCATGAATGCGGCGGATGCTTGCCTTTTTTTCCGGGATGTGCTACAATCTTCATACTGTCCGTCTGAAGCAGGGAAGGCGTCTGCTTTACGGGATTCCGCCTGAAAATATGAACGGGATATCCGAATACGGGACAGGAAAGGAACATTGGGCAAATGAACTGGATATTCAGAAGCAGAGGACGGAAACGTTTCTATGCGGGGCGGGGCAGGCTGCACGGCCTTTCGGCGGTTCTGATATTGTGTGTGATAATCGGTTCTCTTTGTTTTCCCTGGCGCGCGGAGGGCGCGGGACCGAGACTTTCCGGAAATTACAGCATCCTTCTGATCGGGTCTGACAGGAGAGACGGAAGCTGGAACGGAAATTCCGACACCATGATCCTGATCACAATCAATCATGATATGCGGAAAATATTCATGGTTTCTTTTATGCGGGATCTCTATGCGGACATTCCCGGGACGGGCGTGCGGAAGCTCAATTCCGCCTATGCGATCGGCGGAGCAAAGCTTCTGATCGAAACGCTCGGGGCTAATTACGGGGTACGCGTGGACAATTATGTAGCTTCCGACTTTGATACCACTGCCCGGATTATTGATTCCCTGGGCGGCGTAGATCTTGAACTGACCCAGGCGGAAGCCGATATCGTGGGGACCCAGGCCGGTCCGGTACACTTAAACGGAGCGCAGGCTGTGGCCTATTCCAGGATCCGCTATGTCGGAAACGCGGATTTTGAGCGGACGGAGCGGCAGCGCAGGATCCTGTCCTATCTGTACAACCATCTGGATAAAAGCGATGCGGGGGCAGTCCTGGGGCTTGCGGAAAACATCCTTGGCATGCTGGATCACAACCTGACAACCGTGAGCCTGATGCAGCTGGCCCTGATGATTCCGGCGGTTTCCAGCTACGAGCTGGTACAGGAGCGTGTTCCCTTTGACGGAACCTTTACCATCAGCAATGAAATTCTCATTCCCAATGATTTAAGCGAAACGCGGAATCGTCTCACGGCCATGATCTATGAGACGAAGCCTGTGCCGAAGGAGTTTCATATTGATGTCTGGTTTATGGAGCTGCTGAGGGCTTACCGGAGTTATATGGAGCGTATCATGCCTGCCGCGGCCGGCGGGGAGGAGGAGTGAATGGCATCTAAGAAGAGAAGAAAGAGAAGGAAGTCGAAGTTTACCGTGATCGGGATCATTCTGATCATCCTGGTGATACTCGGCGCCCTGGCGGCCACCGGATTGGTGCTGATCAAGTATTATTACGGCAGAAGCAATTATGTGCGCGATGACGCTGTCCGGGTTGATGTGCACTATGAGGAGCACGCAAAGCAGGAAGCCGAGGCAGCCGGTGAAGAGTATGTCCCGGATGAAACGCTGGAGGATGAGGCTGAGGAAGAGTACATCCGGAACGTTGCGAACGTCCTCGCCCAGGTTCTGGCGGAGGAGGAGACCGAGGCTGCCAAAGAGGCGGCTGAAGAGCCCCAGACCGCATCCACGTACAATCTTCTGCTGATCGGCTCTGACCGCCGTTTTGCGGGATGGAACGGAAATTCCGATGTCATGGTGTTAATTACGGTAAACTCTTCGAAGAATACCATTTACATGACATCCTTCATGCGTGATTTATATGCCAACATAGAAGGGGCAGGCGTCCGGAAACTCAATTCCGCTTACGCGAGGAGCGGCGGCCCGCTGTTAGTATCCACGCTCCAGAGCAACTATGGCGTGATCATCGATAATTACGCTGCGGTTGATTTCAACAACATGGCGGCTATCATCGACATGTTCGGAGGCGTGGACGTTGGGCTTGACGCCGCAGAGGGCGGATATATCGGAGTGGCACCCACAGGCGCAACCACCCATCTCAACGGCACGCAGGCGGTAGCCTATGCGCGTATCCGGTATATCGGAAATGCGGATTTTGAGCGTACGGCAAGACACAGGGAGGTGCTCAGCAGCTTGTTAAACCGCGCCCGTGCCATGGGCATCAGCAACTGGCCGGGAGTGGCTGCCGGCATCCTGCCGTACATCACCCACAATATGGATGAGGGGAGACTGGCGAGTGTTCTTTCCCAGATCCCCGGCTGGATGGGCTACGATTTGGTCCAGCTCCGCGTACCGTTTGACGGCCACTATACCAGCGTCAACGAGATCCTGATCCCCGATATGGATTATACGATCCGCACACTTCGCGGAACACTCTATTCAACCCAGTAAATCAAAAGAGCCTTCACAATCCTTTCGAATTGTGAAGGCTCTTTTTGCGCGAAGCAATGAGCCATGCGGGAGAAAATGACAGCACTGGCACGGGGAAGCTGCTCTTTAAGCTTACCCGGGACAGT
>CAMOSC010000230.1 GCA_946624325.1 uncultured Clostridia bacterium
CCGGACTCCTGTAAGGACATTGTACGCATATGCAATCTGGAGATCCTGCCTGCACCGCTATGGTGAACTTTCTCTTTGTTCGGCTGAGAAGATCCTGTTAAGATAAACTGACCGGGTTTTCCACCGGCTTCATCCACCCGCATACGTACTTCATCCCAAATTGCCGGAACATCCTGCCATTCGTCTATTACATGTGGTGATTCACCGAGAAGTGCTGTGGTCGGGTCTGCTTCTGCGGCTAACCGTGCAGGGGTCAGACCGATTCGTGCAATACTGTTTCCATAGGCCATAGAGGTCCAGGTTTTTCCGCACCACATGGTGCCGGTCACTTCCACAGCGCCTGTTTGTTCAAGCCTGTCCGACAGTGCATGATCTATCAGCCTTGGTATATAACCTTCCGGAAGCAGTTTTCCTTTCTCCATGTTCTGTCCCTCCAATTTGCTGACTTATTATCCGAGAACATTATATGAAAAAAAGAGCGAAATAACAATACATTTTAGAGCGGCTTAATTATACATTTTAGAGCAGCGACGTAGCAACGCTTTGTACTTGTCAAGTAAAGTATCCCCACCCAAGTCACCCAGGATAAGATGCAGCTTGGGAATGATGGGGACTGGGGGAACGATTGAGACTGAGGGAACGAAAAGGACCGCCCCTATCGTCCCCCGATGGACATCTCTTTTAACAGGCTGTGGACCGGAAGCATTACTTTCGTTGTGAATAAAAAACTCCGCAATATTTGTTTGCTTTATGTGTTCTTGACGTTAGTGGTCATAATGGAATATAATTTGACTACCAAGGAAAGGAGTGAAATCATGATGACACAACGGCTCACCATCAGACCATCAAAAGATCTTCGGACTCATTATGCGCAGATTTCAGCAGAGGCAAAAAACAATCCTGTTGCAATCACAGTAAACGGAAAAGAGGATACCGTAATCCTGGAACACAGTCAGTTCATGGAGCAGCAGCAGCTTATTGAAGACCTGAAGAGCCGTCTGGCAGTTTACACACACCTTGCTCAGGCAGCAGATGATGTCAGACTGGGAAGAGTGCAGCCTGCTCATGAAGCGTTCGCAGATATAATAAGTGAACTGCGAGGCGCAGCCGAATGAAAAAATGGCAAGTCATCATGACGGACACAGCCAAGGGGGATCTGCGGGAGATCGCGCTCGGTATTTATGAGGTGTCCAAAGATTCGGATACTGCTGTGAATTTTGTTATGGAGCTAGAAGCCCATTGCAGTATTCTGAACTCGCAGCCTGAATCCGGAGCCATTCCGAAAGACTATGTCCTCAAGGCGCTTGGCTACCGCTTCCTGGTATATAAGCATTATTTGGTTTTTTATTTCACAAATCCTGATGAACAGACTGTATATATTCATGCTGTTTTTAATGAGAAACTGGATTACTTCAGGTACATGCGAAAACGAATCTGATTTTGCGGAGCATGAACACAGAGGATTACGAATTCGCGCAGGGTTTCAGCCATGGAAAAGTCACCTCCGAGGTATTGCGTTAAAAGAAAAATTCGGGTAACTATTCAGTCGTGCAGGCTGAGCCGCGCACGATTTTGTTTGTTTTGAGGGAAGCCGGGCTGCTCCGCGCCTTGCAGGAATTCTTCCGGCGGTCGGAGAAATTGCTAAGATATGGATGCTTGAGACGCTGCGCCTGTAGAAAAGGTTCAGGCCGGAGAAACGGAAAGGATGAAAGCATGGTCCGTGAAAGAAGAGAAAAAGTCCGGAAGATTCTGATCGTTCTGCTGGTCTGCCTTCTGGCCGGCATCATGGGCCAGACGGTGTATATCATTTCCTATAATAACCGTGTCCATACGGTTGAAGGCGCGGATGCGGCGCAGGCGGCCTATGTGGACATCCACAACCGGGACGATGCCACCAGCCAGTGGATCAAGCGGGATTTCGCCCTGAAGGGGCAAACCGTGAACCTGAACGGCCGCACCGTGGACGGCACCTTTATCAACCATTCCGGGGATCTCATCTCCTCCTGGACGATGACGATCCGGATTCATCAGGACTGCTTTGTCAACCAGGCCTGGTGTGGGACGATGGAAATCCGGCAGTATACAGGCACGGAAAAGGAAAACACGCAAACCCTGGATCTGAGAAACTACCGCCTGGAGGACGTCCGGCTGGAATACCTGTATGACGGGGATTTGCTGATTCCCCTGTCCCCCGGGGACCAGCTGATCTATTATCCTTCGGAAAAGGACCGGGAAACGAATCTGGCCCCCCGGTCGGAACTGACCATGGGGATGATCTTCTACTATACCGATACCCTGGATCTTTCGGATTATACGGTGGAATACCGGTGCCATAAGTCCTTCGCGGAGGGCCCGGGGTTTATCGGCGTCGTTGTCCTGGCGGCGCTCATCCTGATCCTTGCGGGCGGACAGCTGATCTCCGACATCGCCTACCGGAATGCGATGAAAGAGAATCAGCTTCGCCAGTCCGGCGTGGCCAGCATGTCGGACATCTATGCCATCATCTACTACGTCAATCTGGAAACGGACGAGCTGACGCCGATTCATGAGGACGAAATCTCCGAAAGCCACCGGCCGAAGGAGCTGGGCGCCCGGGAGCAGCTGCTGGAGATGACCCGCAGGGATGCGGAGGACAGTTATCAGGGAATCACACGGGAGTTCATTGACATTGCTACCCTGCCGAGCCGTCTGGTCCACGGAAGCGTGGCCTGCGAATATATCAGCCGGGAGCATGGCTGGACGCGTATCCGCTTCTTCCCCGCGGACCGGAAGGACGGGGAGCCGCTGACAAAGGCGATTTTCACCATTCAGGATATCAATGAGGAAAAGGTAACCCTCCGGAAGTATGCGGAACAGGTGCAGCAGGCGGAACGGGAAAAAAATGTCCGGAACGCCTACCTGGCCGGGATCGCCAGCAGAATGCGGGCCTGGCTGCAGAATATTCAGGACCTGGATGCCGGGATCATCGCAGAAAGCGGGGAGGAGGCGATACGTTCCCGGGCGAAGAAAATCCGCAGCATCGGCCGGATCCTGTCCTTCACCATGGACGGCGGTACGGACGCATCCCGCCTGGCGGCAGGAACCATGGAAGAGATGGAGGAGGAGTATTCCCCGGCGGAACTGATTTCGGACTTTTCGGAGATTGCGCTGACCATGGCGGAAGGCTCTGCCGTCACCGTGGAAACGGATATTTCGCCGAAGATTCCCGCACGGATGCGGGGAGACGTCAAAAGGCTGGAGCGGGTGATCATACAGCTTCTGTCCAATGCCGTGCATTATACGGAGAAAGGAAGCATCCGCCTGGCAGTATACGGAAAGAACACCGGGGAGCGGGAGCACCTGCTTTTCTCGGTCAAGGATACAGGCGGCGGCCTGCCGGAAGCAACCAGGCAGGAGCTTGAGAATTATACGAAGCGTCTGGCAGATCATGGCCCTGAAGGCACGGTGAGCAACGGCCACGGGCTGGAGGTGGCGGCCAGCATCCTGTCTTACCTGGGGTCCCGGCTGGAGGTAATCAGCACCCCCGGAGAGGGAACGGAGTTTTATTTTGAAATTGAACAGACCGTTGTGGATCCGGCCCCTGCAGGGATACAGGATCCGCGGCCGGCGCAGGGGGAGGTGCGTGGGAAAGCATGATTACCCTCGTTTACGGCGTTTGCCTCCTGATTTCAGCGGGCCTTTTCATCTATATGGCACAGAAAAACTACCACACTATGGATGCCTATTTCTGGTCCATCATCCTTCTGTGTCCTGTCATCATCATGGGATACTGGCTGAAGGCCCAGGCGGAAACGACGGAAGCCGTGGCGGTCCTGTTCTGCTTCATCTACCTGGAAAGCACGATTCTGGTGATGGTGCTTCTCTTTGCGATGCTCCGCAGCATGGGCATTCCCGTGCAGGCGTGGATGAAAATCGCCGGTTACGGCGCCAGTGTGGTTCACCTGGCTATTGTGGGACTCAGCGTCCACTCGGGCATGTACTACGAATCCATTGAGATTATCCCTACGGCCATGGGAAATGCCACCAAAATGACAGACGGCCCCCTGAAGCCTTTCCATTATGTGTTCCTGGGCGCTGTTTTCATATGGCTGGTGGTCATGCTGATTCTGGGCATCCGGAGAAACGGTACCTATTCCCGGCGGTCCCTGATCTATTTCGGCAGCGCTCTGGGCATCGGCCTTGTGACGCACCTGCTGGAGGGAATCGCTGATTCAGATTTCACCATCCTGCCGGCGCTTTATGTTGTGGCGGAGATAATCATTGTCCTGGATTATGATTATTCCCATGCCCATGACATCTCCTGCGTCCTGGCGGACCTGCAGGAGAAAAGCCGCAACCGGGGCTATGTGGCGGTCAGCCGGAACAGGACCTTCCTGGGCTGCAACGACATGGCCAAGTCCTTCCTCGGTTTTCTGAAGGATCAGCGGGTGGACG
>CAMOSC010000231.1 GCA_946624325.1 uncultured Clostridia bacterium
CGTCATTTCGTTGTACAGGTCGTTGCCTTCACGTGTACGCTCTCCGACACCCGTAAAAACCGACAGGCCGCCGTGGGCAGTGGCCACATTGTGGATCAGCTCCATGATGAGGACGGTTTTTCCGACACCTGCACCGCCGAAAAGACCGATCTTTCCGCCCTTGGCATAGGGACAGATCAGGTCTACGACTTTGATGCCCGTCTCGAGGATCTCCGTAGCGGGGATCTGTTCCTCGTAACTCGGCGCGGGACGGTGAATGCTCCACCGCTCTGCCGTCTGGGGAGCCGGCATCTCATCTACCGGATCACCGAGAAGATTGAATACACGGCCCAGGCATTCCTCTCCTACCGGAACCTTTATGGGGCTCTGGGTGTCAAGGGCCTTGGTACCCCTGACGAGACCGTCGGTTGAATTCATTGCGACGCAGCGTACGGTATTGTCACCGATCTGCTGGGCAACCTCCGCTACAACCCTGCTGCCGTTGTTGTCAATCTCTATGGCGTTCAAAAGCTCGGGAAGCTCATCGTCGTCAAAGCGTATATCCAATACCGGACCAATGACCTGAACGATCCTTCCGATATGCTCCTTGCTCATATTGAAACCTGTCTCCTTTACAGATGATGGATGGTTTGTAACTGTTCAGCGCGTCAGATCGTCAGCCGCCTTCCGCGCCGGCGACAATCTCCGTGATTTCCTGTGTGATACCTGCCTGGCGGACCCTGTTGTAATAGAGGTTCAGCTCCTCAATCATCTCGCCGGCATTCTTGGTGGCGGCATCCATGACCATACGGCGCGATGCCTGCTCACTGGCAACGGATTCACTCATTGCCCCGTAAATCAGGCCTGCCAGATATTCGGGTACGATCACGTCGAATACCTCGCTGCTGCCCGGTTCATACAGAATCTGTCCGTAATCCGCCGCGCTTTTGCCCTCCGGAAGGGAAAGGTCCGTCAGCGGCAGGACATGGTCAAGCTTTGGCGTCTGGGAAAGCATCGTCACAAACTCCGTATAGCAGAGCGCGATATGCCCGAACTTCCCGGCCAGGAAATCGCGGCACAGCAGATGCGAAATCTCAAAACAGTCGGCCACGGAAATGGAGCCCGCCTCGGCAAACTCCTCCGTAATAATCGGAATTCCCCTTCTCCTGCAGTATTCAACCGATTTCTTGCCGATGGGCAGTACGCTGATATTCCGTCCGGACGCTTCGCGCTCCAGGCATTTGAAAAGATTGTTGTTGTAACCGCCCGCAAATCCCCTGTCTCCCGCTATTACCACATAGCACCAGGCATCGCTAGCCTGCTTCTTGGTATAGGGTGAAGAGTAATCGGTATTGCACGCAGCAATTCCCGCCAGCGCTTCGTAGAGGACACTGTAGTAGGGCTTGCTTTTCTCCGCCCGCTCTTTGGCACGGCGCAGCTTCGACGCTGCTACCAGCTCCATGGCCTTCGTGATCTGCATGGTATTCTCGATGCTTTTGATCCGAAGCTTGACGGCTTTCATGTTGGCAGCCATCTCTGCCCTCCTTCTCAAACGTTCTCTTGCGCCTCAATCAGATCGGCGCCTTTACCTTATTTCGCGGTCTGCAGGAACTCCTCCGTGTACCGCACAATGGCCGATTTCAGCTTCTCCTCAATATCCTTCCCAAGCGCCTTCGTGGTGCGGATGCCGTCCATGGCTTCCGCTGCCCGCGGATCTTCATCAAGGAAAGCATATAAACCATTCTCATAGCTGCGGATATCGGAAACACTTACATTCGCAAGAAGGTCGTTTACCACCGCATAGAGCAGCGCTACCTGTTTTTCTACCGGAATCGGCGAATTCTGAGGCTGCTTCAGCACTTCCACAATGCGCTCGCCCTTTGCCAGACGGGCTTTGGTATCCGCATCCAGATCGGAACCGAACTGTGCAAAGCTCTGCAGCTCGCGGTACTGGGAATAAACCAGCTTCAGGGTACCGGAAACCTTCTTCATGGCCTTGATCTGCGCGCTTCCGCCGACACGGGAAACCGAAATACCCGGGTTTACGGCAGGGCGTATACCAGCATAAAAGAGTTCTGTTTCCAGGAAAATCTGACCATCGGTGATGGAGATGACATTCGTCGGGATATAGGCCGAGACATCGCCGGCCTGGGTCTCGATGATCGGCAGCGCCGTCATGGAACCTCCACCCTTCTCATCACTGAGCTTTGCGGCGCGCTCCAGAAGCCTTGAATGCAGATAGAAGACATCACCCGGATAAGCCTCGCGGCCCGGGGGACGACGGATCAGCAGGGATATTGCGCGGTATGCAACCGCATGCTTGCTGAGATCATCATAGATAATCAGCACGTGCTTTCCCTGGTTCATAAAATACTCGCCCATGGCACAGCCCGCATACGGCGCAATGTACTTTAAGGCATCGGCTTCGGAGGCCGTTGCAGCCACTACGAACGTGTAATCCATGGCGCCGCTCTGCTCAAGCCTTGCCACCAGGGATGCCACGGAAGAACGCTTCTGGCCGATAGCCACATAGATACAGATGACGTTCTGGCCTTTCTGGTTCATGATGGTATCCATGGCAATTGTCGTTTTGCCGGTCTGCCTGTCGCCGATGATCAGCTCTCGCTGGCCGCGGCCGATGGGAATCATGGAATCGATTGCCTTGATACCGGTCTGCAGCGGTTCGGAAACCGGTTTTCTCTGAATGATACCGGGTGCCGGACTCTCCACCGCACGGTATTCAGAGGTCAGCACCGGCCCTTTTCCGTCGATTGGCTGTCCGAGGGCATTGACAACGCGGCCGATCAGCTGCTCCCCTACCGGGACAGAGACGACCCTTCCGGTTCTCTTCACCTTCTGACCTTCGTTCACGCCTTCATCGTCGCTGAAAAGGACAATGGAGACACTGTTCTCCTCGAGATTCTGGGCCATCCCGTAGCTGCCGTTCTCAAATTCCAGCAATTCCCCGGACATGCAGTTGGTCAGGCCGCCCGCGCGGGCAATTCCGTCTCCGACCATCAGGATAGTACCCGTTTCATCCTGCGTCAGGGTTGTCTCATAATATTTTATCTGATTGCGGATGACTCTGGAGATCTCTTCCGGTTTTAAATTCATAGCTTCCGCCCGTCCTTTGTTGAATAGTAATCATATGGTCTTTGGGTCCGCTTCCGGGAAGAAAGGGGACACGTGATTCTGGAAGCTCTTTTCCTTACGGCGCTTCCTCCGCCGGAATGCTGACCGTTGTCTTCAGCCTGCGCTGCAGTCCCGCCAGTTTTCCGGAAAGCGTACCGTCCATAAGCCGGCCTTCGAGCTCCACCCTGAGGCCGCCCATAACGGAGGGCTTTACGATCTGCGTCAGCTCAATATGCTTTCCCGATACGGATTCCAGCTTTGCCTTGAGTGCGGCAGCCTGCGCGTCGGAAAGCGCTACGGCGCTCGTCACAACCGCCTGCGCAATCCCGTGATCCCTGTTATACCGCTGCCTGAATTCCTCCATGCACCCCGCAAACTCCGCGAGTATATGGTTCTCGCACAGGATTTTCAGGAAATTCAGAAGATAGCCTGATACACTTCCCGCGAAAGCCTGATCCAGAAGTCCCAGCCGCTCCTGCTTCGGAACGGAGGGCTCCGCAAGAAGCCTCAGGTAATCGGGATTATCCTTCAGGAGCTGCCTGACGGCATTTCCCTCTTCCAGTATGGTTTCGGAAAGGGATTCCTCCGCCGCCAGTTCATACAGGCTGTCCCCGTATATTCTAGCAGTCTGTGTCATATCGTTCCTCTTTATCTGCTGCCGGCAGTTTTTCCCGTTTTAAACGGGCAATAAAACGCCGTCCGGTTCGTTTCCGGCTGTCAGGGCAAAGCATTTCAGCCGATCTGGCTGATGACGTCCTCGATAAGCTTCTTGTGATCTTCCTCGTCGCCCTCCCGGCCGATTACCTTGCCGGCAATCTCCATGGCGATGTCGCCGATCTCATCCTTCATCTCATTGAAGACACGCACCTTTTCCCGGGCAATATCCGCATCCGCCTTCTGTTTCAGCTCCGCTGCCTGTTCCTTGGCGTCCTTTACGATTGCCTCACCCTGCAGTTCGGCCTGATGTCTGGCATTCTGGAGAATTTCCCTTGCATCGGCATTGGCCTCGGAGAGATTTTTCTCATAATCCGCTTTCATCTGCAGTGCCTGGCGGTTGGCCTCCTCGGCTTCGGTCAGCTGGCTGTCCGCAAGCTGCCTGCGCTTTTCAATGACTGCCATAACCGGTTTGAACAGGAAGCGTTTGATCAGATACACCTGGAGAAACAGGTTCAGGATCTGCGCCACAAAGGTCCAGGGTACAAGTGTTACCAGCTCCTGCATTTTTCAGCCTCCTACGCTTTTACTTCAGGAAATTCATAAACATGCCCGGCGCCACGAAAATCAGCAGCAGGCCGGTAACGAAACCGTAGATA
>CAMOSC010000232.1 GCA_946624325.1 uncultured Clostridia bacterium
GGGAGTCGGAAATCCCATGGAAAGCTGCATGAAAAAGCGGTCCAGCTGGGCTTCCGGAAGCGGGAAGGTGCCGGTTGTTTCCACGGGATTCTGAGTGGCAATGACAAGGAACGGGTCCTCCAGCTTCCGTGTTACGCCGTCGATGGTTACCTGCCGTTCCTCCATGCACTCCAGAAGCGCGGACTGGGTTCTCGGCGTCGCGCGGTTAATCTCGTCAGCCAGCAGGATATTGCAGAAGACGGGTCCGGCCTTGAAGACAAATTCGCCCTCCTTCTGGTTGTAAAAATTCAGGCCCGTCACGTCGGAAGGAAGAAGATCCGGCGTGAACTGGATTCGCGAAAAGGCCGCGTCACAGCTTCTGGCGAGTGATTTTGCCATGACGGTTTTTCCCGTACCGGGCACATCTTCCAGGAGAATATGTCCGCCGGCAATAAATGAAGTAAGAATCAGATCGATCACCGCGGATTTTCCGATAATGACCTTTTCCATGTTATCCTTGATCTGCTGAAGACGGTTCATAATACACTCAAACCTCCCTGTTTTTACGGTACAGCCTCCCGGGCCCGCAGACATTTTAAATATGGTTACTGCTCAGAGCCAGACTCCAGAAATGGCAAAAAGCGCCATTTCTGGAGTTGTGGCGTGCTCGCCAGATGCAAATCTGTGTGAAATCATGAATTTCAGCCAGCTGAATCCATGATTTCGCACAGATTTGCGCCTGGCTCTGAACAGTAACCATATACATAAAAAATAACCGTTCGGAACCGGACTCCGGAAATTCAAAAAAGCCATTTCCGGAACAGCGGCGTGCTCGCCAGATGCTAACCCGTAAGAAATCATGGATTTCAGCCAGCTGGATCCATGATCTGACACGGATTTGCGCCTGGCTCCGAACAGTTACCGTAAAACAGTATATCATGTTTAACCATTGAATGCAAGAAGGCCATTTGCATGCTTTTCCTTGACATGCCGCGGGTTTTATGGTATCTTCAAGCCATAATGCCTGTTTCCTGACGGGTTTTTTGTTGTGCGGGACAGGCAGTATGAAGGGGTTGTTTCATTTGCGGGGGTTAGGCAGTTCTTCAGGCCGATACGCCCTCCTGCCCTTCATTTTAATCATCACGGTGTTTTCACCGTTGAAGAATCGGGGGACTGTTTTGTGAGCAGCACTAGAAGGAAGCACCGGGGCGGAGGCCCCGTCGTTGTTCTTGCGGTAATCGGCATTATTCTCGTTATTCTCGCAGCGCTCGGCGCGACAGGATATGTCGTTTTCCGGTATATTCACCAGAAAACCAATTATGTACCGGATCACGAAGTCGCGATCGATTACAATTTCCGTGAGAAAGCTCTTGAACAGGGGGCAATGGAAAGCGAGGCGGAGGAGATCCCGCTTGAATCCAGGGAAGAGTATGAACTGATTGCCGCGATTGACAGCATGGCGGAGAATGCGGATGCGATGCCGGACGCCGCAGAGGACACCTACAACCTCCTGCTCATCGGTTCCGACCGCAGGGACAACAGCTGGTACGGCAACTCCGATGCCATGATTCTTGTCACGATCAATGATTCCACCAGAACGGTTTACCTAACTTCCTTCATGAGAGATCTGTATGCCTATATGGAGGGATATGGCGTACAGAAGCTCAATTCGGCGCATGCCTACGGTGCGGGTGTAAAGCTCGTGGAAACCCTTTCGGCTAATTACGGCGTGAAGATCGACAATTACGCGACGGCGGATTTTTCCAGTATGGAGCAGATTATCGATATTCTCGGCGGCCTGGATCTCGAAATCAACCCTTCCGAGGCTAAATTTGCCAATGAGCATATCTACTGGATTGCCTCACCCAGAGGGCAGGATCCGACTCCCTTCTATCTTACCGGTACGACGGACGGATCCCTGACCCACGTGAACGGTCTTCAGGCTGTCTCATACTCAAGGGTGCGCAAAACCGGTTCGGATTATGAGCGTACTTCCAGGCAGCGGGAGGTCCTGCTTGCCATCATTCAGAAGGCCAGAAGCATGGACATCGGCACCATTACCGCGCTGATAGACCGTTTTCTCCCGATGATTACGCACAATCTGGATGAAGGAAGGGTTCTCTGGCTTCTCTCGCGGATTCCCTCGCTTCTCGGATATTCCATTGAGGAGGTCCGGGTACCGTTTGATAATTATTACAATTCCATCAATGAGATTCTGGTTCCGGTTATGCCTTACACAATCGACCATCTTCGCTCGATTATCTACGCAACCGGAGAATAGGAGGACTGCATGCAGGCAATTATTCTGGCGGCAGGAATGGGCAAGCGGCTGAAGGAGCTGACTGCCGATAACACAAAATGCATGGTCAGGGTGAACGGTGTTTCACTGATCGAGCGTGCGCTCGGGCAGCTTGAGGATCTGCACCTTTCAAGAATCATAATTGTCGTGGGCTACCGCGGCGAAAAGCTGATGGAGTTTATCGACAGTATACCCGGCATCACCACACCTGTCATTTACGTGGACAATCCCATTTATGACCGTACCAACAATATCTATTCACTGGCCCTTGCCAGCGATTATCTGACTGAGGACGACACCCTTCTTCTCGAATCGGACCTGATTTTCGAGGAAGGCGTTCTCAGGGGCCTTGCGGAAGATCCCCGTGACACGCTTGTGCTGGTGGACAAATATGAGAGCTGGATGGACGGAACCGTGGTGACGATCGGGCCAGAAGATGAGATCCGCTCCTTTGTCCCCGGGAAGAATTTTGTGTTCGAGCACATTCCGCAGTACTATAAAACAGTAAACATCTATAAATTCAGCAAAGAGTTTTCCGTCAGCAAATATGTTCCGTTTCTGCATGCCTACACCATGGCGCTTGGCAATAACGAATATTATGAACAGGTTCTTCGGGTCATCGCCATGCTGGATGACCCGGGTATCCGGGCACGCAGGCTTTCGGGGGAAAAATGGTATGAGATTGATGATATCCAGGACCTGGATATTGCAGAGTCCATCTTTGCGGAAAACGATGATGAGTTTCTGTCCCGTATCCAGAGACGGTATGGCGGTTACTGGCGGTATCCCGGGATGGTGGATTTCTGCTATCTTGTAAATCCGTTCTATCCTCCCCAAAAGCTGAAGGATGAGATGAAGGCCAACTTTGAAACCCTCCTCACGCAGTATCCTTCCGGCATGCAGGTGAATTCTCTGCTTGCCGCCAAGAATTTCGGCCTTCGGGCAAATCACGTGGTGGTGGGAAACGGGGCAGCCGAACTCATCAAGGCCCTCATGGAGGGAGTCGACGGAAAAGCCGGTTTTATCCGTCCGACCTTTGAGGAGTATCCGAATCGTTTCCCGAAAGAGCGAAGCGTTGTTTTTGTTCCCGAAACGGAAGATTTCTCCTACACCGTCGAAGACCTGAAAAAAGCTTTCGGCGGCGGTGCGGTGCGTACGTTAATCCTCATTAATCCGGATAATCCAACCGGTCATTACCTGCCCAGGGCCTCTGTTCTTGAGCTTGCTGAATGGTGCGCCGGGGAGCATATCCGCCTGATATATGATGAGTCCTTTATCGATTTTGCCAAAGAAGAGAATCCTTCCCTGCTCACGGAGGATATTCTGGCCGCCTATCCCGACATCGTAATCGTCAAGAGTATTTCCAAGTCCTTCGGCGTACCTGGAGTCCGGCTGGGTATCCTGGCATCGGGAGACAACGCGCTGATAGACAGGCTGAAAAAGGATGTGGCTATCTGGAATATCAACTCTTTTGGGGAATTTTACCTGCAGATCGCCGAAAAATACAAAAAGTCTTACCAGTCTTCCTTACAGCAGCTCGCAGACGCACGGGATGAATTTTCGGAAATGCTTCGTTCCCTCTGCAGCCTGACGGTATATCCTTCACAGGCCAATTACATCATGCTGGAGCTTAAAGGCGGAATTTCCTCACGTGAGATTACAAAGAAGCTTCTCTCCGCGTACAACATTTTTGTAAAGGACCTTACCCCGAAAATGCATTCCGGCGACAGACAGTTTCTCCGTGTTGCCGTCAGGACCATGGAGGAAAACCGGCGGCTCGTTCAGGCGCTGCGGGAAATTCTGGAGCCCTAAATCGCTGCAATCTGTTCTGGGACAGATTCCAAATGGTCAATAGATATCCGTTCCGGCATCTTCCGGGGCGGATATTTTTTTGCGCGAAGCAATGAGCCATGCGGTAGAAAACGTCATCACTGTCCCGGGTAAGCTGTTCTTTAGCTTACCCGGGACAGTGATGACGTTTTCTACCATACGGCGAATGCCGCGACAATCGCAGCGCACGCTTTTCGCGCTGCGATCTGTCGGCATTTTCTATCATACGGCGAACGCCGCGACAATCGCAGCGCACGCTTTTCGCGCTGCGATCTGTC
>CAMOSC010000233.1 GCA_946624325.1 uncultured Clostridia bacterium
CCTCCAGACGGTCATCGCACTGCCAGACGAAAGGTTTGCTGTCGGCCGTGTGTCCTCGTTCCATGTAAAACACGCCGATGCCCTTCGGGAAATCCTCCTGCTTGTAGGTAATAACGCCGTCCGCATGCCCGGTTTTGTTGTAATAATAGTCCGCGATATCAAAGCGGTATTCCTCGCCGATAATGAACGCGCGGCCGTCAAAGTAAATAACGTCAGGGCTGTATTTTTCAATCACCTCCAGAACCTTGTCACGCCAGATGCGGTTGAAGGCGTCGTCAGGATAGCGGTAGGGGTGATATCGGTTGGTCTCCAGGGGCAGTGCGGGACCGTAGTACACTTCATTGGCCGGGTCATAGACGTCCGCTTCGTTGTCCGTGGACATAAACCACCCCCAGAGCCACTGGTGATGGAAGGAGGCCAGAAGCTTTATACCGCGTTTGCGGAAAGCCTCTGCGCATTCGCCGTAGATATCCCTGCAGGGACCGCAGTTTTTGGCGTTAACAGGGTTGACCTTGCTGTCCCAGAGGGAAAAATTATCGCAGTGTTCCGTGACGGGTCCGGCGTATCTGGCGCCGGATTTTACAACCAGGTCCGCCCAGGCGTCCGCGTCGAACTTCTCGGCCTTAAACATGGGGATGAAATCCTTGTAGCCGAAATCGTGCAGGGAGCCGTAGGTTTTTTCATGGTAGATATTCTGCGGAAGGCCCTTGGCATACATATTCCGGGAATACCATTCGTTCTGATACCCGGGTACGGAGTAGGGACCCCAGTGGAAAAACAGCCCGAATTTGGCATCTCTGAACCATTCGGGTACATCATGCATCACACGACTCCAGTCCGGAGTCTTTTTGGTTGTATCAGACATATTTCCTCCATTTCAGCTGCCCGGACTTTTTTAGCAGGGTATATTCGCAACGGTTCTTCATATTGTCACCGGAAAACGGTAGAAGGACAGCGGCGGCAGAAAGGTTACCTCATCCGTTGCGGGAAAACGGGTGGGATCGGCCTCCCAGGCAAAGGAGAGCACCGCTTTGTCCTTCGGGGCACGCGCAGGCGTGAGATAAATGTGATTAAGATCCTCCCTTGCGGCTTTTAACGCGGTAAGGGGAATTACACCCCCGGAATCCTCCAGCGTAAAGCCGCTCTGCGCCGGATCCGTGGAGGAGAGTACAAAACCGAGCGCCATATTGCGGAAACTCAGGCACAGTCTCCCGTCCTCCTGAAGCCGGACGGAATCAATGGAAGGCGCTTCAAAGGCGGGGCTCCCCAGCAGGTAATGGGCGGCCTGTCTGGCAAGCTTCTCCCCAAGCATCATGTTCGCGTGCGCGCTGTTGTGAATTCCGTCGGACATGGCGCAGTTTGTGGTGGGCAGCACGGTAACCCCCGGCAGGTTTAAGGCCGCCAGACGCTGGGCTTCGCGGACCTGCCCCCACTCATGGTTTTCCTTGGCATCCAGAAAGCGGTTGAGCTGGAATGTGAAAAAGGGAATATCGTATCCCAGGAAGCGCCGGAGCTCCTCTGCCATGTGGGTGAAGCGCTCCAGATAGAGCGGGGCATCTGCGGGAGAACAGTCCGAACATCCCTGGTACCAGAGGACGCCCGCATATTTCCTGCCCGTCAGAATGATTTTATCCAGCATGTTTGCGTACAGATCGCCGCTTTCCGGGAGCCAGCGGGACATGGGTGAACCGCCCATGGATACCTGGATCAGGCCCACGGGACAGCCGGACAGGCGCTTAAAGCATTTTCCGAAGGAGAGATAGGGCGAGACGCCCGGAATCCCCATCTCTTCGTTGGGGAGAGACCCCGCATCGGTACTCTCATTCATAGGGTGGCTGGCCAGGTCCCAGCGGCTCCGGTTGCGGAAGAGATGAACGCCCATTTCCGGAGGGTCTGCCGCATAATCCCGTCCGTAGCCTGCGGAATTGGACTGCCCGGCTATGATAAAGAGATTGCCGGCGCCGAAATGCAGGATGCAGTCGCCGCGGTAAAGCCAGGTTAGATCCGGTACGGTGGATTTTGTCTCAAGGCAGGTATCCAGACGGTACAGGCCTCCGGCCGGGATCTGCAGCGTATCTTCAAAAGTGCCCGTGAAATCTTCCCTGATATCGGCTGCAAGCGGTGTCCAGGGTATTACCGTGCTGTTGTCGTCCTCCCGCATCAGGCGCCAGAGCGGACGGACCTTCTCTACACCGACCTGAATTGCGGCCGGATGCACCTGAAAATGTCCGGCGAGGGTGATGGTTCCAAAGCCGTTTTCCTGCTGGACGATTTCCCAATCCGCAGGGCGCTTTGTGAGTGTTATTCCATGCATGCTGCCTGCTCCTTTCGGAATGAATATGCCGCTGTAAGCGTCGCAAATCCGGCGCGGCAAACGCGATCGTTTGCTATAGTATTGTAGCTCAAAAATGATAATCCTGTAATGGACTAGTTTTCAGCGGTTTATGGATATTGTTATGAAATCGGTCTATCTTAAAAAAATACATAAAAAAACAGAAAAAAGCTCTTGCCTTCTCGGTCATAATTGCATAAAATATGGTCAGTGGTTGTTTTGAAGCCTGTTTCGGACCCACATGAATAATTGATCGGAGATGAGTAAGCGATGTCCAAGAAATACGGCAGTTTACCGGCGGTGAAAAAAATTTCCTTTACCAAAAGGGTCTGGCAGCAGCGCAGCCTGATTCTCATGTCGCTGATTCCTCTTGCACTTCTCATACTCTTCAGATATGTCCCCATGTACGGCATTCTGATCGCTTTCAAAAAATACAAG
The DNA here is from genome assembly GCA_946624325.1 of uncultured Clostridia bacterium. Lineage (GTDB taxonomy): Bacteria > Bacillota > Clostridia > Lachnospirales > Lachnospiraceae > Anthropogastromicrobium. The sequence continues at coordinate 2,771 of CAMOSC010000233.1, forward strand.
CCCAAAAAGGGTATCTGGGGAAGCCCCTTCGAAGACCCCGTTCTCAAGAATTTTACCCGCTTTTTCAAAAATGTCAACAGCAGATATGTCATCTGGAACACGCTGCGCGTAGGCGCGCTGACGCTGATCTTCACCTTCCCAATGCCGATTATCTTCGCGCTGGCGTTAAACGAGGTCCGCGGTAAGCTCTTCAAGCGTGTCAGCCAGACCATTTCCTATATCCCGCACTTTATCTCTATCGTTGTCATCTGCTCCATGCTCAACAACTTCGGATCTCTTGACGGCATGTTCAACGATATCCGCAGCTTCTTCGGTCTGGCGCGCGTGAACATGAACAATGGAGATACGTACTTCCTGCTGGAATATATCGGATCGGCCATCTGGCAGGGGGTCGGGTGGGGATCCATCATCTATCTGTCCGCACTCTCCAATGTGGACACATCCCTTTATGATGTCGCAAACCTGGACGGCGCAAACCGCCTGCAGAAGATCCGCCATATCGCATGGCCTGCCATCAAGCCGACCACCACGGTTATCCTCATCATGAACGCCGGAAGTGTCATGAACGCGGATTTCACCAAGATCCTTCTGATGCAGAACCAGACGAACACTTCCAAGCTGGAGGTTATTGCCACCTTTGTTTACCATGAGGGAATCGGCTCCGGAAACTTCGAATACGCAACGGCTGTCAACCTGTTTGCATCCGTCATCAGCTTTATTCTGGTTTACTCGACGAACATGGTTGTGCGCCGCATCAATCCGGAAGACAGTCTGTGGTAAGGGGAGGTGAAAACAATGGCAAGTCAGAAGAAAGTCAGCAATAAGATCTATATCGGAAGCCGTGCCGTTGATGTCGCGCTCTGGATCTTCTTTATCATAGCATCCATTATTTTCGCGTATCCCTTCCTCAACGTCATAGCGGTTTCATTCTCAAGCAACACCTATATTTCCACGGGCCAGGTCAGCTGGTTCCCGAAGGGCTTTAATACGCTGGGCTACAGGATGCTTTTCCAGGAGGGAAACATCTGGACCTGCTACCGCAATACGGTGATTGTCTGTATCGGCTCCGTGCTCTGCAGCCTGACCGTGACGACGCTCATGGCTTATGTCATGATGGTCCCGGATTTCGTATTCAGAAAGCTCTATTCCGTGCTCCTGCTGATCACCATGTTCTTCTCGGGCGGAATCATCCCGACCTACCTGCTGATCATCAACACGCTGAAAATGAAAAACAGCTGGTGGGCGCTGATCCTGCCGGGCTGCCTGTCCGCCTATAATGTCTTCGTCTACCGGGCCTTCTTCAAGGGCATCTCCATGGAGATCCGCGAGGCTGCAAAGATTGACGGAGCCGGCGAGCTGCAGATCCTTCTGAAAATTTACGTGCCGCTCTCCAAGGCGCTCTATGCGACCTTTGGGCTTTTCGGAATCGTAAACACCTGGAACAGCTATTTCGACTGCCTGCTCTATATTCAGGATCAGAGCAAGCAGGTCATCCAGATGGTTCTGAGAAAGCTTGTCTTTACGGCCATGTCCTCCGATATGACGGAGACCACGCTGATGCTTGGAAACGGCCAGCTGAACAAGCTGAACGTCCAGTACGCCTGCATCGTGGCG
>CAMOSC010000234.1 GCA_946624325.1 uncultured Clostridia bacterium
TTTTTCTTCAGTTCTTCGTCCGTCATGGCGCTGCCGCCGTATTTCACCACGATGATCTTCCTGTTGAAGCGCTGTATATACGGCAGCGCTTCAATCAGCGTCGCGGCCTTCTCCATTATTTTCTGGTCCGGATTCATGTTTTTTCCCCCCATGGACTGTTTAAAAGCGGGTTCCCGTATACGCTTCTGATTCAGGATCTGTAGTCACCGTTAATGCGGACATAGTCATAGGTCAGATCACAGCCCCAGGCCTCGGCCTCCTCATTTCCCGCCTTCAGGTCCATCACCGCGATAACCTCCTCCCTGGAGAGGATTTCGGTGGCCTTTTCCTCATCATAGTCCGTCGGCACGCCGTTCTCCACGACGCGCAGGCTCCCCGCGCTGCTCTCCAGCGTGATATCCACCACATCCGGATCAAAATCGGCGCCGGAATACCCCATGGCGCAGAGAATTCTGCCGACATTGGCGTCGTGTCCGAAAATCGCGGCCTTTGTGAGGCTGGAGCAGATCACGGAACGGGCAATGGTTTTTGCCTGGGCCTTATCTGCCGCACCGATAACCCTGCCGGTAAACAGGCAGGTGCAGCCCTCGCCGTCGCCCGCGATCATGCGGGCAAGCTCACGCATTACCGATAAAAGTGCTTCGCAGAAAAGGGCGTAATCCTCACCCTCGGCCATGATTTCAGGGTTCCCGGCCAGTCCGTTGGCAAAGACGAGTACCGTGTCATTGGTGGATGTGTCCCCGTCCACGGAAATCATGTTGAAGGTTTCCTGCACATTCAGGCTGAGGGCTTTCTGCAGCATCTCGCCGGAAACGGCCGCATCCGTCGTAATAAAGCAGAGCATGGTGCACATGTTCGGATGAATCATGCCGGAGCCCTTGCACATTCCGCCGATCGTAACCTTCTTTCCGCCGATCGTAACGGTCAGCGCAGTCTCCTTGGGCTTTGTATCGGTCGTCATGATGGCAACCGCCGCTTCACGGGCTTTCTCCCTGCCCGTCCCCAAGGTCTCTTTCAGGGCCTTCGCGCCGGCCGTAAGCTTTTCCATGGGAAGCTGCTTGCCGATCACACCCGTAGAAGCTACGGCAACGGCAGTCTCTGGGATTCCCAGGGCTTCTCCCGCCGCACGCGCGGTTTCAATGCAGCAGCGCATTCCTTCCTCGCCGGTAGCCGCATTCGCAATGCCGCTGTTGATAATGACCGCCTGCAGAAAGGGCGATTCCCGAACCAGCTTCTGGTCCCATTTGACCGGCGCCGCTTTTACAAGGTTGGTGGTAAAAACGCCCGCGGCCCTGGCAGGCACCGTGGAATAAACCATAGCCATGTCATCTTTTTCAGTGTTCTTAATACCGACATTCACACCGGCAGCCAAAAAACCTGACGGCGCGGTAACGCCTCCGTTTATTTTTTCCATATCCGCCTCCCGGAATCATCCAATCGAATCGTAAATGCCTCAAAACCAGGCTCGCAGAACGCATCCTTCTTATGGAAGCATCGGGATCTGACGAAGCCCCGTCTGCTCCGGAAGCCCGCACATCAGATTCATATTCTGTACAGCCTGTCCCGCCGCGCCTTTTACAAGGTTGTCGATTGCTCCCATCATAATAACACGATTTGTCCGCTTGTCAATCCTGAAATTCAGATCCGTGAAATTGCTTCCTTCCACATTTCTGGTCTCCGGGCAGATGCCTTCCGGAAGGACACGGACAAAATATTCATTTTCATAGCACTGCAGAAGCACCTTCCGGAGTTCCTCCTCCGAAACCTCCTTTGTAAGGGAAGCATAGGCCGTTACAAGAATCCCACGCTGCATAGGCACCAGATGCGGTGTAAAAGTCACCGCGGCATCCACGCCCGCGGCCCGGGACAGCACGCCCTCGATTTCCGGTGTATGGCGGTGCGTTGTCACGCCGTACGCTTTGATGTTCTCATTTACCTCGCAGAACAGATTGGCTGTCTTAGCGCTTCTTCCCGCACCCGAAGTACCTGATTTCGCATCGATGATGATGCTTTTCGGGTCAATGAGTCCGGCTTTCAGGAACGGGTAAACTGCCAGGATGGAGCAGGTCGGATAACAGCCGGGATTCGCTACCAGGCGTGCGGTGCGGACCTGATCCCGGTACAGCTCGCAAAGCCCGTAGACGGCTTCCGGAAGAAATTCGGGGCTCTTATGCGTGATCCCGTACCATGCCTCATACACGGCGACATCCGGAATACGGAAATCCGCGCTGAGATCGATTACCTTCGTCCCCGACAGGATCTTCTCGCTTACGGCGGAGGCACAATAGCCCTGCGGCGTAGCGGTAAAAATCACATCCGCCTCTTCCGCAAGTTTATCAAGATCGTCATCCAGGCATTCTGCATCTACGATCCTGAAAAAATTCCCGTAAACGGAGGCATAGGGCTCTCCGGTATAGCTTCTGGAGCCGTACCATATTATTTCCGTCTCCGGATGCTGCAGCAGCAGCCGCACAAGCTCGTTGCCCGCATAACCCGTTGATCCGATGATTCCCACTTTTATCATTTGTCGTTCCTCCCGCGGCCCGCGGAGCCGTCCGCGGCCATAATCTGTATATCTACTGTATATATGCATATTAATATCCCGTATCGCCGGTTATTATACGCAATATGATGCATTTATGCAAGCACTTTTTTTTGTTTTTTTCATTTTTCTCTTGCATTCCCTCCCGAGATGGTGTATAGTACCTGTGTCCGGGAGTTGAGGCTGTTTTAAGAAGAGGCGCCGGACGCCGCTTTTGCCTGACAGCCGCATTGCCGCAGCCGGCAGCCGGATTTTTGCGCAGGACAGTTCTTAATGTCATTCCCTGCGGTACCCGAAATCAAACGGAGGAGATTATTTATGAAAGAAAAAGTTGTTCTCGCTTATTCCGGCGGTCTTGATACAACGGCTATCATCCCATGGCTGAAGGAAAACTATGATTACGAAGTCATCTGCTGCTGCATCGACCTGGGCCAGGGCAATGAACTGGACGGTCTGGAGGAGCGCGCGAAGCTCTCCGGCGCCGAGAAGCTCTATATACTCGATGTGGTGGATGAATTCTGCGACGAATACATCGCGCCCTGCGTGCAGGCAGATGCCACCTATGAAAATGCCTATCTGCTCGGCACCTCCATGGCCCGTCCCCTGATCGGCAAAAAGCTGGTTGAAATCGCCCGGAAAGAAGGGGCCGTCGCGATCTGTCACGGTGCTACCGGTAAAGGCAACGATCAGGTCCGTTTTGAGCTCGCCATAAAGGCACTGGCTCCCGACCTGAAGATCATCGCTCCCTGGCGCTGCAATGATACCTGGAAGATGCAGTCCCGCGAAGACGAAATCGCCTATTGCGAAGCGCACGGCATCCATCTTCCCTTCTCCTCCGACAACTCCTACAGCCGCGACCGCAATCTCTGGCACATCAGCCATGAGGGGCTTGAGCTGGAGGATCCGGCAAAGGCTCCGAACTATGACCACCTGCTGGTGCTGAGCGTTTCCCCGCAGAAAGCTCCGGACGAGGAGGTCGATCTTACCATCGGCTTTGAAAAAGGTGTCGCCGTTTCCCTGAACGGGGAAACCATGAAGCTCTCCGAAATCATCAAAAAGCTGAACGCCATCGGCGGCGCCCATGGCATCGGCATCGTCGACATTGTGGAGAACCGGGTTGTGGGCATGAAGTCCCGCGGCGTTTATGAGACGCCCGGCGGAACCATTCTCATGGAAGCCCACAAACAGCTTGAAGAGCTGATTCACGACCGCGATACCCTTGCCTTCAAGAAGACCGTTGACGCCAGATTTGCGGATCTCGTATATGAGGGCAAATGGTTTACGCCGCTGTGCGACGCCCTGCGGGCTTTCGTAGCCTCCACGCAGGAATACGTAACCGGCGAAGTAAAGCTGAAGCTCTACAAGGGCAATATTATCAAGCAGGGAACCACATCCCCCTACTCCCTCTACAACGAAAGCATTGCGTCCTTCAAGACAGGCGATCTCTATGATCACCACGACGCGGAAGGATTTATCAATCTCTTCGGTCTTTCCCTGAAAGTACGCGCCATGAAGATGGCAGAAGCCGAAAAGCTCCAGTAAGCCGTGCGATACGGATACGGCTGCCGACCGGAGTGCCCAAAACCATTTTCGGCGAAAGACCTTACAGCCTGATATCAGGACACACAGCAGGCCGGGCGGAATCTTCGGATTCCGCCCGGCCTGCTGTGCAGGAACCTCTGTATACCCGTTAAACAGTCTTCAAAAGCCGCGGCCCTGTGGTGTTTGCCCGGCCTGCTGCAAAGGAATCTCTGTATAACCCTTAAACAATCTCTGAAAGACTCTGC
>CAMOSC010000235.1 GCA_946624325.1 uncultured Clostridia bacterium
GGCTGCTTTTCATCTATCACCAGACGGATGCGCAAGCTCGCGAACGGCTTCCACCCCTGCCTGGTACCTGCATGCGCAAACAACTCAGCTCTCCGCCGAGGTTTTGATACGCTTGATCCACTTTCCGGAATTCAGCCGGTACACGCACCAGATGGCCTTGAGCACCTGATCGATCTTCAGGAAGAAGTAAATCCAGAAAGCGGGCAGATGCAGCACAAAGCCTGCCAGCATACCAAGCGGCAAAGATGCCACCCACAGGAACACATTGTCCGCCAGCATCAGCACCTTGGTATCGCCGCCGCCGCGCAGCACACCCTTGGTCATGATGCTGTTGGTTGCCTGGAACAGCATGATGATGGCGATGGCATCCATCAGCTGAGCCGCGATGCCCGCCGTGTGCTCGGAAAGATGATACGAATGAATAACCGGTCCGCTGATTAAGAGAATCACGGCAGCCGAGAACAATCCCAGCAGGAAGCCCACACCCAGGAAGGCATAGCCCTGATCCTGCGCGCGCTCCCGGTCGCCCTCGCCGAGGGTTTTTCCGGTAATGATGGAGCCTGCCTGTGAGAAGCCCTGGGTCAGTACGGAGCTCATCTGCTGCACGACGGTGGTAACGGCGTTGGCCGCCACAAAATCTCCGCCGATGCGTCCGATCACCATGGCCACGGAATTGTTGCCCAGCGCCAGAATTCCGTCGCTGATCAGCACCGGAATGCTGATGCGCACATATTCACGCACCAGGTCGCCGGTTTTGATGAACAGATCCTTTACGCGGAAGCCGATGGAATCATCCTTAAAGAACAGGAACCCGCAGATCACCGCAAACTCGAAAAGACGCGCGATTAACGTCCCCACCGCCGCACCGGCAACACCCATCTTCGGCATGCCGAAATGTCCGTAAATGAATGCATAATTCGCGCCGATATTGATAAAAAATGCCGCAATAGAGGTATAGAGAGGAATCCGGGCTTTCTCAACTGCCCGCAGCACGATGGTGGATGTCAGCGAAAGGCCCAGCAGATAGTAAGTCACCACCGACCAGCGCAGATACTCCACACCCTTCTCAATGATCGGCTCCTCCGAGGTGTAGATCCGCATGATCATCTCGGGTGCGAACAGCGTAAACAGCACAAAAAGGCTTGCGATCAGAATGGTCAGGCGGAACATGATGGCTACGCTCTTGCGCATATCCAGCTGGTTTTTCATGCCGTAAAAGCGCGAAACCATAACGGACGCCCCCATGGACAGGCCCATGCAGAGGATATGGTAGATATTGATGAAGGTGTTTGCCAGAGATACCGCGGAGAGCTCCGTCTCACCCACGCGGCCCACCATAATGGTATCCATCATGTTGACGCCCACGGTGATGAGGCTCTGCAGGGCTATGGGGAAAGCCACCACCGCCACAACGCGGTAAAACGATTTGTCTTTTGCGATCAGTTTATTCAGTATGGACATTGAGTGCCTTTCTAATGGATCTGTGATGCAGCCTGCATCAATCAGGAACTGCTGCAGTTATATTACTGCAGTTATGCTGCTGCGATTTCTCAGGCAGAGCATGACGGGAATTCACCGGAGTTGCTGAATTCCTGCCGCGTGCAATCCGAAAAGAAGCATGGATTTCAGCCAGCCCAAATCCATATTCCTGTTCAGGGCCATACTCCGGAAAGGACAAAAGCGCCTTTTCCGGAGTTGCGGCATGCCTGCCAGATGCAATTATACCAGAAAACCGCTCAGCTGTACAGCCTGACCTTTCCGATAATGCCCTCCGGGCGCTCCGCCTGGGGTACGCCTCCCATGAGCATGGCCAGATACGGATCCGGCGGCAGAATCTTTTTCACCTTGCGGTCCGGCGTGGCGGCCACTTCGATGCGAAGCGTATTCCTTCCCGGCTTTACAGCCCCGCTCAGGTCGAAGATCCAGTCGGGAGCAATCCGCTGTCCGCAGTAAATGCCGTTGCACCACACCTCTGTGCCGTCCGAAATGTAATCAAATTTCAGCACGGCCTTCCCGCTTCCGCTATAGTCAAACTCCGTTTCATAACGGTAGAAATCCATCATCTCCGGGAAGTTTGCGGCGATATCCACGCACTCCGGAAGCTCCACGGGCTCGCCGAAAGCCGGATACTGAGGAGCCGGGCACGAGGAAAGCCTGAAATCTTTCAGCTCGGCTTCCGCTCCCTCCGCGGTGACGGACGCCGCGGTTTCACCGCCGTATTCGCCAAAGAAAAGAATCATCGGGTTGTAGGCGGGGACGGAAACGGTCAGTACGCTCTTCCCGTCTCTGATCTCCTGCCGCACCGGGCGGACCACATTGTCATAGGCATCGTAGGCGAACGCCGGGGCCGTATTCGGGATAGTGACCGTACCCTCGTACGGGGTTCCCAGGTCATTGTTGACAAGCATGAAGAGATCCTCCTCCTGCCTGTAGTGATAACACTTTACGGAAGCGGAAGCCGGTGCAAGCCGTACCTCACCGATACCAGCGGCGTGCAGTGTATCCGCAAGCGCCCCGGCACTCACCACGGTTCCCTCTGCGTACACAAAACCATTCTCCGTCTGAGCCTTCGGCAGGCAGTCCAGGAAAAATACCGGGAAGCCGGCTTCCTTTGCCCTTCCGCAGAATTCCACAACGTCAGCTGTCGTGTAGTCCGCTGCCGGAACCACCAGCGCCTTATAGGAGACGCCGTTTGCGGTCAGCCTGCCGTCCCGCAGCTCTGAGCCCTCCGACAGGAGATCCGCCGGAATGATCTGATACTCAATCTGCGCTTCCGCGAGCATCCTGGCTGGCACGTCGCAGGGCATATTATGAACGGTACCGTCCAGCTCGCTCACCCAGTCGTTCTCCGCCGGATACAGCACGGCCGCCTCGGCCGGGTTCACGCCGCCGTTGATGAGGTGGCAGACCCGCTGCATGTAGGACATGAGCCTCGCAAAATGCCTGTACTGGGCGTTCTCGCCGTGGGCATAGAAGTGGGGCGGGCAGTCCGGATCCGGAAAAGCCTTCGGGGAGAAAGCGTGCGGTACATAGTAGTTGATGCCGGAAACCAGGAGGTTGTCCGCCAGGTACTTCATCTTGTCCACGCCGAAATCCCAGCCGGTTGCGCCGAAGCTCTCGCACATGGCGCGCCCCTTCTTGTGCGGGTCAAAGCTCGCATGGCTGGAGGCCAGCTTTCCCAGCGTATGATAGTAAAACAGCCCGCCCATACCATCCTTCACGGCACAGTCGCCCCAGGGCTTCATGGAGGAACTGAACACGATATCCACGCCGCCCATGTGGTTGCCCCGCATGGCGCGGAAATAGTGTCCAAGGCCGCCGCCAAAGGCGCTGGAAAGGGTCTGGTCCTCCCAGATATGTCCGATATACTCCACGCCATGGGCCTCGCACCAGTCCGAGAGCTGTCCGGAGAAGTTCTTTGCAATCAAAAGCGTTGCCGCGTCCATGTACGCCTGGCGCACCTTTACCGTCAGTTCATCCGTACCGTCGTTCCAGAGCAGGGCAAGCAGGTGCTCATAACCCTGCCCCAGGCGCTCTTCAAGCATTGCCGGCAGCTCCTTATCCCAGGGATGGGTCAGCTTGCGCTTCTTCTCGCCCAGCTTTCCGCTCTGGTACATGCCCGCGATATTGCCGACCATGGGCTCGTCCGAGAAAAAGCCCAGGATGGTCTTTCCGAATTCATCCCCGTAATGCTCGAAATGCTTCTCGTACACCTCATCAATCAGCACGCGCACGCTGTCATGATCCAGGATATTCATGTAATCCGTGCGGCCGTCCCCGTTATGGCTCAAGAAGATGGCGTAGATCCTCCAGGCTCCGTTCGGCACGTCCCAGGTCAGGATGCCGTCCCGCACATGGTCCGCCAGGTCCACGTATTCCGTAAGGCGGCCGTCCCCGTCAATCCTCCAGGCGCCGATGCTGATAATCTCCTCGTCGTTTTCAAAGAAAAGCTTCTGCCCGCGCTGCATTGCAGGAGCGCCGGGCATCTGAGGCTTCGGCGCAACCTTCTGCCGTATCACTTCGGCAATGTTCACGCGGTTTGCCGGCGAGGGGCCGAAGCACTCCGCACAGGCCGTTTCCACATACCAGGGACGCAGGGAGATATCCGCGTTCTCAATGGCTCCGTTGCAGTGCCCGGTGGGGAAATGGTCGTCGTCCAGAATCCACACCTTCATATTCCGTTTACGGGCCTCGTCCAGGATAATATCCATGTCCGCCCACCACTTCGGGCCGCAGAAATCCGGATGGGGCCGGCACTCCACGCACACCGCCTGAATACTCGCCTCGTTGATGGCACGCATATAGTCGCGCAGCGTCGCCTCA
>CAMOSC010000236.1 GCA_946624325.1 uncultured Clostridia bacterium
AATCTATGTAAATTTTCTTGTGTTCTCTTGAACTGATATCACTTTAACACCATAACTGTCACAAAAATAACACACTCAAAAAAGACCCTCCGGCTAGCCCCTTCCGGGCCTTATTTGTATTTTTAAATGCAACCCCTATCTCTCCAAAAGTTGCAATTCGAATTGAAAACAAGAGGGGTGGCATTTAATTGGATAATTATTTTAGCGGTTCTGTCTTGCTTTCCAGACACTTCGCGTTATAGTAGTATTTGTAACCAACAAAAAGAGGAAGAACGCGCTCCCGCAAAGATCCCGTTCTTCCTCCATGCACCACCATGCTTCATACAGGGTCATTGCCCTACTCTCTAAAGATGCATGGCTTACAAATGCATTATTATGATAAGGAAAAATCTGATCAATTGGAAGCTTTTTCATGAAAAAAGCTTCGGATTCTGCCGGCACTAACCTTATCCGGTGACGGAATGCCCGAAAGCCTTTCTGACGAAAATTGAGAAAACCGGAGAAGCGGCAAAACTGCAGTCCTCCGGTCTTCTTATGTGATTGTTGAAGCACAAACTCCATGGCATGCAGGAAAGTACCAGTAAACGACAAAAATCTTTTTTTGCGTTTTCCGCGCCGGATCAGCTCCGCTATAAGCGGCATATTTTCCAGACAAATCCACCTGCCTGTGTCCAAGGGGGTATGCCCGAAGGAGTATGCACATCCGCCGGAGTTTCGCTATTCAGCTCTGTACAGAACCTCTCCCGCTTCGCCGAAGAACTGCTCCTGTACGGATTCATCGGCGTAAACCGCCAGCGCTCTCATGAACCCCCGCGCAGTATTCTCTTCCGTAAGTTTGTCAAGCGGATACCAGAAGGTCTCGCCCTCCTCCGATCCGCGCAGGTTTCCGGAATAATCCCCTGTCTTATACAGGAAAACCATATACCGGTTATCCTCATCGTTATAGAAATGCCGGATGCAGCACAGCTTCAGATTCCTTACGGTAAGCCCCGTTTCCTCCTTCACCTCGCGGATGACGGATTCCGTGATCGCTTCGCCGCGCTCCACATGACCACCCGGGAAAGCCATACCGGGCCATTTCGGTGCCGGGCGCTTCTGCACCACAACCCGCCCCTCCCGGTCATATATCATACACATGGTAGTCAGTTCTACCGGTTCTTCTTTCATATCACTTTTTCTCCGAACCGTAGCTGCCCTCGGTAGAGAAGGTGGTTTCCACCACATCCGTCTTTGCCTTCGAGGCTGCGCGGTGCTCATTCAGCTTCTCCAGGAACAGGTCCTCATCGATGGGAAGCGTAACCGGGTGCCCAAGCCAGGAGGAGAGATGCATGGCGTTTGAAAGCATCAGGCCGCGGATGCCCTCCTCGCCGCCGGCTACCAGCGGCGTTCCATTGAGGATCCGTCCCGCAAAGGCGCGCAGTACGCCGTCGTGCTGCGGATTTTCGCCGTCGGTCTCAAGGGTCACAAATTTCCCATCCGGCTTTTTGAAGCCCTCGGTGGCGCTGTAGCAGTACGCACGCTCGCTCTGATCCAGCACATAGAAGGAGAGCTCATTGTGCTCGCACACAAGCTTTGCCCGCTCCAGAGTGATCTCAAAGCGGTTGGTGCCCGGCGCGTCGCCGGTCGTGGTGACAAAAACGCCGGTGGCGCCGTTTTCAAATTCCAGGTAGGCCGTCACATCGTCCTCAACCTCGATATCATGCCATTTGCCGTTATGGCAGAAGGCCTGCACCTTCACCGGAAGGCCGCAGATCCACTGCAGCAGGTCCAGATTGTGGGGGCACTGGTTCAGCAGCACGCCGCCGCCCTCGCCTTCCCACGTTGCGCGCCAGCCGCCGGAATTGTAGTAGGCCTGCGTGCGGTACCAGTCGGTAATGATCCAGTTGACGCGCTTGATGGCGCCGTACTCTCCGCCGTCCACAATCTCCTTCATCTTACGGTAGACATGGTTTGTCCGCTGGTTGAACATCATGCCGAACACCAGCTCCGGATGCGCCGCAGCGGCCTCGTTCATCTCCCTTGCCTGCTTCGTGTAAACGCCCGCAGGCTTCTCGCACATGACATGCAGGCCATGCTCAAAGGCATCCTTTGCCAGCACGGGGTGCTGATAATGGGGTGTTGCGATGAGCACCGCATCGCAGGTGCCGGAAGCGATCAGCTCGCTCCCCTCCTCAAATATCCGGACGTTTTCCGGCAGGTTCTCCTTTGCCCACAACCTCCGGGATTCCCTGCGGTCCGCAACGGCCGCCACCTCCATGCCCGGCACATTGCCCGCCGTGATGCGGGAGGCATGGCTGGAGCCCATGTTTCCGATTCCGATAATACCAAGTCTTACTTTTTCCATAATTCTATTACCCTTCTGCCGGAAAAGCATTATGAACTGTAACCCCATTTTTTCTGCGTTATATCCGGCGGCTGCTGTCTGCCGTATATGGCTGTCATCTATGCAGGATCAGTACCCCAGCTCCCTTATATGCTCCCGGCTCATGCGCAGGCAGTCAAAGGGACTGGTCTCGCAGATATCCTGCTCCACCAGGATATGCTCGCAGCAGGTATCCTGCAGGGCGTCCACCACGGCCTTAAAGTTGATGTTGCCCTCGCCGACGGGTGCCATCACCGAACCATTGGCGGTAACCGCCATATCCTTAAAGTGCACGCAGGGAATCCTGTCCTTCAGGTTTTTAACCCACTGGCACACATCCGCACCGGCGGCCTGCACCCAGTAGGTATCCAGCGTAAAGCCCATGAGCTCCGGCGCAAACCACTCCGCAAGGTAATCCAGCACGCGGCGCGGTTCTTTAGACGCGCCCTCCACCGGCATCTTCCGGAATTCGAAATTGTGGTTGTGATACATGAAAAGCATTCCCGCCTTCGCGATTTTCTCGGCGGCCGGCGCAAAATCCTCATAGAAATGATACATCCACTCCGTGCTGCGGTATTTCTCGGCCATCATCCCAAGCCCGATATATCTGCAGCCCATAATCCTGTGTTCTTCAATGACCTTCTCGGTATCGTTCATGATACGGTCCTGATTGGTGTGGGTCAGGGCGATCTCCAGATGGTGCTTATCGCAGACCTTCCGGATCCACTCCGGCTTTAAGCCGGCGCCGATGGCAGAGAGCTGCACCGTTTCATAACCCATCTCCTCCACGCGGGCGATGGTTCTCTCAAAATCCCGCTCATTCTGGGTGTACATCCGCACCGTATAGAGCTGCGCACCGGTTTTCATGTTTTTCATGGCTGATTTCTGTTCCTTTCCTGTGATAGTGTTTTTCTGTTTTTTTCATCCTCAGATAGCGGCCAGTATCTCCCGCAGCGCCTCCGCCGCAATGGTAAAGGTACCCTCCCCGCCCTTAGGCAGCCTGCTCATGCGCTCCTCGTCAAGCCCCAGGGTGTTCAGGCCCGTGAAGCTTCCCAGATGCGGTTCAAGGCTTAAGTAGCCCTCATACCCCTCATCAAAAAGGCTCTTCAGAATGAAGGGAACGTTTCCGTCTCCATATCCCGCCGGAACCACTTTTCCGTCGGAAAAATGCGCATCCTTGATGTGCATGTACCGGATATACGGCTTTAACAGCTCATAAGCTTCCTTCGTATCCTGTCCGCTCTGAATAAAATTTGCCGGATCAAACACCGCACCGAAGTATTCTCCGGAAAGCTCCCGCATCAGGTCCAGGCAGCGGGATGCGATATCCCCGTAGATGCCCTTCTCATTCTCATGCAGCAGCACCACATCCTGCCCGGCGGCATATTCGATCATGCGGCGCAGGCGGGCAAGAACCTCCCCGCGCTCGGCCTCCGTCCAGTCCCCGTCCCCTTCATGGTAAAAGCTGAACATGCGGATGTACCGGCTGCCGATGGCCTTCGCGGTCTTCACGACACGCTTGAAAAGTTCAAAATGCGGCTCGAAATCGTCCTCCAGCTTTATTTTCCCGATGGGGGATCCGATGGAGGAGGCCTGAATGCCGTACGCTTCCATACAGGCCTTCAGTGCGGAAACCTCCTCGTCTCCCAGTTCGGAGATGTTCTTCCCGTTTATGCCCCTGGGCTCAAAATAATGAATTCCAAGCCTGTTCAGCACCGTAAACTGTGTCTTTATATCCGCGTCGATCTCATCCGAGAACCCGCTGATCTTTTCATAATCCATCCTTATCCGGCTCCTTTCGTACTTGATGCTTTTCACTTATACTCGCGAACGAATTTAACTGCAGATTGCAATTCTGTGCCGCGGTATAT
>CAMOSC010000237.1 GCA_946624325.1 uncultured Clostridia bacterium
CTGCTCCGTTCGGTCAATGTTCCCTGTGAAGCCGGAGCCGCTCGCTATCGTCTGAAGGGGGCTCCTCCTGCCCGGCTGCTGGTTACCGCAAAATGAGCGTGTATCTCCGGATGGTTTTCCGCTTCCCGGGCAGATCAGGCTGAAACCTGCAGCGGCCGGCCGGGCACGGTACTTCTATGCGGTATACTTCTCACAGAATATTGTCAGACAGTCTGACAGAATGCCTGCACCCTGAACAGCGGTACGCTTTTACAAATTCCTCAGCTCATCCAGCAGCCTGAAGGAGGCGCGTGCGTCCTTTTCAAAGTCCGTGCATCTGCCCTCCACGCTGATGCCGCCGCTGTATCCCGCGGCCTTCAGAACGTCAAAGAACAGGCGGTAATCCGCCTCGCTACCGTCACCCGCTTTCGGGTAAAGGCGGTTGATTCGCTCGGCGATGTGGCAGTGGATGACGCCGGTACCGTTGTTTATGGCGTTGTACGGTTCATGATCCTGCATCATATGATAAAGGTCTGCCAGAGACTTTACATTGCTTACGTCTGCCAGGGCGGCCAGCTCCTGAGCCTCAGCCACGTGGTTGATGATGTTGCACTCAGCGGCGCGCAGCGGCTCTATGGCTATCTGTATGCCGTATTTTGCGGCAATGGGGCCTGCCAGGCGCAGGAAAGCTGCCAGGCCCTGCAGGGCCTCGGACTCCGGCATCCCTTCCGGGCGTTTTCTGGCACCGCCGGAGCCAAATACAACAATGCGGATCCCCATGGCGCCAGCTCTGGCGTATGCCCGCTCCAGGTAATCCCGTATTTTTTCTCCGGTGCCTTCCGGGCCGCAGAGCGGATAGTAATCGCCGGGCACCATGCTGTTCGCAGCCAGAACCGGGAGCGGCGCCTTGTCCGCCTTTACCTTTAATTCCGCGGATTCTTCTTCCGTCATTGCCGCAATTGCAGACAGGCCCAGCTCAATATAATCGTATCCGATTTTTTGCATTACGGCAGCATTTTCGATCTTCGTGCATATACCAAGCAAAATCATTGCATCCGCTCCTTTCTTCAGCTGAAAGGTTCCCTGCCCTTCCAGGCAGTATTCCCAGTACATCCCTGAGTATATAAAGCGCTCTCATAATTGTCAAGTCTGTTTTAGAACTGTCCAAATGCAGCTGTTCACAGCCAGTGGCAGCAGTGATTGTTCTTCATTTTCGCGACCTCCGCCGGGCTATGCTATCACAGGCATGAAACACGTCATAAGACCAAACTTTCCTGATAACCCGAGCCTGTCAGCGGTAATATTACTTTAAAAGTCCGGACTATCATCTGTGGTGGCGCCCCGCCAGGCGGGGCATGAGGGTTTACTGTGACAGTCCAGACTTTCCTCTACGTCGTTGCCCCGCCAGGCGGGGCATGAAGGTTTTTGTCAGCGATAACGTAAGCGAGGCGGATGGAAAATGTCTGAAGGCGCCTGTGGAGGAGCAAATAGAATTTCTTAATGCGCAGAAAACCGCGTTATGGGGACAAAATCCCACTGTTTGAGCGATAGCGAGTTTGGGATTTTGTCCCCATGCTTTTAGCGGCTTTTCTGTGCATTTAGAAATTCTTTGCGACGGAACCGAAGCCTGAAGACATTTTCCCTCCGCCTCGCGTGGCAGTCGCGAAAATGACAAACCGCCACTGGCTGTGGACAGTAACCGCAAAGCTGTATGCAGCTTAAAAAAAGGGCACCCGCGGGGCCGGCCGCGAAAATGACAAATCGCCACTGGCTGTGGACAGTAACCGCAAAGCTGTATACAGCTTAAAAAAAGGGGCACCCGCGGGTGCCCCTTCCTTGGAAATTACAGGCCGTTCAGCCTTTATATAGCATAGATTATTCAGCCTTGTAGGTCTCGTCGATCTGTCTCTGCAGCTCGTCGATAACTTCCTGGCAGCCTGCTGCGAGCAGCGCATCCTGGAACTCCTGAACGATCTCTTCCGGAGTCTCATCGTACTGTCCGAAGCAGATAAGCTTCATGTACTGGGAATAGGTCTCGTTGCAGACATTGATGTAGGACTGAACATTGCTGTTGTCGAATACGAATGACTCGTACGGATACATAACGGCAATCTTATCATACTCGTCATACAGGGCATTGATGGCATCCCAGTTCATCTGTGCGCTCGGGATCTCCAGAGCGTCGTTGCGGCCCCACCACCAGTTGGTGGAGATGCTGTCGTTATCGGCTACATAGGTATCCGGCGTATAGCGCATACCCTCTTCGTTTACGGCATAGGTTCTTCCCTCGATACCATAGTTGAACAGGTCGTAGCACTCCTTGTCGTTCCTGAGGAGGTCATAAACCATGAGGGTTCTCTCGGGATGCTCGGAAGCAGCGGAAACTGCCGCAACACCGTGGGTTACAAGGTCGCGGGTAACATAGCCGGCCTGCTTGCCCCAGTAGTAGAAGCCTACGTCCGCATCCTCATCATCCTTGTACATGAGGTTGTCGGTGCTGGCATCCGGAGAAACAATACCGGTCCAGGTCTGGGTGTGGTGCTGCTCGAAAGCGGTCTTGCCCTGACGGAACTCAAGACGGTTGTCGGCACCGGTGTTGGACAGAACGTCTGTCGGCCATACGCCGATCTCGTCCCATTCCTTCATGAGCTTCGCAAACTCAACGAGCTTGTCGGTCTCTTCCAGGTACAGGCAATTGATGGTGTAGGGATCATCCAGATAGCCGCCCCAGATGGCACCGTTTGCAAGTCCGTCGATGGAACGCCACTTCGCGGTATCGCAGATGTAGCCGCCGGCAACATAAGCGGTACCATCGGTATCCCACAGGGCCAGGAGCTGATCGCCGTAAGCTTCCTTCACATACTTCGCGTAGGTGGTGAGGTCTTCCCAGTTCTGGCAGCCGTTCTCAAGTCCGGCTTCCTTAGCCCAGTCGAGACGATACAGGAAACCATGGTTGGTCCACTGTGAATAGTTGTCCTCGGGGATGAAATAGATGTTGTCCTCATAGGTGCAGACATCCCAGTGCTCCTGCGGAACGGTTTCCCAGGTTACCGGAGCGTACTTCTCGAGCATCTCCTGCGGAAGCTCCAGGAAGCCGCCGTGCTTGGAGTTCGGCCATGCATCCAGCCAGTCTGTGGAAGAACCGATCAGGTCGATGGAGCCGTCCATGGAGGCGATTCTCAAATTGTAGTTTGCAAGATAATCCGTCCAGGAAATCCATACGATGTTGAGCTCGGCGTTTACCTTCTCGGTAAGGATCTCGTTCAGCTGAGCAAGCATTTCCGCGTTCGCGCCGGTGGAGGGGGCATCGCCTGTGGTCATGTAGTTGATGACCACATGCTCGGATGTGTCGACATCCGCCCACTTCTCAGCCCAGGTGGCCTCGCTCTGTGCATCGTAGTCTTCCTGCGGGGTTGCAAACGCAAAGGTGCTCATCGCCATAACCGCCGCCATGGAAAGTGCAAATACTTTTTTCTGCATGTTTCTCCTCCTATAGAAAAATAGCCTTGTCCGTTAACGGACGTAAAGAAGACGCGGCCCGCCCGAAGGCGGAACCCCCGGAGCAGTGCCCCGCGGCCCTGCTCCTGAAACCGCAGGCCGGACATACCCGCATCCGGGCCCGGTCTGCCGGCTTCTTATCCCAACCGCGCCGGACAGGCAGAGACCTGCCCGGGCGGTACAGAATCATACCGATGGAAATGCCCTTCCCGGCATTCCCCGAAAAAATGTTGATCAGCCCTTTACTGCGCCGACCGTGATGCCGCCGATGAAATAGCGCTGTACGAAGGGGTACAGGAAAATGATGGGACCGGTGGTCATCATGGCGGTAGCCATCTTCAGGGACTCGGAAGGAAGATTGCTGACATCCACATACTGGCTCGCCACGGAGTTCTTCAGCGCGGAAGCCTCATTGACAATCTTGTAAAGGCTGTACTGCAGCGGCCATACCTCTTTCTGCTGCAGGAACAGGGAGGACTGATACCACTCGTTCCAGTAGCCGAGGGCGAGGAACAGGCCGACGGTTGCAAGACCCGGTTTAAGCATCGGGAGGATCAGGGAGAGGAAGATCTTGAAATCTCCCGCACCGTCGATCTTTCCGGACTCCGTCAGCTCGTAGGGGATGGACTTGGTGAAGTTCTTCATCAGGATGATCAGCCAGGAGGACATCATCAGCGGCAGCAGCACCG
>CAMOSC010000238.1 GCA_946624325.1 uncultured Clostridia bacterium
AGCGTCTGCAGAAGGCGCCGCAGGTCTGCGGATTTCTGCCTCATCCGGGAAGCTCTGCTGCGCAGGGAATAGTAGTCCCTCAGGAGGGAGCTTACCGATTCATAGGGCACGACCTCATAATCGGTGTAGGAGGTGAGCAGAATGGAGGCAAACTCCTGCGGCTCCTCGTCCTGAAAGGCAATGCAGGGGTGAAAGACGCCTGCGCGGATATCCTCCATCAGCCCGGAGAAGATGGCCCAGAGTCTGTCCTTCTCTGTCGGATCAAGCTCGCCCGCCGGGGTATCCGCAGAGAGCGGACAGCGGGAGACCAGCTCGATCATGCTGGGGCGGGACAGGCCGGTAAAGGACTGCGAGAGCACGAAGGGGAGCTCCTTCCCGCCCTTGAGGACTTCTTCAAAGGAAGAGCGGTCGGCAGAAAGCGGGTCCTTTTTGCCTTCGGTGTTCGGGATAAAGTAAGGCCTGCCCGGCAAAACCTCCCTGACCGAGCTGACCGACGCGCTCACATGGCGGATCGCGTCGAGGATCACCTCGTTTTCATCCACAAGAAGGATGTTGCTGTGCTTGCCCATGATTTCGATAATCAGGGATTTGGTGTGAAGGTCCCCCATTTCATCCAGGTGCTCAAGCTCAAAGCGAATCACGCGCTCAAGCCCCGGCTGCGTGACCGAAAGGATGCGTGCATTCCCGATATGCTTGCGCAGAAGCATGCAGAAATTCGGGGCCGTCATGGGGCTTAAGGTGTTTTCCTCCGTGAGATAGGCCAGGGGGAGGCTGGCGCTCGCACAGAGCAGGAGCCTGAAGGTGCCGCCTTTCGCCTTGACTGTAAGAATGATTTCATCCGCCTCGGGCTGGGCGATTTTAGAGATGCGCCCGCCGGTGAGCTTCTCGGACAGCTCGTGTACAAGGGCCGCTACGGTTATGCCATCAAATGCCATATCTGGAATCCTTTCAGGGAACAGGAATAGAAGTATCACAGGAATCATAGTATCGCCTTAGGAACTGTCCATCAATATCTTGGGAAACAGGCTCCTTAAGTGAAACGCTGATCGGATCAGCGTTTTTTTAGCATACCATATCCGCGGGAAAAAGACAAGTTGACGCGCCTGCCATTTTGCTTTATAATACATAAGACGTATTGGCATTTCCGGGAAAAACGGGGGAGCCGGGGCTTTGCCTGCTGCCTCAGACAGGCATTTCCGCCATGGTTCTCTCCGCTTGGCCGTACACGGTACGGAGATGTCAATCAGAAAAAATGCGGCTTTGCACATCTCCGGAACGGTGCAAAGCAGGCGGAGGGTTTTATGATCAGCAGCATGACAGGGTTCGGGCGCTACGAGACTTCCACGAAGGAATACAGACTGTCCGTGGAAATAAAATCGGTGAATCACCGCTATCTTGATCTCTCGGTCAAAATGCCCAGGCGCTTTAACTGCTTTGAATCCGCGGTCCGTTCCCTGGTACGCGAGCGGATCCAGCGGGGGAAGGTAGATCTCTACATAACCTTTGACGATTATTCCGAGGACCGTTTCCAGCTGAAATATAACCGTTCCCTGGCCCAGGCGTATATGCGCCATTTCGGGGAGATGGAGCAGGAATTCGGCATCCGGAATGACATTACGGTATCCACCCTCGCAGGTCTGCCGGAAGTCTTCCTGATGGAAGAGGAGGAACAGGACACCGAATCTTACTGGCCGGTTCTCTCGGATGCGGTGGGGAAAGCCCTGGAGGTCTTTGCCCAGGCGCGCTGCCGGGAAGGGGAACAGCTGAAGCAGGACCTGCTTCAGAAGCTTGACGAGCTTGAGTCCATGGTGCGGCGCGTGGAGGAACGCTCCCCGCAGATTGTCACGGAGTACCGCGCGCGTCTTTATGAAAAGATGCAGGAAATCCTGGGCGGGGCCGCAGCGGATGAAAACCGTATCCTGATGGAGGCCGCGATCTTTGCGGACAAGGTCTGCGTGGACGAGGAGCTGGTCCGTCTCAACACCCATATCCGCCATATGCGGGAGGTGCTTGAGGAAGGGAACGGCGTCGGAAGGAAGCTTGACTTCCTGGCGCAGGAGATGAACCGTGAGGCGAATACCACACTTTCAAAGTCAAACGATGTGGCGCTCTCGGATATAGCCATCGGCATGAAAACGGAGATCGAAAAAATACGCGAGCAGGTGCAGAATATTGAGTAATCCGCATGCACCGCGGACAGGGGACTTTGACATATGTTTGTACATATCGGTTTCGGAAACTATATCAATTCCGACCAGGTGGTTTCCATCAGCAGGGCTGACTCGGCCCCGATGAAGCGGATGATATCCCTTGCGCGGGAAAAGCAGATCCTGGTGGATGCAACCCAGGGAAGAAAGACAAAAACCGTGATCACGGCCATGAACGGGCAGATGATTCTCTCCGCCCTCATGCCGGAGACCATTGCGCAGCGGATGGGTGATGCCTCGCCCAGACAGGAGGAAAGGGAAGCGGATGAATCAGACGAAGGGTAACCTCTATGTGATTTCAGGCTTTTCCGGGTCCGGAAAAGGAACGATCATGGAGCATTTCAGGAACCGGAGCGGTTATGCCCTCTCGGTTTCCTGCACCAGCAGAAAGCCAAGACCGGGAGAGCAGGAAGGCATCTCCTATTATTTTATCTCCCATGAGGAATTCCTGAAACGCGCGGAGGAGGGTTTTTTCCTGGAGCATGCGGTCTATGTGGATCACGGATACGGCACGCCGGCGGCTTTCGTGGAAGAGCATCTGGCTGCCGGGGATGATGTGCTCCTGGAAATCGAATTGCAGGGCGCCCTGCAGATCCGGAAGAAAATTCCGGATGCGGTGCTGATTTTCGTTACGCCGCCCACCATTCAGATACTCCGGGAGCGCCTCGAGAACCGGAAAACGGAGAGCCAGGCGGAGATCCGCAAGCGTCTCCTGCGGGCGGTTGAAGAGGGGAAAAACATCGGCTGCTACGATTATATCCTGGTCAATGACAAGGTTGAGGATGCGGTCGCGCAGCTGGAAGGGCTGATGCGGGCAAGGCGAAGCCTTGTCAGTGCCAATGCCGGGTTTATCCGCGGGATCGGCGAGGATCTTCAGAAACTGAAGCAGGAGCTTGACAACTGCATCTGAGCCGCAAATCCGGCGCGGCAAACGATAAAGCAAAGAGTGCTTTGCTGTTTGCTGTAAATACCGCGGATCGGCGGGCGTGAGTATTCCGGTACCGCTTCCGCGGCATATATGAAAGACAGAAAGCCTGCCCGGACGGCAGGCGGGAGAGAGGAAGAAAGAAATGATACATCCGTCTTACAACGAACTGATTGAAATCATCAACAAAGGGAACGAGGACGGGAGCAATCCGGTCATCAACAGCAGGTATTCCATCGTTATGGCAGCGGCCAGACGCGCGCGCCAGCTGATTGAGGGGGAAGACCCGCTGGTTCCGGTTTACGGAAATGAGAAAGCGCTCTCCATCGCCGTGGAGGAAATCCGTTCCGGCAAAATTAAAATCACGGAAGAAGGCGTGGATGATTTCGACCTTCACCTGAAGAATTCCAGCACATCCGCCTCCGACCTGGCTTACGATGAGGAGAGCCTGGATGGTGAGACGGAGGAGGAATCCGAGTCCGGAGAGGACGCTGAAGAAGATGATTCCGAGGACGAAGATGCAGAATAATCCGCTTGCACCGCAGCCGGCGGTTCCCCGGCAGGAGAAGGGCCCGGGCGCGGATGCCGGAAAGGCGCTGTCCCGGACAGAGCGTTTTCAGGGCAAAAAGATCCTCTTTGTGTCGTTGGGCTGTGACAAAAACCTGGTGGATACCGAGAAGATGATGGCACTGCTCGCAAAGGACGGGTGGCAGTTTACGGATGACGAGGCGCAGGCGGAGGTAATTGTCATCAACAGCTGCTGCTTTATAGGCGATGCCAAGGAGGAGAGTATCCGGACCATTCTGGAGATGGCGCAGATGCGCACGGAAGGGGTCATGAAAGCCCTTGTGGTGACCGGATGCCTGTCCGAGCGTTACCGGGAGGAGGTCCTGGAGCAGTTTCCGGAAGTGGATGCCGTACTGGGAATATCCGCCTGGCAGGAGCTTCCGCAGGTCCTTGCAGGGCTTTTTGAGGAGAGCGGGGAGCGTGCGGTTTCGGAAACCCTGCGCTGCCGGATGCTTCCGAAC
>CAMOSC010000239.1 GCA_946624325.1 uncultured Clostridia bacterium
TGATGTAGCGGTTTCCACCTTCTATTCATCCTCCCTGTACGGCAAGATCGATGCAGCCGCGGAAAGCTCCGAAACCCCGCTGCTCGGTGCCCTGGAGCCGGAAAACTGGAACCTGGTGGATATTGACGACGGTACCTATTATATTGCCGAATACCTGGGCATTCTGGACAGGGAAGGAAGAAGCGAGGAGGAGACCGAGGCGGTCAAGGCTTTTGCCGAGTGGTTCGGTTCCGCCGAGGTGCAGGCTGCCTGGGGCGAAGAGTTCGACTCCTTCCCCTGCAATTCCGTAGCGGCAGAGGAGCTTTACCCGGATGGCATCCCGGCAATTTATGAGCTGAAGAACTTCTCTCTGGAGAAGGTTGAAGGGACGGATATGACCTATGCCGAGTATGTTGGCGAACATACCACCGAGTGGACCAACATCCTTACGAACCTCGGCTTCTACTGGGCAGACTCCTCCGCGGCACCGGATGAGCCCGACTGGGAGAACCTTGACTGGGCTACGCTGACACAGTCTGCCGAGTAATCCGCTTGCCCCGCTGCCGGGGCGGCTGCTTCCTGTCAGCGTTTCCTTAGCTAAGCGCGGGCGGGCCGGTTTTGGCCCGCCCGTTTTAAACAGAGGAGTTTTTATGATCAAGCTCAACGATATAGTGGTGAAATTTGGGGATTTTACAGCCCTTCACAACATTAATGTCCATGTGAAGGAGGGAGAATTTTTTACTTTTCTCGGACCTTCCGGCTGCGGAAAAACCACTACGCTGCGGACCATCACGGGTTTCATTGAGCCCGTGGCGGGAAGCGTTGTCGTGAAGGGGCGCGATATCACCCATGTACCGATCGAGGATCGGAATATCGGCATTGTGTTCCAGAGCTACGCGCTTTTCCCGACGATGACGGTGTACGACAACATCGCCTTCGGCTTAAAGGTGAAGAAGCAGAAAAAAACGGAAATCGACCGCAGGGTGCGTGATATCGCAAAAAAGGTGGATCTCTCCGACGAACAGCTGAAAAAAGCGGTTTCGCAGCTTTCCGGAGGCCAGCAGCAGAGGGTGGCAATCGCCCGGGCGCTGGTGACGGATCCGGCGATCATCTGCATGGATGAGCCTCTTTCAAACCTGGATGCAAAGCTTCGTGTGCAGCTGAGAAACGAGCTGAAGAAGATGCAGAAGGATTTCGGCATTACAACCATCTATGTTACGCATGACCAGGAGGAAGCCTTGACGCTCTCCGACCGGATCGCGGTGTTCAACAAAGGCGTTATTGAACAGACCGGCACGCCGAATGAGATCTATAATCATTCGAAAACCGAGTTTGTGTGCAATTTTATCGGCGATATAAACCGCCTGGACGGGGACGTGCTGCAGTGCCTTACCGGGGCGGGTGCCTCCCTGGATCCCGCAATGCATCACTATATCCGGCTGGAACGGCTCCATGTCAATATGGAACCGCAGGCCGGCCAGGTACAGCTCTCGGGAATCGTGGAGAGCCGGGAGTATTACGGCCTGTACATTAAATATTATATCCGGACAAAGGGGCAGATCCTCAAGGTGATCGAAAAGAATGACGGCGTACGGATTTATGAGGAGGGCCAGGAGGTTTCCGTAATCCTGGATCCGCGGGACATCATGTCCTATCCGGCAGACGAAAAAGCGTGAAGTCACTTCGGGCTGTCTGCGGGTGAGCCTGATGAGAGCGTTGCCCGGTACGTTTGCGGAGGAACTGCATTGCCGGAGCGGGTGAGCCTGATGTGAGCGTGGCCCGGTACGTTTGCGGAGGAACTGCATTGCCGGAACGGGTAAGCCCGATGAGAGCGGGGGATCGGAGTATCCCGGGATTTATGAAACGGCTCCCGGGATGAGAGGAGGATGACAATGGCAAGCAAAGAACGGAGGATTAACCCGGAGTGGATTCTGCGGATCCTCGGCATCGGTTTTTTCGCCTATCTGTTTTTCGGCTTTATGCTGCTTCCGTGCCTGAATACGCTGACCAGCATTTTCCGTGCGAAAAACCCATCGGGAGAGCGGGATGCTTTCGCGGTAATCCGCTTTTTCTTCGCCGGAAATATGGGCAAGTATGTCTGGAATTCCCTGAAGCTTGCCGTCTGCCTGGTGGTTACCGTGAACGTGGTGGGCATCTCCATTGTCCTTTTGACAGAGTATTTTGATATCCGCGGCGCGGCCGTGCTCAGGATTGGCTATATGACTACCCTGATCTATTCCGGCGTGGCGCTGGTGACCGGCTATCTGTTTCTGTACGCGCCGGACGGAATTCTGACCACGGCCATCCAGGAGGCCTTCCCGGGCTTTGACAAGAGCTGGTTTACGGGCTTTAATGCGGTGCTGTTTACCATGACCTTTGCCTGTACCAGCAACCACATGCTGTTTCTGCGCAACGCCATACGCGGCATTGACTACAATACGGTGGAAGCGGCGAGGAACATGGGTGCAAAGCCCTTCAAGGTGCTCCTGAAGGTTGTTTTCCCAACCCTGATCCCCACCATGTTTTCCCTCACGGTCATGACCTTTATTACGGGTCTCTGCGCCATGTCAGCGCCGACCCTTCTGGGATATGATTCCATCAACCCGGAAATCGTGCGTCTTGCGGGTTCCTCCACGGCGGATGAGGCTTTCCCGCAGGCCAGGGCCGCGCTGCTGTCCATTATCCTGGCCATGTTCACCATTATCCTGCTGACGGTGCTTTCCGCGTATGAGCGCAAGGGGCATTACCTGTCCGTTTCCAAGACGAAAGCCAG
Organism: uncultured Clostridia bacterium; assembly: GCA_946624325.1. GTDB lineage: Bacteria > Bacillota > Clostridia > Lachnospirales > Lachnospiraceae > Anthropogastromicrobium. Next base: position 2,753 of record CAMOSC010000239.1, read on the forward strand.
GCTTCAGAAGCAGAAGATTACGAATCCGGCGGCAAATGTGCTTGCGCATATCTATGCCTACGTACTCTTTGTGATCTACATGACGCCGGTGGTGATGATCATTATCTTTTCGTTCCAGACCTACAGCGCCATACGCATGAAAAAGCTGGATCTTTCCAGCTGGACGTTCGTCAATTTCTTCGGAACCGAGGACTATGAGTATATGACCAACCGCGGCAAGTACAAGCTGCGCGAGGGATCTATATCCGGCGTATTCTCCAACAACGCCACCATCGGCGGCATCCGTCTGAGTTTTATCCTGTCGGCCATAGCCGCGTTTCTGGCCTGCATTATTGTAGTGATCGCGTGCAACTATATTTTCAAAAAGAAGAACAGGAAATCCGGCGTCGTACTGGAGTATGCCCTGCTGTTCCCATGGCTCCTCCCCACCATCCTGATCTGTTATTCCTACAGGACGTTTTTCAACAGCGAGTCGGTGTGGTATGTGGGCAATATGAATCTCTATTACGGGGTTAACGTGCGGCTGCTCATTATTATGGCGTATACGGTGACAAAGCTGCCGTTTTCCCTCCGCATGATCAAGGCATCCTTCTATTCCATTGATGAGGAGCTGGAGGATGCGGCCAGAAACCTGGGCTCCTCCGGGCTGCGCACCTTCCTGCAGGTCAAGCTGCCGATTATTCTCCCCAGCGTCCTGGCAGTCTTCGCACTGAATTTCAATGCGCTGTTCACCGAATACGATATGTCAGCAACCTTTGCCAGCTCCTACGGCACCAGCTATGCCATGGTGATCCAGGCCATGTGCGCCGAGGAGGGGCTTTACGGCTACAATGTCAACGCCAGCGGCAGGCGCTGCGCCTCCACGGTGTTTATCATGATCGTCTCGGGCATCATCCTGTATCTGGTGTACGGCGTGGGTGCCAGGAACCTGGAGGAACGCCTGGAGATCCGCCGGAAGCGGCGTGAGCGGCTGCGCAGGATTACCGGGCTGTTCGGAAAGCCGAAAGCATAAGCTTCCTGCCGTATCTCAGGCGGGATTGCAAAAGGAAGAAAAGCCTTCGTCTGCGTTTGTGCAGGCGAAGGCTTTTCGATTTTAAAGCAGCGGCGTATCCGCCGGAAGCAGACACGTGAAGAATCCTGTGCAAAGCGTCAGAAGCCGGATTCCTTCAGATAATCCAGCACGCCCTGGATGGACTGCTTTACCACGCCCTCCCGGAACGGGTTGTCAAGGCCGGCGTAGGAGAGGGTGTCAAAATAGCCCCTGGTGCCGCCGCTCTGGCAGAGCTTGAGATACCCGGCCCAGGCGGACGCG
>CAMOSC010000240.1 GCA_946624325.1 uncultured Clostridia bacterium
CCGTGCGATGCCTGCGGTCGCGCGCCCTACGGTGAGTGGATTCATGCCATTGGTCCCCGCCCGGCAGATGCCGCGGAGGCCGGCTGTCCCGAAAACAATTTCCTGATAAAAGCGTTCCCGGATCTCCTGTTCGTCATCCCCTATCGCCAGGAGCTCTGCCCGCATGGGGTCATCCTCCGGAAGCCGGGAGAGCCATTCTTGATAGATCTCTGTTTCGCGCATGTATCCTTCCTCCTGTGTTTTGCATTATTTTCCAATGGTTGTTCTTATTATACCGCAGAGGTGATGAAAAGTCATCCGAAAACTTGGCTGTGTTTATAGGGGACGGAGAGATAGCTGAAACGCTTGGAAACGGTAAAATGGATTCTAACTCAAAGGAATCGTGAAATAAACATTGTAAATTATTACGTGATATCTTGCGTTAAAATGAAAAGGAATGGTATGATGAAGAAAATAAAAAAGAAAGGTAGTGAATATGATGCCAGTAACAAGAAAAAGAGAACGAGTTATCGAGTAGAATACTGAAAGTGAAAGTAGGAGAGGAATTTTATGACCATCTCTGTCCTTACTATCTTTCCGGAGCTGTTTGACGGTATCCGGAAGGCGCCGATCATCCGAAGACTGCAGGAGGCCGGGACGCTGACGCTGCAGCTGGTGGATATAAAGGATTTTGCGGGCGGCAGCTTCCGGCATATCGATGATTCCCCGTACGGGGGCGGCGCGGGCATGATCCTGCGGTTTCCGCCGCTGCTTGCGGCACTGGAACATGCAAAAGGGATGACTCCGGAGATTCCGGCACATACTGTAATCCTGACGCCGGCGGGACATCCTTTCCGACAAGCGGATGCACATCGCCTGGGGCAGGAGGAACATCTGATTTTGATCTGTGGCCATTACGAAGGGATGGATGCCCGGATCAATGAGTATGCACAGGAACAGATCTCTATTGGGGATTATGTGCTGAGCGGCGGCGAGGTACCGGCCATGGTCCTGATCGATTCCATCACCAGACTGGCGGAGGGGGCGCTGCGGAAAGAAAGCACGGAGGATGAATCCTTTGAAAACGGATTGCTTGAATATCCCCAGTACACCCGGCCGGCCGTCTATGACGGCAAAGCCGTCCCGGAGGTATTGCTCTCCGGAAATCACGAAGCTATTCGACGCTGGCGGGAGGAACAATCCCGTGAATTGACACAGAAAAACCGTCCGGACCTATGGAAATCATAGCCTCCGGGCGGTTTCTATTTTATAAAACGTTGTTCGAATATATACGCAGCCGTCGGCGTTTGCCCACTGCGCTCGCCTGCTAAGCGAATACTTCCTCCATCTCCGCGTACAGCTCGGCGAGCCGGCTGTCAGAGAGGTCGGTGTTGTTGAGAATGGTATAGCGCTCCGGCCGGGTGGAAGCGGCTTCCTGCCAGGCATGGATGAACAGCTCTTCCGTAATTTTCCAGGATGAGGGCCGGACCGGGATCTGATAATCCTTGATCACGCGCTCGATTTTCTTCAGATTCCGCTGCTGGAACTTGCAGGCGCCGTAGCTTCCCATGGCCACGGCAATTCCGTGGGGAACACTTACGTAATCGCTGAATTTTTCCTCCAGCGCATGGTTGAACAGATGCTCGGACCCGCTGCTGGGCCGGGAGGAGCCGGCAATCTCCATGGCCAGGCCGCCCATCACCAGTGCCTGGGTCAGGCGCTTCAGGAAGTCTACGCTCTTCAGTTCCTTCTGGTCATTATAGCAGATGGAGTTGAAGGCCATCTTGGAAATCATATAGGCGAAGTCATCTACGTGGTCGTTTCCGACGGAATGGGCCAGCTTCCAGTCATTGAGCGCAGTATATTTGCTGATGGTGTCGCCCACGCCGGAAAGGAGCTGGCGAACCGGCGCGCCCATGATGGCATCGGTGTCCACAAGGATGCTGTCCGGAATGGTGCAGCGGAAGGTCTTCCGGGCCTTCCCCTCGGTTCCCAGCACGGCGACCGGTGAAGCCAGGCTGTCGTTGCTCAGGGTCGTGGGAAGGGAAATAAAGCGAGTTTTGCTGACAAATGCCGCAAACTTGGCCAGATCCAGCACGGTGCCGCCGCCCAGGCCGATGACGGTGGAAATATCGTTCATGGTGATATACTTGGCCAGTGCCACCGCATTGTCATAGGTCTGCTCCGTGAGCAGATATCTTTCGCAGTGCGGGAAATCCTCCTCCAGTGCTGCCAGTACATTTCCGAAAATCTGTGCCAGGTTTTCTTCTGTAACAATAATTGCTTTTTTCTGATCGATGCCCGGAAGAACATCTGCCATGACTTCCGGCACACGTGAAAATACGCCCTGCTCCACGATCAGGTGGTAGGGCAGCCGATATCGGTTCATAATGATTTTCTCCTTTGTCAAGATCTATCACATTCTTCGGATCTTGTTTTTGTATCACCTTTATTGGCAATCATTTGGCAAGAACATCCGCATTTTCCGGGTGTTCGTTAAACCAGCGAACGGCGTAGGCGCAGCTGAGCACAGCCTTTCGGCCGTCCGCCCGGAGCACCTCTGTCAGTTTTTCCATCAGCTTTCCGGCAATACCTTGTCCGCGGAGCGCGGGGCTTACTACCGTGTGTGCGATATCCACCGTGTTGGCGCCAACCTCCGGAAAGGTGACATAAGCCACGATCTGCTGCTTCTCATTCAACAAAGAAATGTGATTCTTTTCAATTTTCCATTCCATAGATGATACTCCTTCAGTGCAGCTGGTATACTTTAGCTGCCGTCCTGTTTTCGTTTCTTTCGGATAATTATACAATATTTTCTTCGGGACATCAAACGGCAGTTGAAGAAAAAGGACAGAGCCTTCTGAAAGAAGATGGCGAAATATTGCGACAATGGAAAACAATAACACTTTTCGGAAAAGCTTGCTATCGCGCGTCCTTCCCTTTATAATAATAAAATAAGGATATGCAAGAAACCGGTGATAGACATAGTCGGATAGACGGGCAGTAGGAGGCAGGCGATGTTTGGAAAACAATTTCAGCTGAACGAACAGACGCTTGGTTTTGTGGAGGAAATCGGACGCCACATGCCGGGAGGCTTCTTTATTTATAAAGCAGAGCAGCCGGAGGAGCTGCTGTTTGCCAACCAGGCGGTCTTTGATATTTTTGGATGCCGGGACCTGGCGGAATTCAAGGAGCTCACAGGCTTTACATTCCGCGGCATGCTTTATCCGGAGGATTATAAAGCTGTCTCCGAGTCGATCGTGGAGCAGATCGAAGAAAACGAAGAAAATATGGACTATGTAGAATTCCGCATTGTCAGGAAGGACGGCGGTATCCGCTGGGTGGACGATTATGGCCATTACACGGAGACCGATGCCTACGGCGGCATCTACTATGTCTTTATTTCGGATATTACGGAAAAAAGAAAGCGCATGGAATCTGATCTGGCCGTTCGGCAGGCGGTCATAGAGGCTCTAAGTGAATCTTACCATACGGTGTGGCTGATCAATGATGTGGAGACCGAGAGCTTTTCCCTGTATCGGGGGGATACGGAGGGCACTACCACACATGCTGTGCCTATTCGGGATGCGTTGGGCAGATTAAAATATTCCATGGCCAAGGATTATTATATCCGGACGACAGTCGCCCCGGAGGATCAGGAACGTCTGCAGGAGGACCTGATGCTCTCTAACATTGCCGATCGCCTGCGCATCCGGCCGCAGTACACGGTGAATTATCTGCGGGTCATGGATGATGGCAGCAAGCGTTATTTCCGTATTGAATTTGCCAAGGTCAATATGCCCGGCGGGAAAATGGGCATTGTCTGCGGCTTTAAGGATGTGGATGAGGATGTTCGCCAGGGCCAGGCCATGCAGCGGGCCCTGCAGGAGGCAAAGCGGGCGGAGGAGGAGAACCTGCGGCTGACGCAGGAGGTACAGAATGCGGCCAAATTGGCAGAACTGATGGGCTCCGTCTCCTCGCTGCTGACCAATATGCCGGCCATGAGCTTCTCCAAGGATGCGGAGACCGGCGTGTATCTGGCCTGCAACCAGGCCTTTGCGGAATATGCCCAC
>CAMOSC010000241.1 GCA_946624325.1 uncultured Clostridia bacterium
CGATTCTGTGAAAAGAAAAGCATAAGTCGGGTTGTTTTTTTCCATTGCCTGTCCGCGAAAGCACCTATATAATCGTAACAGTGGACGGCAAGTCGACTCGTTTTACAGGCGCTCATTCAGATGGAGGATTTATCATGCAGAGCACAGCGAAATGGGAAATTTATGAGGAAACCTTCCATGTTGAGAGAAAATTTGACAATCCTTTCACGGAGGTGGAGCTCAGAGCAACCTTTACCAGCGGGAAGGCGTCCTATACCGTGGATGGCTTTTACGATGGGGATGATATCTGGCGGATTCGCTTTTCGCCCATGCATGAAGGCATGTGGCAGTATGAAACGCATGCAAATATTCCGGAGCTCAACGGCAGGAAAGGGGAATTCGTCTGCACGGAAGCCGTATCCAGGGGCCCGCTGACGTTAAACCCCCAGTTCCCGAACTGGTTCTTCCGCGGAGACGGAGAGGCCCAGCTGATTATGAACGACGGCTGGTTCCCGCATACGGCCAACGGCCATGAGCTTCCCTTTGAGGATCTGGACTTTCAACAGCCGTCCGAAGAGGATTTCAACCGGTATTTCGATATCCTGGCGGACCACAGCATCAACATGGTGGTAGGCATGAGCGAGCTCTACGCCAGGCAGAAGAGCATCACGGATACGAGCTTTGTATGGCCCTGGAAGATTGTGGATGCGGAAAACAACAAAATCGACAAAGAGCGGTTTAACCTGGATTTCTACAGGCGCTGGGAGGCAAACCTTGCCCATGCGGCAAAGCGGGACCTGTTCTATGCCTTTGAGGTGCTCTACGACGATTCCCTGGTGCGGCCCCGCGAGTGGAACAACCATCCCTATAACGTGAAGAACGGCGGATGGCTGGAGACCGACAGGAAGGGCGGCATCTGCTGGGAGAACCTTTTTGACGTGGATAACGCGCTCTCCCGCAAATACCTGGGACGCTATATCCGCTATACCATGGCGCGCCTTGCCTGCTTCAGGAACGTTATCTGGGAGGTTGGCGCGGAGAATGCGAACCTGGCGGTGCTGCCCTGGAAGATGCTTCCGAACGCCCTGCTGCCGGTGGAAAAGGTGGCGGACTGGTATATTTACTGGGCGCGTTACATCAGCCTGTACGATCCCTACGGAAGGCTGCGTACCTTCGGCGATACCACCTTCCACCCGCTGATGGTAACAGCCCACGGCAACGATTTCGTGCTTACCCAGGATCCCCGCAACTATCGGCGGGAGCATGAATTCTTCTATTACCAGGCCATGCGGGATTACGGCGTGCACTACTGGCAGTACTGCCGGCCGATGGTGATCGGTGAGATGACCTCCTCGAACAACGGAAACTACGAGCGGGAGCGCCGCATGTACTGGACCGGCATGTGCTCGGGCTACGCCATGGGCCGCAGCGACAGGCATTTTGCCCCGATGACGGACGGGCAGCTGACTGAGACGCTGAAGTTCGGGCTGGACGGTGTGCCGGAGATCTACCATAATATCCAGATTCTGCACGATTTTGTGGAGGGAAGGGTGCGCTTCTGGCGCATGCGGCCGGCCAACGAGCTGGCGGAGAGCGACAGGCTTTCCTGTACGCTGGCGGAGGAGAATGAGGAGTATCTCATTTACCTGCCCTTCGGCGGCAGCGTGAAGCTGGATATTCCGGCCAGCCGTTATGAAGTGCTCAATACACGTACGGGTGAGATCGCGCAGGAGGGAAAGGCAGCTGCGGGCCCCTTCACATTTACCGCTCCGGACGATGAGGACTGGGTGCTGCATATCCGCGCACTGCCCGTATCTCCCTGCTGATCCCGAGTTTATTTATGGTATCAGGGGCGTAAACTGCCGCCCATGCGGCCGGGTCGTCCCGCAGGTTGCCGCGACAATCGCAGCATCTCCCGAGCCTTTTGTAACTCCGGGCGGTCCGGAATACCGAAGGAACGCAGACACCAGGCTGTGGAAACCGCTCCAAAAGCCGTATTTTACGCGGAATTGTGTATTCTGCCACATTGACAATCCCGATACAGCGTGTATAATGCAAGTGTCTCTTTCTGGCCTGTGCAAAGATGTTTCTGCAGGTCAGACAGGAAGGCCGGCTGAAATCTGCTTTATAGAGGAGTTGCTTTTGTCCGGCTATGACAGATAAGCTACGGGAGCTTGAGCGATGGACATATTTGATGTACTTTCTCTGCTGGGCGGGCTTGCCATGTTTCTGTACGGCATGCGCCTGATGGGAGACTCGCTGAAGGAAAATTCCTCCGGCACGCTGAAGAAAGCCATGGAGAAGGTTACGAACAATTCGGTTAAGGCCTTTATCCTGGGTGTTTTTGTGACGGCGCTGATCCAGTCGTCCACTGCGACGATCGTGATTACCTCCGGCCTTGTCGGCGCGGGAATCCTCACGCTGCACCAGTCCCTTGGAATTATCATCGGAGCAAACGTCGGAACCACCGTCACCGGCCAGATCATCCGCCTCCTGGATGTGGATGCCAGCGGCGGGGCGTCGTGGCTCCGTTTCCTGCAGCCTTCCACACTGGCGCCGGTCGCACTGGTCCTCGGCATGGTTCTGATCATGAGCGGCAGATTGAAGAAGGCTAAGTCCATCGGGAGCATTGCCATCGGTTTCGGCATCCTGTTCTCCGGCCTTCTGAATATGACAGGCGCCGTGGATGCCCTGAAGGAATCCGGTATGGTTGAGAAGCTGTTCTCCGGACTCGGGGAGAATCCTCTCCTGGGTTACATTACCGGCGCAGGCGTAGCTTTTATGCTGCAGAGTTCCTCGGCCACCATCGGTATCCTGCAGGCTTTTTCCGCAACGGGGCTTCTGAGCTTTAAGGCTATCTACGCGGTGATCGTCGGCATTTATCTGGGAGACTGCGTCACGACGGCCATTGTCTGCTCCATCGGCGCCAGGCCGGAGGCAAAGCGGGTCGGAATTGTCAACATCCTCTTCAATTTAAGCGAGACGGTGCTGGTGCTGGTTGTGGTTACGGTGGTGCACAGGATGGGCCTTCTGGACGGCCTGTGGGAGAGTACGGTGCATTCCGGCGAGATTGCCAATACCAATACCATCTTCAACCTGGGCTGTGCGATATGCCTGTTCCCGATGCTCGGCACCTATGAGAAGCTGAGCCGGAAGATCATCCGTGAACGGGATGTTGAGGAGAAGAAAAAGCCGGACAGGCTGGATGTGCTCAACCCAGTATTTTTTAATACGCCCGCCATCGCGCTGCAGAGCTGCTATGAGGTCCTGTCATACATGCTGCAGTCCGCAAGGACGAATATTCAGACGGCCTTCGGCCTTCTCACGGATTACAATGAATCCGGGCGCAGGGAGCTGATGGGCAGAGAGGAAGAGATCGACCGCATGACGGATGGAATCAGCCGTTACATGGTTGAACTGCTCCCGCACCTGAAGCTGGAAAATCATGCAGGTATCCTGAATCAGTACTATAAGGTGACGGCGGAATTTGAGCGTCTCGGAGACCACGCGGTGGGGATTGCCGACCATGCCGCGAACCTGGCAAAGAGCGGAACCTCTTTCTCGGAGGAAGCCTGCCGCGAACTCGACGTACTGCAGGAGCTGATCGGGAAAATTCTGGATTACTCCGAGCAGAGCTTCCGGTTCCGGGATGAAAAGTCCGCGGTGGAAATTGAACCCCTGGTCCGCGTTGCGGCGGAGCTGATCACCCAGATGCGCAGCAACCACCTGAAGCGCATGAGCAGCGGACGGTGCAGCCTCCTGGCGGATGCGGCCTTTTCCAACCTGATGGTGGAGTGCAAGCGTATTGCGGATGTCTGCTCAAACATCGGCATTGCCACTGTGGTCCGGATCCATCCGGAGCTGGCCGACCATGAGCATCTGTATTTCGAACATCTGCAGACCCGTGGCGACCATGCGTTTACGAAAGCTTTTGAGAAGGCGCACGCGTATTATTTCGCGAAGCTGGCAGGGGAGGCTTTTTTGCAAAGTAAAGCGATTTGACGGCTGCTTGCACAGGTATGGCCCTCGGAGGAGTATGTGATTCCTTCGGGGGCTTTT
>CAMOSC010000242.1 GCA_946624325.1 uncultured Clostridia bacterium
CGAAGTTTTTGGCATCCTTTCCGGCGATCATCTGGGAATAAACATACGGCTCCGTGCGATGGATTTCGCTGATATCCTGCAGATAAGCGGGGCAGATCCGGCGGTAAACTTCAAACGCGCGGTCGCCATGCCCGACGCAGGTCTCGGCAATGGAAATCCACGGATTATTATGGCAGAAAATACCGGCATTCTCCTTGTAGCCCGGCGGATAGGAGGAAACTTCTCCGAGATTCAGATGATATTCCTTATAGGCGGGCTGCAGAATGACAATGCCGTATTTGGTATCCAGATATTTTTCGACGGACTCAAGCGCCTTCTGTGCTTTGCCTTCCCGAATGCCCACGCCGGCAAGTACGCAGAAGCCCTGGGGTTCGATATAGATTTTACCGTCTTCGCACTCGTGGGAACCGACTTTCTCACCAAATGCATCGTAAGCGCGGACAAACCATTCACCGTCCCATCCCGCATCCAGGATAACCTGGTACATCTCGTCAACTTCCTTCTGTGCCTTCTCAGCCTCAGAATTCTTCCCGAGACGTCTGCAGAGCTCGGCGTATTCATTTCCGTATTTGACAAACATGCCGGCGATGAATACCGATTCGGCTACGGGGCCCTCGGAAGGTCCGAATGTCTGGAAGGACTCTCCGGGCTCGGAGGAGAAGCAGTTCAGGTTCAGACAGTCATTCCAGTCCGCACGGCCGATGAGGGGCAGCTTATGGGGACCTCTGTGCGTTACGGTGTAGTTGAAAGAGCGGGAGAGATGCTCAAAGAGCGGAACCTTTGTCTCTTCGCGGTTATCAAAGGGAACGGGCTCATCCAGAATGGAAAAATCACCGCTTTCTTTAATGTAGGCTACGGTACCGGCAATCAGCCAGAGCGGGTCATCGTTAAATCCGCTGCCGATATCCGAATTGCCGCGTTTGGTGAGCGGCTGATACTGATGGTAAGCACTGCCGTCCTCAAACTGCGTGGACGCAATATCGATGATGCGCTGGCGTGCCTTATCCGGAATCAGGTGCACAAATCCGAGAAGATCCTGGCAGGAATCGCGGAAGCCCATTCCGCGGCCGATACCGGACTCATAGTAGGAGGCGGAACGCGACATATTAAAGGTAACCATGCACTGATACTGGTTCCAGATATTGACCATGCGGTTCATCTTTTCATCCGGCGTCTGTACCTGGTATCCCGCGAGAAGATCTGCCCAGTAGGCTTTCAGCGTATTCAGCGCCGCTTCAACCTTTTCCTCCGTATCAAACTGAGCCATCATGGCTTTAGCCGGTGCTTTGTTTACAACTCCGGGGGCTTCCCATTTATCTTCTCTCGGATTTTCGCAGTATCCAAGAACGAAGATGAAGGTTTTGCTCTCGCCGGGAGCGAGGGTTACGTTGATCTGATGGCTTCCGATCGGAGACCATCCGCTGGCAACGGAGTTGCGGCAGGATCCCTCCAGAACCGCTGCGGGGTTCCTGTAGCCGTGATAAGCGCCGAGGAAAGTTTCCCTGTCCGTATCAAAACCATCTACAGGCACATTGACGCCAAAGATCGCGTAATGGTTCCTGCGCTCGCGGTATTCGGTCTTATGGATGATGACGGAGCCCATAATTTCCACTTCACCCGTGCTGTAGTTCCTCTGGAAATTGGTCATGTCGTCCATGGCATTCCACAGGCAGAATTCAACATAGGAGAACAGTGAAACGGTTTTGACAGCGTCCGTTTCGTTTTTCAGGGTGACGCGGTTGATCTCGCAGGGAGCGCCGATCGGAACAAAGGCGGTAACCCTGGCGGCAAGACCGTTCTTGCTGCCCGAAAAAACCGAGTAGCCGAGACCGTGACGGCACTCGTAGGAATCCAGCTCAGTCTGGGTGGGCTGCCAGCCGGGGTTCCAGACTGTATTTCCCTCGCGGATATAGAAGTAGTGTCCGCCGTCGTCTCCCGGGACATTATTATAGCGGTAACGGGACAGGCGAAGCAGCTTTGCATCTTTATAGAAGCAATATCCGCCGCTTGTATTGGATTTCAGGGAGAAAAACTCTTCACAGCCCAGATAATTGATCCAGGGAAGAGGCGTTTTGGGCGTGGTGATGACATATTCTCTGGATGCATCATCAAAATAACCGAATTGCATATGGCTTTGTCCTCCAATTCATTAGTTTTGCAGAATTTGACAGTATGGAACCATCTGGTATTTCTTAAACTGAGTATATATGATTCTGTAAAAAAAAGCAAGAAGAAAAACGAAAACGTTAACGTAAAAATGCCTGAAACAATCCCGAAATAAGGGAAGAAGATTAAAAAAGAGACGATAAAATTGCATAATAATCTTTGCTCAAAGATTCTGAATCGTTGCACTTCTAATTTTTTTGGAAAAATACTTGATATTATTGTTAAAAGCGTCTAAAATAGAATTAGCGAAAACGTTTTAGGGGAGAAGAGAGTTATGGTATCAATGAAAGAAATAGCAGCGATCTGTCATGTATCGGTAGCTACAGTCAGCAAAGCCTTAAACAACCATACGGATATCAGCCCTGAAACAAGACGGATTATCCGCGAGAAAGCAGACGAACTGGGGTATTTCCCAAATCCCGCCGCAAGGGCGCTGAAAACGCACAGTACGTATAACATCGGCGTGCTGTTCTATGATGAGGCCCACAGCGGACTGACACACGAGTATTTTTCGGGCGTACTGGAAGCTGTTAAGGGGACTGCCCAGATGCGGGGGTACGATATCACCTTTATCAGCCATTTTGTGGGCGGGAAGCGGATGACATACGCACAGCACGCCACATACCGCAATCTGGACGGCATCGTGATTGTCTGTGCCATTTTTGAAGATCCCGAAGTCATTGGCGTTGTCAGAAGCGGAATCCCGGTTGTCTCCATCGATCATACCTTTAACAACTGCTCCTGCATTATGTCGGATAATGTCAAGGGTATGCGGGACCTCGTTGAACTGATTCACAGCCGCGGGCACAGCCAGATTGCCTTCCTTCACGGGCTTCCTTCTACCGTGACGGATGCCCGCCTGGCAAGCTTTTATAAAACCTGCGCGGAACTGAAAATCCAGGTCCCGGAGGACTGTATACTGGAGTGCCCCTATCATGATACGGAACGCGCAAACCAGCTGACCCGGGAGCTGATGCTCAGAAGATCAAAGCCGACCTGTATCCTGTATCCGGATGACATCACCGCGATCAGCGGCCTCAACATTCTGCGGGAGCTGCAGTATTCCGTTCCGAGGGATGTTTCCGTTGTCGGATATGACGGAATTGCCATCGGCCAGGCCTTCGAGCCCAGGCTGACCACCCTGCGCCAGGACGCCGAGACCATGGGGAGCGTTGCGGCGAACAAGCTGATTGATCAGATTGAGCATCCGAAGTCTACGATTAAAGAAATCATTACCGTTGGCGGAAATGTGCTGGAAGGAGCCACTCTGGGTGTCCATGTTCCCGGATAACGGATGCGGCGGTGTTTTTTCGCAGGAGGAAAGGCCATGGCAAGCGCTGAGAACGAGAAAAGCTTAAAGACAAGATTTTTCGGCCATCTGGGAACAATCAATCATCACAAATTCCTGGTGACAGCTGCCTGTTTCCGGGTAGGGCTTTACCGGCAGGGCATACTGCACGATCTTTCCAAGTATAATCCCGTGGAATTTATCCCGGGGGTGCGATACTGGCAGGGCGACAAAAGCCCCATAAACGCTGAAAAAAAAGCCAGGGGTTATTCGCGCGGATGGCTTCATCATAAGGGAAGGAACAAACATCACTTTGAATACTGGCTCGATTATACGCTGGGTCCCGGCGGAGAGCTGGTCGGCATGAAAATGCCGAAAAAGTATGTGGCCGAGATGGTGATTGACCGGATCTGCGCCAGCAGGAATTATCAGAAGGATGCCTATACCAGGCGGAGCGCCTGGATATATTATCAGAACGGAAAGGACGCGCTTTTGCTCCATCCCGATACCCGCCTTCTGATGGAATTCCTTCTGAAAATGACCGCAAAACACGGGGAAGCATATACCT
>CAMOSC010000243.1 GCA_946624325.1 uncultured Clostridia bacterium
GGAGGCGTTTCCGTTGCCATCGGCGAGCTGGCAGCCGGGCTGGTTGTTGACCTGGACCGTGTCCCGAAGAAATATGCGGGACTCGACGGTACGGAGATTGCCATATCCGAGTCCCAGGAGCGCATGGCTGTCGTGGTGGACCCGAAGGACGCGGAGCAGTTTCTGGCTTATGCGGCTGAGGAAAACCTTGAGGCGACGATTGTCGCCGAAGTCACGGAGGAGCCCAGGCTCAGGCTTCGCTGGAGAGGAAAGGATATCGTCAATATCAGCAGGGCTTTTCTGGATACCAACGGCGCCCATCAGGAAACCAATGTGGTTGTGTCGGTACCGGATGAAAAGAAAAGCTATTTCGCATCCCGGGATACAAAGACCGACAGGAAGGAGCGCTTCCTTGAAACCCTGTCCGACCTGAATGTCTGTTCCCAGAAGGGGCTGGTTGAAATGTTCGACAGCTCCATCGGCGCCGGAACGGTCCTGATGCCTTACGGCGGAAAATACCAGCTTACGGAGATCCAGACCATGATTGCCAGGATCCCTGTGGCAAAGGGCAAAAGCGATGCCGTCACCATGATGAGCTACGGCTTTGATCCGTATCTCTCTTCCTGGAGTCCGTACCACGGCGCCGTTTATGCGGTACTGGAATCCATTTCCAAAATCGTGGCAGCCGGCGGGGATTATACGAAGATCCGCATGACCTTCCAGGAATACTTCCGCAGGATGACGGAAGATCCCCACACCTGGGGCCTGCCTTTTGCTGCCCTTTTAGGCGCTTACAGCGCTCAGATAGCCTTTGGCCTGCCCTCGATCGGCGGCAAGGACTCCATGTCCGGCAGCTTTGACAGCATCCATGTTCCGCCGACGCTGGTTTCCTTTGCGGTCGACGTGGCTTCAAACAGGGTGATTGTCACACCGGAACTCAAAAAAGCAGGAAACAAACTTGTCCTGTTTACCGCGAAGCGCGACAGGTATGATCTTCCGGATTTTGAACAGATTAAACAGCTTTACGCGGCATTCAATCAGGCCGTTCTGGCGGGACAGATTGAATCGGCGTACGCTCTCTGCGGACACGGTTTAGCCGAAGCGGCGTGCAAGATGGCATTCGGAAACCATCTGGGAGTCTCCCTTCAGGATACGCTGCCGGATGCGGTGCTGTTCGGCCCCGGTTACGGCTGTATTCTGGCAGAGGTAAGGCCTGAGGTCCTGGAAAGCCTGAAATGTCAGGGATCGGTTGTCGGAGAAGTGACCGAAAATCCCGCCGTTGTATGCGGAAGTGTTTCCATACCGTTGGATCAGGCGCTGGAAACCTGGAAGAAGCCGCTCGAGAAAGTCTTTCCTTCCGTGTCGGGCAGAAAGACTCCCGTGAAGGAGAGCCCGTTATACCGGGGCGGAAGCATTTATGTGTGCAGGAATAAAGTGGCGAAGCCCACGGTGTTTATTCCCGTTTTCCCGGGTACCAACTGCGAATATGACAGCGCGAAGGCTTTCGAGCGGGCAGGAGCCTCGGTTTCGGTAAAGGTGCTTCAGAACAGGACAGAGCAGGATATCCGCGACTCCGTGGAGGTTTTTGAGCGTGAAATCCGGAACGCACAGATTATTATGTTCCCGGGCGGCTTCTCTGCGGGTGATGAACCGGACGGCTCCGCGAAATTCTTTGCAACCGCCTTCCGGAACGAAAAGCTGAAGGAAGCGGTCATGGATCTGCTCGGGAAGCGGGACGGACTGGTGCTCGGCATCTGCAACGGATTCCAGACGCTGATCAAGCTGGGACTGGTTCCGTACGGCGAGATCATCCCGGAGCAGATGAAAGATTCCCCGACGCTGACCACAAATACGGTGGGACGTCATATTTCAAAGATGGCTTACATCAAAGTGATGACGGACCGGTCTCCATGGCTGTCAAAAGCACCCTGCGGCAGCGTCTACTGCAACCCGGCTTCTCACGGTGAGGGCAGGTTTGTGGCTTCGGATGCCTGGATTGAGCGGCTCTTTGCAAACGGGCAGGTTGCCACGGTCTATGTGGATGCCGATGGGAACACGGCCGATTCGGAGGAGTGGAACATCAACGGTTCTTACGCCGCAATTGAAGGCATCCTGAGTCCCGACGGACGCGTCCTCGGAAAGATGGCACATGCCGAGCGCCGGGGAGACGGGGTGGCCCTGAACTGCTACGGCGAACAGAATATGAATCTGTTTGAAGCGGGTACGGCATATTTTGGCTGACTGACGGGGCGGGAACGCCCGCGGGAGTCCGGATAAAGACAGCAGCAGAAAGGAGGGAACATGAACTTTGACCGACAGCATCTTGAAGCGATGAATAAGGAGCTCTCGGAACAAAGGCAGAAACCGCTTTTCGGCGCGGGTATATCGGTACTGCGCATGGCAATGTTCCTTCTTTTCTGTGCGGCTGTCCTCGGAATCAGTATTTTCGCAGCCTTTTCCGTCCACGTGATTTCGTCCGCGCCGGATCCGGCGGACCGGTTCCTGGAAAAAGAGCATTATCCCTCCGTTTTGACCGATAACGGCGGGGGGATCATTGAGGAGATTGACATCCGGCCACACGACCCGCTGGCTGTTTCCTATGAGCAGATCCCGGGGAATCTGGTCAAAGCGTTCCTGGCCGCGGAGGATAACCGGTTCTGGTATCACGGCGGCATTGATCTAAGAAGGCTGCTCCGCACGGCTTATGTCTCGGTGACAACGGGACGCGTACCGGATAATTCTGAGACCATCACGCAAAAGCTGGTGCGAAATACCATAATCCCGTATGAAGCTTCGGATAAGCCCGGCGATATGGCGGACCTGATCCGGGTTATGTGGCTTGCCGCCAGGCTGGAGCGGGAGAACTCCAAGGAAGCGATTCTGCGGGAATATCTGTCAACGATAAGCCTGGGGAGCGGGTGTCTCGGCGTACATGAGGCCGCGGAGCTGTATTTCGGGAAACCGGTCACAGACCTGGATCTGTCGGAGTGTACCGTACTCGCCGCTGCCGCCCTGGATCCCATCGGGAACCATCCCGTCTCAAATCCGGGCAGAAACCAGGAAGTGCGACTGCAGCTGCTGAACGAAATGGTGCGTCTGGGCTATATTTCGGAGGAAGCTGCAAAGGAGGCTGCCGGTACAGAGGTGTACGCGGGTGTGCAGAGCCTGTCGAAAGAGGCGGACCTGCTCTGGGAAAACACCTTTACGGAAGCGGCCTGCAGGGCTGTGGTCAGCGATCTTAAGGCGCGGCTGGGCTATACGCCGACGCAGGCCGAAATGCTGCTTCGAAGCGGAGGCCTGCTGATAGAGACAACGATGGACCCCGCGATTCAGGCGGTGGCCGTGGAGGAGACAGAGAATCCCGAGAATTATTATTCGTCGGCGGGAACCCGCCTCACGGAATATGCGCTGCTCTACAGGCTGACGGTGCGGCACAGCGACGGAAGCGCGGAAAGCTTCAACGAAAAGGACGTAGTGGAATACCACAGGACCCAGCTGGATAAGCCGGCTTTTAAGAACATCTTCCGGACCATCCGCGATATGCGCCAGGCAGTCTGGGAGTTTAAAGCGGAGGCTGTCGGACCGGGCGATCAGGTACGGGAAGAGATTTTCCGCTACATACCGCAGCCGCAGGCATCGGTTGTGATTCTGGATCAGTCCACGGGGGCTGTCCTTGCCATCACGGGCGGGAGAGGAAGCGGCCAGGATCAGATTTTTTATAACCGCGCCACGGACAGGACGAGGCAGCCCGGTTCTTCTTTTATGATTCCGGCAGATTTCGCCCCTGCGCTCGATCTCGGCAATGCGACGCTTGCCAGCGTTTTCTATGACAGTCCGCTGACTGTGGATGACCAGCAGATCATGAACTGGTGGGGAAATCAGTATCTTGGGTATAACAATATCCGTCAGGCTGTGACATATTCCATGAATATTATCGCCATGAAGTGCATGTTAAGCGTCGTCTCACCCGCAGCGGGCTTCGAATACGCAAAGCGCTTCGGCTTCAGCACGCTGGCGGACGAGGACAGGAAGGCGGCGGTA
>CAMOSC010000244.1 GCA_946624325.1 uncultured Clostridia bacterium
TATGGCTGCCAACCTTTTCCTTCAGCCAGCCGTGATACTGCCCGCGGCAGACCGCGTCCCGTTCCATCTGAGTCGGGGATTTGACATGCTTTGTATAGAAATACATGTCATTTTCCTCGTCCCGGTATTTACCCAGAGAAATGCCGCAGCAACGGCTGCCCCAGACCTCGCAGTCCTCAATGATCCAGCCTTTGGACCAGTGCGGACCGATGAGCCCGTCCTGATAGGCGGCGGGCGGTGCCCAGGTGGTGGCTCCCTTGTTGATGTTGAAGCCGCTGACGGTAATGTAGCCAATGCCGTTTTCATCCGGCATGAAGCAGTTGCGGCGGACGACGATTTCCACCTTTCGGGTGTTGGGATCCAGATCATGGAAGTTGGCGTAGATGACGGTTTCATCGCCGCTCTGCTCCGTGTACCATTTCCAGGTGGATTCCTCCGGATTCCAGGAGCAGGGATCCGCCTCGCCTTTGGCGCACTCATCCAGGGACACGGTTTCATACATCATTTTGTCATCCAGGAAGATGGAGCCGGTGTGGCGCACGGTGGGCGCAAAATACCAGTCTCCGCAGACCATGGTGGTGTAGGGATTGTAGCTGCCAAAGAGGCTGTTTTTCACCCGGTTGACCCAGACGCCGTTTTCACACTTTGTCCAGCCGGTCAGAGGCTCCGCACCGGTGATGACGGCGCCCAGCGGCTCTGTGGAACGGTAGACGATGCGGGCATCCTCCCGCCCGGCATTGCGGGGGGTTACCTTTTCCCGGTAGACGCCGGGGGCGACCAGTACCTCATCTCCGGCGACAGCGATTTTCGCGGCATCGTCAATGTGCCTGAAGGGGCGTTCCTTGGAGCCGTTTCCATCCCGCTCCGCGCGGATGTCCACATAATAGATCATATACGCTCTCCTTTTTGTTCGGGGGATCATTGCGTCCACCCTTTGATAAGCTGATCGTATCACGCGAAGGGATGATATGCAAGGGATTTTTCGCAATAATCGCGGGACATTTTTGGCTTCAGAACCATGTCGCCGGATGCTTTCAGCAGCCGGGTGACATTCCTCACCGGAGGGAAGCAGAAGATATACCTGAACACACGGCTGACGTGAAAACAAAGCCCGCCGCGAATGCAAATCGCGGCGGGCTGAATGTTGGGCAGACCGGATGATTATTCAGCGCTGTCGATGAGCTCCAGGCTGTGCTCCCGCACCATCTTCCGGCAGATCTCGATGAATTTATCCAGCGGCACATTGTTCATCTTTTTGTTGCCGCGGATGCTGACAGAGACGGTATTCTCTTCCGCTTCCCGATCTCCCAGCACGAGGATATAGGGATCATGATAGCCATGGAAGGCCTTGATCTTTTCCTTCATATTTTTATCCGCGTAATCGGCCTCCGCGCGGATGCCGGCCTCGCGCAGGGCATTCTGCACTTTGCGGGCATACTCGTTGTGCTCCGGCCGGATGGGGACGATGCCCACCTGATAGGGAGACATCCAGAAGGGGAAGGATCCCTTGTAGTTTTCAATGATAATACCGATGAAGCGCTCGAAGGAACCGAAGATCGCCCGGTGAATCATCACAGGAGTCTTCTGGGTTCCGTCCGGAGCCACGTACTTCAGCTCAAAATTCAGCGGGAGCTGGAAGTCCAGCTGAATGGTGCCCATCTGCCACTCGCGGCCCAGGCTGTCGCGCATCTTCAGATCGATTTTCGGACCGTAGAAAGCGCCATCGCCCTCGTTGATCTCATAGTTGCCTTCGCCGTATTTCTTATCCAGAATCTTCTTCAGAGAGGCCTCCGCCTGATTCCAGACTTCAATGTCTCCCATGAAGTCCTCCGGACGGGTGGACAGCTCGGCAATATAGGTGAGGCCGAAGGTGCCGTAGATCTCGCCGGCAATATCCATGATATCGCCGATTTCGCTTTCAATCTGATCCTCGGTGACCAGTATGTGGGCGTCATCCTGGCGGAACATCTGCACCCGGAACAGGCCGTTGAGCTCGCCGGACTTCTCCTTGCGGTGAATCACGTCCACCTGGTTGATGCGCACCGGCAGATCCTTATAGGAATGGAGGCTGCGCTTGTACACCATGATGGCGTTGGGGCAGTTCATCGGCTTGGCGGCAAAGGTATCCTGCGCCTCAATGTCTCCGCCCTCGCCGGGGATCAGGAACATGTTGTTCCGGTAATGTCCCCAGTGTCCGGAGGTGACCCACAGCTTCCGGTTGTTGATGACGGGAGCGGAAATTTCCGTATATCCGTGCTCCTCGTGGATGCCGCGCCAGAAATCCAGCAGGGAATTGAAGAGCTTCCAGCCACGGGGCAGCCAGTAGGGCATGCCGGGAGCAGTTTCATCAAACATGAAAAGATCCAGCTGCGGGCCCAGCTTCTTGTGATCCCGCTCCATGGCTTCCTTGACCCACTGCAGGTGCTCCTTCAGCCCCTGCTTGTCCTGGAAGGCATAGACATAGATCCGCTGCAGCTGATCCCTGTGCTCATCGCCCCGCCAGTAGGAACCGGAAACGGACTTGATCTGGAACGCGGCGTTCATCAGCTCCTGAGAATTCTCAATGTGCGGACCGCGGCAGAGATCCACAAAATCATCCCCGGTCCAGTAAATCGTGATGATTTCATCCTCGGGCAGATCCTGGATCAGCTCCGTTTTAAACTTCTGCCCGGCAAAGATTTCCAGGGCTTCAGCCTTGGTGACTTCCTTGCGCGTCCAGGGTTCGCGCCGCTTGATGATTTCATGCATTTTATCCTCAATGGCCTTGAAATCATCATTCACCAGGTTGCGGGGGAGCAGGAAATCGTAGTAGAAGCCGTCGGCGATCTGCGGCCCGATGGCATACTGCACGTTTTCCTTGCCGAAGATTTCGATTACGGCCTTGGCCAGGATATGCGCCAGGCTGTGGCGGTAAACTTCGGCGTAGAATGCTTTGTACTCTTCCTTGTTCATGGTTTTCCTTCCT
This sequence comes from uncultured Clostridia bacterium, assembly GCA_946624325.1. GTDB lineage: Bacteria > Bacillota > Clostridia > Lachnospirales > Lachnospiraceae > Anthropogastromicrobium. The sequence continues at coordinate 2,966 of CAMOSC010000244.1, forward strand.
TTCCTTTGGACATTTGCCCCGCCGGGCTCCGGGATCAGTGCGGGGATAAAGAAAATCCCCTGCACTTGTGTGCAAGGGACGCTGAATCAGCGCGGTTCCACCCTTTTTCCCCGGGCTTCGCTGCGCGAAAGCCGGGGCGGCTTCATTCAGGCGATAACGGGGCCGCCGGACCTGTTCGCAGGTCTCTCGGAGGTGGTATGCATCCGGTTTCCGGCAGGGCGCTTTCAGCCTGGGCGCCCCTCTCTGGAGCCATCCGCGGGATGCGGGTCCTCTTCATCGATGTGGGCACATTATATCCTTCTTTTCCTTGATTGTAAAGGGAAAAGTGACATCAGCCATCATTTTCATTTTTTTGTGGGAAGGAGGGCAGCAGCATGCCGGACGCATCGATGTCGGCGATGCTAAGCTGGAATTCATTTATTCATGCGATCGGCTGAAGTTAATGTACGTTTATTTTGATTTTCTGCGGGGAGTCAGGCACAGACACTGACTGGCCTGCTGTGTCATTAATTTTTTTCTTGCTTTTCCGGTGAAAAGCGGATATACTGATCTGTGCCGCGTGTGCGATGAAGATTGGGTCCTGTGCGATTCATTGATGTGAACCCTGTCAGGTCCTGACGGAAGCAGCAGTAAGCGTTGGATGAATGTGCTGCGGGGCTGCCCAATCTGAGCGCAGGCGGTTTTTTATTTTTCCGCTGTGCAGATTGGCCGATGCAGGCGGTTTTTTATTTGTTTTCCGCTATGCAGATCGGCTTTGACTATGATATATTTTTATTTTGGAACCCAACTTCAATTCGGAGGGCATGAAATGATGGAACTGGATCTCATCCGCGCGGCGGACCCGGAAGTGACGGAAGCGATTGAACTGGAACTGAACCGGCAGAGGACCCACATCGAGCTGATCGCCAGCGAAAACTTTGTTTCTCCGGCGGTGATGGCGGCCATGGGCACCTGCCTGACCAACAAGTATGCCGAGGGCTATCCGGGCAAGCGCTATTACGGCGGCTGTGAGTATGTGGATATCGTGGAGAACCTGGCGAGGG
>CAMOSC010000245.1 GCA_946624325.1 uncultured Clostridia bacterium
TCTTCAGGCTCCGGGGAAGTCGCCTTCAGACACTTTTCTTTCGCTGCGCTTACGCTTTCTCTTGCGGAGGCTGTTCTTCATTTTCGTATCCCTCCGCGCGGCTTTAAGAAAAATGTCTTCAGGCTCCGGGGAAGTCGCCTTCAGACACTTTTCTTTCGCTGCGCTTACGCAATCACGGCCGGAAAGATTATTTTCGCCGCGCCTGTTCCGCATCGATTCGCTCGAACAGTTCGGGCATGATGCCCGCCTGATAGCCTTCCGTGCGGAAAATCAGGCTGTCGCCGTCTGTCACACAGATGTATGGATAATGTGCAGCCTCCTCCGGGGATATCCCGCAGAATGCCTCAAACAGGGAATCGTCCACCGTAATGAAGGCCGCATGGGCAGCGTCGGCTGCCTGACGCAGGAGGGGATCCTCTGCCAGTATGGATTCACGACAGTGTTCTGCCTGTTCCCGGGATGCTTCAGCTGTTTCCCCTGATTTGCCGGTCCTTCCTGCTGCGGCAAACAGCACCGGGATCCGGAACGGATATCCGGCCTTCCCCAGGCTGACCAGCTCGTTTAAGACATGGATGGTGGGCTCCTGTCCCGGTTTCAGGAACAGGAAAAGCCGAAGACCGTTGTCCGAAGCGCTCTCCGTTTCCGCGGCAAAAGGAGGCAGCTTCCTGTAAACGGCGCCTTCCGTAATGGGGACTGCACGCTCGGGAAGTATGGTGAACCGCTTTTCGGAACCGGAATCCAGGACAAATTCCAGTTTTCTGCCGGAAACGCTTCCTCCCGGCAGCCGGTTGGAAACCGTGATGCGGTAAAAACCAGGACGCAGCCAAACGGTCTTTTCACAGGCATTTCCCCAGAGAGCCGGGTGGAATACCGGGCTCCATGCTTCGTTTTCCTCATGGAAATATTCCAGGGCAAAACTGCGCCGCTGATTTCCCCAGGCTTCTTCCGGAAAGGTGAGCTTCAGGAGCGCGTCGGGACATGAGCCGTCCGCATAGCGGAAGTCCGTGCCGTCATAAACCTGCGCTTTCCTGGAGGCCATATCCAGCCTGGCCGGGATTCCGCAGGTACGGCAAATGGCGATAAACAAAAGCTCCGCAGACAGACTGCTGCCTCTGCCCAGCCGAAGCGCCGCCTCCGGCGATGTCGTAATTGTGGGATATTCCTCCGCCTGCTCCCGGCAGATGTGTTCTGACAACCATTCCCAGACCTGACCCGCATCCGCAAAGGGCAGCTTCTTTCCGAAGAAAGCCCGGATTCCGCTTCTGTACGCTGTTGCGCGCTCAATCCAGATGCCGGGAGAGGCTACGTACTGGGTGAAGAAATCCATCGGCGCCCGGTAAAACTCCGCCTTCATATCCTCAGGCGTATAATCTCCCTCGTCGTCGGCAAGACTGTGTTCTGCGGAATCATTTTCATCCGGAGCCTTCGGAGCGGACTCCAGCTCATAGGCACTGATGTGATCCCGAAGAACCGCGGCAGTAATATCCCTGCAGTCCTTCTGGGCAAGCGAAGCAAAAAAGCGGTTCAGCTTTGATGGCTCTTCCGGACAGGATGCCAGGAAATCCCGGATTTCGCCGATATTCCCGTAGGACTGGCTGATTGCACGCTGAATCTGCGGGCAGCCCTGAAAGCGCGCCATGAGCTCGCTGTCCGCGTAGGAAGCGATCCTTGCGTTTCGGATAAGATCTCCGGCAGCATTTCTGCGGTTTTGCTCCTCCTCCTGGAGGGCTGTCAGTTCCACCCCGGAGATGAACGACGATTCCGGCGCAGTCATCCTGAACGGTTCCCAGGTGCCGGAGAATCTGCAGGGCCGCAGGACCAGTACGGCTGAATCCGTATCAGCCACCTCGCAGAAGGCTTCCGCAGACAGATACGAGACTCCCGCGGCATCCGGCCGGTTTCCGGACAGCCCGCATAAAGTCTCCGGCTGCTTTTGTCCATCACCCTGCTGATGGGGAAGCTCACGGGCGGCTTCCACGCCTGCCGGGTTCCTGCGCAAAACAGCTCGGGGACTTTCTTCCTCTGCGCGTCGGGACGCGCGGACAAAGGCCGACAGACGGACGGTTCCAAGCCCCAGGGTGATCTCCGTATTTCCATCTCTATCCGTCACCTGCTCCGCGACGGGAAAGAACACGCCGCCGTTTACGATCTCATAACGCACGGATACACCGGCAGCCGGCTTGCCGTTCTCACCCTGCACCGAAACCCGGAAGCGCTTGACCGATGCATAGCGCGCCGTCTGATTCAGTACCGTGACAATCCCGTCATAGCCGATGACTTCATCCGGAAGCCGGGTGCCCCGCTCATCATGTCCCGCCATGGAAGCGGGCAGACCTGCCGAAAGAGCCCGGTTCCCCAAGCATCCCGCATATTCATTTTTGTTAACAGGATCTGCCTGCTGCCGCTTTGCCAGGTAATGTCCGAAAACGCGGCTGTGAACGATCATGGCCCTGGACGCGGCATAGGTAAACCACCCGTTATCCAGCACAGGCTTGGGTTCACAGGCGCCGGTAAAGTGCCATGATCCGTCAATCAGAAGTTCCACCCAGGCGTGGTTCGACTCCGTGTGGCTCCAGCGCGGCACATAGACCTGCCTGGCGCAGATGCCGATACTGCGCAGCACGGACACAAGCAGCACCGATTCCTCACCGCAGCGGCCGTATCCGCCCCTGATCACCGTAAGCGGCGATGCCGTGCGGGCGGAGGTGGAATGATACGTAGCCTGCTCATAGCACCAGTTGTTGGCCTCCAGCGCAGCTTCACGGGCCGTCCTGCCCTGGATTCTGTCCCGAAGCGCCTCACAGAACAGTGCCCGGCAGTCTGTCAGATCCTCGGAATTTACCCGAGGGTAAAGAATATAATTCAGGAAGTCCTCCGCGCAGACCCCCTCCAGCCAGGGGCAGTTCTCCCACAGAAAAACCGCGTGATCCGCATAGGCAAGGAAAAGGGAAAACGGATAATCTCCCACATCGCTTAAAGGGAGTGTGCCGTACATGAATTCACAGAATACGCGGCGCAAACCCGAAAGGCCTTGCATTTCGCGCTCTATGCCTTCACGCAGACTGCCGAATTTTAAAAGTCTGCCGGTGTACTCCCGGGTAATGGTCTGCTTCAGTGCCTCGCTGATTCTCATAATGGCTTCCCCACATAAAGCTTAAATACCTGCGCAATCGGTTCTTCCTCAGTCTCGGATACTGTCACCTCAAAGCCTCCGGGCACCTGCCTGAAGTCGGCATCCTTCCCGGTATACAGGTCAACGATGCGCGAAACCTTTCCTTCAAACGGAAGAAACACCTCTCTTTCGGCCGGAGCCGCCTGGGGATACTGTTTGATGGCGTATACAAGCTGGTCCTTTTCCTTCTGTGTAAAGCATACGCCATCCTTCTTGTACGGTGCACAGATGCGGGTGCCATAAATTGCCTCCCCGTATTTTCCGAGCCATTCACCGATGCCCTTCATGCTCTCCAGGGCTCCCTTCGGAAGCCTGCCGTCCGGCTGCGGCCCTACATTCAGGGCCAGATTGCCGCCTTTTGCGACGATGTCCGTCAGCAGCGTAATCACTTCCCTCGGAGACTTATAGCGGTCCTCATAGGCAAAGGAGAAGGATGTACCCAGCGTAATGCAGCTCTCCCACGGGATATTCAGGGGTTCATCCGGCACACATTGCTCCGGGGTGACATAATTCTCATAGGGGCCGCCGATGGTGCGGTCCACGCTCAAAATCCCCGGATGCTTCTCCCGGATGCGGTCCATCATCTCACCCAGACGGATATCCTGACCGCTCTCTTTGCAGACCCAGCCGGCGTCGAACCACAGGGCGTCGATCGGCCCGTATTTATCCGCAAGTTCCGTCACCTGGTTCTGCGTGAACTCCACAAAACGCTCCCAGACCTCCGGATACTGCTCCGGGTCATAGGATGGGCCCCGCCAGGTCCGCTTTCCGCGCTCATAACCGTCGTTCCAGTAATCGGGGCAATGCCAGTCCGCCT
>CAMOSC010000246.1 GCA_946624325.1 uncultured Clostridia bacterium
AAGAGGACAGGTCTATACGGCTCTTTACCGTATGGGGAAGGGGCTGCCGGAAGCCATTCTGGAGCCTTGCTGCGTGATGGCGGACGAGTGGTTTGCAAAGCTTCGGGAGCAAAAAGAGGGAATTCTTTTCAACGGAGACGGACTGGCTGTCTGCCGGGAATTTCTTGCTGAGCGGCAGGAATATGTCATAGCGCCGGCGCATCACCGGAGACCATCAGCCGCCGCCGTTGCCGTACTTGGAGAGATGCTTTTCTCCGCGGGGGTATTTGAAGCTGCAGGGGATCATTTGCCGAACTACCTGAAAAAGTCCCAGGCGGAGCGGGCGATGGAAAACGGAGGTATCATAAAATGACCGTAGAAATCTATAGAATGACTGAAGCGGATGCGGCGGAAGCGGAACGGCTTGAAAAAAGCTGCTTCCCGGATCCGAGGTCCCTGGCCACCATTGAAGCGGATCTGCAGAACCCGAACTACCGGGCTTTTGCGGCGAAGGACGAGGGCCGGCTGATCGGGTATGCGTTCTGTTATCTTGCAGCGGATGAACTCAATATTACAAGCATCGCGGTGGACTGGGCCTGCAGGCGCCAGGGGATCGGAACGGCTCTGCTTAAAACGCTCATGCAGTTTGCCTCGGGCAGCCGGGCCACCTCCATCTATCTGGAAGTGCGGGAATCCAATGAGGCAGCTATTGCGCTCTACCGGAAACTGGGGTTTGAGGGCAACAGCCGGAGAAAAAATTATTACGATAATCCCAAAGAGGATGCCATATTGCTGCATTACTATCTGGAGGACTGATTGGATATATGCTTGATGTTTGTCTGCTTGGAACCGGCGGCATGATGCCTCTGCCTTACCGTTACCTGACTTCTCTGATGACCCGCTACAACGGAAGCTCCCTGATGATCGACTGCGGCGAGGGGACACAGATGGCAGTCCGGCAGAAGGGATGGAGCGTAAACCCGCTGGATGTTATCTGCTTCACACACTATCACGGGGACCACATCGGCGGGCTTCCAGGGCTTCTTCTGACAATGGGAAATGCGGAGCGTAAGGAGCCGCTCACCCTTATCGGACCCAAGGGACTGGAACGGGTGGTTAATGCCCTGCGGGTGATTGCTCCGGAGCTGCCATTCGGGATCCGTTTTATGGAGATCACCGAGCCGGAGCAGGATTTTGAGATAAACGGCTATCAGATTCATGCATTCCGCGTCAGCCACAATGTGATCTGTTACGGATATACGATTGAAATCCCCAGAGCGGGAAAATTCTGCGTGGAGAAGGCCAGGGCATTAAACCTTCCCCTTCCATGCTGGAACCGCCTTCAGAAAGGGGAAACCATAGAGCTGGACGGCCGCGTGTATACGCCGGATATGGTGATGGGAAGCCCGCGGAAAGGGATCAAGCTCACCTACGTAACGGATTCGAGACCCGTCCCGGTGATTGCCAGACAGGCGGCCGGAGCGGATCTGTTTATCTGTGAGGGAATGTACGGCGAGGCGGATAAGGCGGAAAAGGCCCGGGAGAAAAAGCACATGACCTTCCGGGAGGCCGCGCAGCTTGCCGCACAGGGGAAACCGAAGCAGATGTGGCTTACACATTACAGCCCTTCGCTGAACCATCCGGAGGACTTCATCCAGGAAGCCAGAGCTGTTTTTCCGGATACCATAGCGGCTAAAGACGGCAGAACCCTGGAGCTGGACTTTGAGGAAGAATAATCAGAAGAACCGCATATTCTCAATGCGGGTGAATTGCCCGGCAGCTTTGCTGCCCTGAAACTGTGGTGGAGGCCATACTCCGATGAAAGATATTCATATTCTTGCCATAGAGAGCAGCTGTGACGAGACGGCTGCGGCAGTAGTACAGAACGGAAGGACCGTGTTATCCAACATCATCTCTTCCCAGATTGCCATCCATACGCTCTACGGGGGCGTAGTGCCGGAGATCGCATCCAGAAAACATATGGAAAAGATCAATCAGGTGATTGAAGAAGCACTGTCCCGGGCGGGAAAAACGCTTGAAGAGATGGATGCAATAGCGGTTACCTACGGGCCCGGCCTGGTAGGCGCATTGCTTGTCGGGGTGGCGGAGGCAAAAGCCATTGCATTTGCTTTGGGAAAGCCGTTAGTTGGCGTGCACCATATAGAGGGCCATATTGCTGCCAATTACATAGAACATCCGGAACTGGAGCCGCCGTTTCTGTGCCTGGTGGTATCCGGCGGACACACACATCTGGTAGTCGTGCGGGATTATGACCGTTTTGAGCTGATCGGAAGAACCAGGGACGATGCGGCCGGCGAGGCTTTCGATAAAGTGGCGAGGGCGATCGGCCTGGGATATCCCGGCGGACCGAAGATAGACCGTGCGGCAAAAGAGGGGAATCCGGAGGCGATTGCCTTTCCGCGCGCGAAGGTGGCGGATGCACCCTATGATTTCAGCTTCAGCGGTATAAAATCGGCTGTACTGAATTATATCAACCATGCGCAGATGACAGGTGAGCACTTTAAACCCGAAGACCTCGCGGCGTCCTTTCAGTCCGCCGTTGTCGGCGTGCTGACGGAGCATGCCATACGGGCTGCAAAAGAGTACGGATTTCAGAAGGTGGCTCTGGCCGGAGGCGTTGCTTCAAATTCCTGCCTGAGGGCCCGGATGCGTGAAGCCTGCGAAAAGAGGGGTATCAGTCTGTATTATCCGTCACCGATTCTGTGCACGGATAATGCTGCCATGATCGGCGCCGCCGGATATTATGAATTTATGAAGGGCAGAAGGAGCGGTCTGGATCTGAACGCAAATCCTTCGCTGAAGCTCGGGGAGCGGTGATGAGCGTAAAAACATGTGCCATTATCCTTGCGGCCGGAAGCGGCAGCAGAATGAAAAGCAGTACGCCAAAGCAGTTTATGCAGATAAACGGGAGCGCGGTTTTGCTGTACAGTGTACGCGCCTTTTCCGGCATAGCGGATAAGATTGTCCTGGTGGCGGGCAGAGCGTGGCTGGAGGAGACAGAAGAACTGCTTCGGCGTGAAAACCTGTCCATACCGTGGGAAGTGACGGAAGGCGGGGAGAACCGGTATGATTCCTCCGAGGCGGGTCTGAGATGTGCCGAAGGGTATGATTATGTCATGATTCATGATGCCGCAAGACCATGCGTTTCAGCGGCCGTTATCCGTAAAAGCCTGGAAAGCGCGCTGATATATGGCAGCGGCATCGCATCTGTGGCCTCAAAGGATACCGTCAAGGTTGCGGATGAACAGGGATTTGTCGTAGACACGCCCGACAGGAGGCGTCTCTATATCATCCAGACGCCGCAGACCTTCAGAAGGGACCTGATCGCGGACGCATATGCGCGGATGCGGGCGGATACCGAAACGGATTACTCCGATATTACTGACGATGCGTCTGTACTGGAGCGCTGCGGAAGGGGCAGAGTCCGGCTGTCGGAAGGCGATTACCGGAACATCAAGATCACAACGCCTGAGGATCTGCTGCTGGCGGGAGAATGGATTTCCCTTGAAAAAACTTCTTGAAAAAAAGAAAAAAAGTCGTTGACAATGGGATTCATTCGTGATATTATAATCTGCGTCGCCGAAAACAAGATCACGACAGATAATAAAAAATCGGATTTTGCTTGACATTGAAAATGCCTTATGATAATATGTTAGGGCATTGCATTGGAGAGGTGTCCGAGTGGTTTATGGAGCCGGTCTTGAAAACCGGTGATTCCGAAAGGGACCGTGGGTTCGAATCCCACCTTCTCCGCTGGGCAGCATGACTGCTCGCAAATTAAATAACAAAAAATAATAATCAACTTTTGGAGAAGTACTCAAGAGGTTGAAGAGGCTCCCCTGGAAAGGGAGTAGGCCGTTAGTAGCGGTGCCAGGGTTCAAATCCCTGCTTCTCCGTTGTTTCCGAAAGGAAACACAGCTG
>CAMOSC010000247.1 GCA_946624325.1 uncultured Clostridia bacterium
GGCATACAACCGAAGATTCGTAACCACTGTCCGATAGCCGCGCGTCTCGCAGAAGGACATGATGCCCTCTACAATCGCCGGCGTTGTAAACTGAGCAATATCCTCCGCAATGATGCCCACCGTACGGCTGCGCTGTCTGCGGAGACCCTGTGCCATGTAATTCGGCCTGTAATCACGCGCCTCTATTACCTGGAGTATGCGCTTTCTTGTCTCCTCGCTTGTCTTGGCTTTCCCGTTCAGGACATTGGAAACCGTGGTTGCGGATACGCCGCATTCTTCTGCAATCTCTTTCAGTGTGACCATCTTCTCTGCTCCCTCTGTCTCTGACTGTGTGCGGCAGGCATGAAACCCGCCGTCAGGTTTTTCCGACTACGCTATGCGTTTCGGCATAAGTAAGCCGTGCATTTTTGCAGCCGGGCTCCGCTGCGGACAGCGGTGTTTTCCCAGTATACGACGAAAGCAGCATCTCAAAAGGAAATGCTGCTTTTATCATACAACAAAATATCAGAAAATGCAAGTAGTTTGTTTATCGTTCAACCTTTTGATTTCCCCTACAATTTTACCGGTTTTATTCCAGCGACTGAAATACACTTTTCCTGACCTCCGAGAGAGGGATCTGCCGTTCTCCCGCAATCCTGGCCAGGTCATCATATTCCGCCTTGATTTTAGATACGCCGTACCCTTCGGAACGCTTGCAGCGCACTTCACCGTAGGGGGTGGAAACCGTGATGCCTTTCCGGTCCAGAATAAACCTCTGCGTAACCGTCTCCCTCAGACCGATGGTTGTGGTGTGTCGGAAAATCAGCCTGATCAGCCCCGCTTTCTTTTCCTCGGAACAGATCACCCGTATAAGCGTTCCCGGGCGGTTTTTCTTCATCCCGATAGCCACCGTATATACTTCAAACGCTCCGCCTTCAAAGAAACGCTCCGTGGCGTAACCGATCTCCTCCGCCGTCATATCATCCACATTAAAGGAGAGTTCACTCACCTGTTCTGTTTTGTCGCTGCTCTCCCCAAGCATTGCACGGACACAGTTGGCGGCCGGAAAATCCTTCTTTCCCATACCGTAACCGACAGCCTGTACCTGCATGACGGGCATGGAGCCGAAGCGCGTGACAAAATGCTTCAGGAGCGCGGCACCGGTCGGCGTACACAGCTCCCCGCGGATTTCGCCTCCGTAAATCGGGACATCCTTCAGGATCAGTGCGGTCGCCGGAGCCGGAACCGGGAGAATCCCGTGTGCACAGCGCACCTGACCGCTTCCGACATGCACCGGCGAGGCGATCACCTCGGACGGATGAAGCCTGTGCATCAGCAGACAGACCGCCGCAACGTCGGCCACCGCATCCATGGTTCCCACCTCATGGAAATGGATATTCTCCATCGGTACGCCGTGCACTTCGCTCTCAGCACGGGCGATCAGCCCGTAGACCGCCAGAATATCCTCCCGGACCGCTTCCGGGACATTCAGATGATCCCGGACAATATGCTCGATACCGTGGAGTCCGGTATGATGATGCCCATGGTCATGTTCGTGATGATGGCCTTCTTCGTGATCATGGTGATGGTCGTGGTCATGATCATGGTCATGGCCTTCCTCGTGATCATGGTGATGGTCATGGTCATGATCATGGTCATGGCCTTCCTCGTGATCATGGTGATGGTCATGGTCATGATGATGCTCATGGCCCTCTTCGTGATCATGGTGATGGTCGTGGTCATGATCATGTTCATGGCCCTCTTCATGATCATGATGGTAGTCGTGGTCGTCTCCGGCCTCCTCCTCCACGCCCCGTACCTTTACGGACATGTGTGTACCGGTAACGCCACACTTTACCGAAGCTTCCCGGGAAAACACGACATCCGGGATACCCAGCCCGTTCAGCTCGTCTACAAATGCATCGGGATCCGGAAGCAGTTCCAGAAGCGCCGCGGTAAGCATATCACCGGCCGCCCCCATACTGCAGTCAAGATACAAAGTCCTCATCTTGCTCTGTCTCCTCATTTAAATTCTGTAACTGTTCAGAGCCAGGCTCCGAAAATCGCAAAAAGCTTCCTTTCCGGAGTTGTGGCGTGCTCGCCAGGCTCCGGAAATGGAAGGAAAATACCGTCTCCGGAGCTGCGGCAGGCCTGCAGTTCTTCAGGCCTCAGCCTTTGGCAGGTTCCAGTGATAATGTGCCGCCAGGAGCCTTAAAACCATGGTTACCAGCGTGCCTGCCAGCATACAGGGAAACGACCCGACTTTCCCGTGAAGCAATGCGCATACCAGAGCACCGATCATGGAAGCGCAGGCATAAAAATGCTTTACAAAAACATAGGGCATGTCCTGTGCAAGGACGTCCCGCATAATCCCGCCCCCGACGCCCGTGACGACGCTCACGAACACCGCGAGGAAAAGGTTGGCATCCGGAATCGCCAGATACGCAGCCTCTGCTCCAAGGGCGGTAAATACGCCAAGACCGATCGAGTCCATCACCAGAAGGGCAATTTCGTAGATACCCTCGTTGGCATGCAGGCGCCTGCGCACCGAAGGCAGGAACACCACGATAGCCGTAGCGGCCGCAGTCAGGGCATATACGGGCCGGCGGAACGCAGAAGGCGGGACGACATCCAGAATCAGGTCGCGTAAAATACCGCCCCCAACAGCCGTGATCATGGCCAGTATCATAACGCCGAAGATATCCATTCTCCTGCGGATTGCCGTCATTGCTCCGGAAACGGCAAACGCAACCGTTCCGATCATCTCAAAAAGGAATACCACCGACACTTCAGATCTCTGCCTTCCAGATACCGTGAAGATTGCAGCTCTCGTAAACGGCAACCGGTTTTTCTCCCTCGGCAAGCGCAAACACGGCGGCGGGTTCACCGTCCGAAGCCAAATCCCTCTTCTGGAAGCCGCTCTCTGTTTCCAGAAGAATCCATTCGATATGGTGTCCTTCCATCATGGGATGGATAACCGAACCCACCTGTACGGAAACCCTGCTGCCCTCAACGACTGCCTGAGGGATATGTTTCTCCTTTGCTGCATCCACCGTTCCCGGGATTACTTCCTTCATTGGCTCGCCGCAGCATTTTGTGGGACAAGCGGACGGACGGAACACGGAAATAAGCTTTCCGCAGCCTTCACACACATAAAATTTCATGATAAAATCTCCTCTCGTACATGAACTCTGCAACGCAGAACCGTTAATGCCGGCAGACGGGGTTTCATGCGCACGGCCCCATGGCATTTTTCTCCGCCCGGCGCCGCAGCACGCTGAATGCCGCCGGCCACCCCATCCAGCCCTGTCTATATTTATACCATATTTCCCCGGAATCCGCCACAGAAACTTTGAATCAGGCCGGATCCCCGCAGGCTGAAAGCCCGTTCTTACGTTCAGGTATCCAGATAGGCTTTCAGCTCTTTCATTCTGTCGCGAAGCTCAGCTGCCGTCTCGAAATCCAGCTTTGCCGCGGCCTGGTTCATCTGCTTCACCACCTTGGCGATGACTTTTTCCAGCTCTTTGCGGCTCATGGATTCCGGATCCTTGGCCAGCTTCATGGATACGGTTTCCGCAGATTTCGAGATGCTGATCAGATCCCTTACCGCTTTGCGGATTGAGGTCGGCGTGATGCCGTTATCCCGGTTATAGGCCTCCTGTATGGCTCTTCTGCGCATGGTCTCCCGAATTGCCGTGTCCATGGAATCCGTTACGACATCCGCATACATAATTACGCGGCCGTCAACATTCCTGGCAGCCCTGCCGACCGTCTGGATCAGCGAGGTCGCCGAGCGGAGAAAGCCTTCCTTATCCGCGTCGAGGATCGCAACCAGAGCTATCTCGGGAATATCCAGGCCTTCCCTGAGCAGATTGATGCCTACCAGGACATCAAATTTATCCAGCCGCATCTCGCGGATAATT
>CAMOSC010000248.1 GCA_946624325.1 uncultured Clostridia bacterium
CCCGAAGCTTTCACACATAAGGCAGCGCCGTGCCGCCCGCAACGCAAGTACATGCGCTGCGGGCGGCACGGCGTTCTTTTTTAAACTGTGATTCGTCACGGCCTTCGCTTTTATGCCGCGGTTGGGACGGCGTTCATTTTGGTACTGTGATTCGTCACGGCCTTCGCTTTTTATGCCGCGACTGGCACGGCGTTTGTTATTGCACTGTGATGTATCACGCACATGCTTATGTTCATCCGATTTTTAGGACCGGATGCCGGAGGCATCACTGATTCATCAGTCGGTCAGGTCCTCGGAGATGGATTTGAGGGCGAGGAAATTCTTCAGATAGTCCGCGGTGCCGGTTTTGGCATCGGTTCCGGACAGATTGAAGCCGCCGAAGGGATGCTGCAGGACAACTGCAGCGGTGCACTTACGGTTAAGATACAGATTACCCACGTAGAATTCATCCTTTGCGCGGTTAATGTTGGCGCGGTCCTCGCTGTAAACGGATCCGGTCAGGCCGTATTCGGTCTGGTTGGCAATTTCGAGGGCCTCGTCAAAGCTTGAAACCTTGATAAAGGCGACTACCGGTCCGAAGATTTCCTCGTTGGCAATCCGTGCAGAGCGGTCGATGTCGACAATTACGGTGGGGTCAATGTAGAAGCCCTTTTCATCGCTGTAGGTTCCGCCATAGACAATGCGGCCTTCCTTGCGGCCGATTTCTATGTAGGAACTGATGGAATTGAAGGAACCCTGGTTGATGACGGGACCTGCGGGGGCATTGCTTCTGCCGCTTCCCTGTCCTGCCTTCAGTTTTTCCGTAAGCTTTACGACTTCTTCAATAAGCTCGTCATAAACCGCTTCATGAACGATCGCCCTGGAACAGGCGGAACATTTCTGCCCCTGGAAGGTAAAGGCGGAATTGACGATACCCTGTGCAGCTTTTTTGATATTCGCGGAGGCGTCCACGATGATGGCGTTCTTTCCGCCCATCTCGGCGACGACGCGCTTGAGCCATCTCTGGCCGGGAGCAACCTGGGCAGCCCGGGCGTTGATGCGGCAGCCCACCTCCTTGGAACCGGTAAAGTTGATGAAGCGGGTCAGCGGATGCTCGACGATGAAATCGCCGATTACGGATCCGGAGCCGGGAATATAGTTTACAACGCCGGCGGGAATGCCTGCCTTCTCACAGAGCTCCACAAATTTATAGGCGATGATCGGAGCATCGGAGGAGGGCTTTACGCATACGGTGTTTCCGGTTATGACGGCTGAGACGATCATTCCGGCCATGAGGGACAGCGGGAAATTCCACGGCGGAACAGCCACGCCGACGCCGATGGGGGTATAGATGCACTTGTTGTGCTCCTCGGTGTGGACCAGCTCAAGCCCCTTGTCAAGCTCCTTAATATGCATGACATAGGAATTGATGAAATCCAGCTGCTCGCAGAGCTCGCCGTCTGCCTCTCCCCAGTTCTTTCCGCTCTCGGAAACGTTCCAGGCGTTAAAGAGGTAACGGTTTTCGTTCAGAAGGGCGGCAAGCCTGCGCAGTGCGCGGATCCGTTCATCTGCCGGGGTGAAACGCCAGGTCTGAAAAGCTTCGTAGGCGGTGCGGATGGCTTTGTCGGCAAGCTCCTTTGTGCAGGAGCAGGAATAGGCCAGAACTTCTTTGGTTGCGGGATCTATGGACGCGATTTTCTTTTCGGTAAAAATCCGCTCGCCGCCGATGATCAGGGGATAAACGGTACCCTTCTGGGCGTCGATTTCGGCGAAAGCCGCTTCCATGCCGGCTTTGTGCTCCGGACATGAAAAATCCAGCTCAACCGCGTTTTTGAAACCATCTAACATTTCGGTAAACCTCCTGCTTTTTTATGTGGATCAAAGTCATTAAATCATCAGAAACATTTTATCAGTTCTGCCCTTTGGTGTCAACGGAAAAAACGCTTGCCGAAGCCTGTAAAAACCGTTATAATAGAAATGTTTTTGTTTTTCACAGATCGTATATGCGGAGATCCGCGTCTGCCGGATATGAATTCAGCCGGGAAGGGGAGCGAAATGAAGATCGGATTTGACAACAACAAGTACCTGAAGCTGCAGTCAGAACATATCCGTGAACGGATCAGCCGTTTCGGCAATAAGCTGTACCTGGAATTCGGCGGAAAGCTTTTCGACGATTATCATGCCTCCAGAGTACTGCCCGGTTTTGCCCCTGACAGCAAAATGCGCATGCTGATGCAGCTCTCTGATATCGTGGAGATTGTTATCGCCATCAGTGCCGTGGATATTGAAAAAAATAAAGTGCGCGGCGATCTGGGCATCACCTATGACAAGGATGTTCTGCGCCTGATCCAGGAGTTCGAGTCAAGAGGCCTTTACGTGGGTAGCGTTGTCATTACCCATTTTGCGGGGCAGAGCGCTGCGGTTCAGTTCAGAACCCGCCTGGAAAAACAGAATATCCGTGTCTATCAGCACTACCTGATAGACGGATATCCGACGGATATCGCAAATATCATCAGCGAAAACGGCTTCGGCAAGAATGACTACATTGAGACCTCCAGACGGCTTGTGGTCGTCACGGCGCCGGGTCCCGGAAGCGGGAAAATGGCCACCTGCCTCTCTCAGCTCTATCATGAGAACAAGCGCGGCGTACTGGCGGGATATGCCAAATTCGAGACCTTCCCCATCTGGAACCTTCCCCTCAAGCATCCTGTAAATATGGCTTATGAGGCGGCCACCGCGGATCTGAACGATGTCAATATGATCGATCCCTTCCATCTGGAGGCCCACGGGGAAAAGACGGTCAATTACAACCGGGATATCGAGATCTTCCCGGTACTGGATGCCATATTCGAGGCAATTTACGGCAAAAATGAATACTATCAGTCTCCCACGGATATGGGTGTCAACATGGTGGGCAACTGTATTGTGGATGATGAAGTATGCTGCGAGGCGGCAAAGCAGGAAATTATCCGGCGATATTATGAGACCGCCGGTAAGATCGCGGAGGGAAAAGCCACCGGGACAGAGCTTTACAAAATCGAGCTTCTCATGAAGCAGGCGAAAATCACGACGGATGACCGCAGGGTTACCACGGCCGCAAAGGAGCGGGCAAGGAAGCTCGGGATCGAGACAGCCGCGATTGAGCTTGACGACGGGACGCTCATCACCTCAAAGACTTCAGACCTGCTGGGAGCTTCCGCGGCACTGCTGCTGAATGCGTTAAAGCACCTGGCAGGGATTGACCACGATGTCCGTCTGATCAGACGCGATTTCATCGAACCGATTCAGAAACTGAAAATAGATTACCTCGGCGGGAGAAATCCCAGACTGCATACGGATGAGGTGCTGATTGCCATGACGCTCGCGGCGGTAGACGATGAGAACGCCGCGAAAGCGCTCGAGCAGCTGCCCCTGCTTCGGGGCTGCCAGGTGCACACCACGGTAATGCTTGCGGATATTGACCAGAAAACGTTCAAGAAACTTGGGGTAATGCTGACCAGCGAACCGGTCCGGCATCTGTCGCTTCCGGATCCGGGAGATAAATGCGTGTAACGATTCAGCGCCATACTCCCGAAAGGCACAAATCAGCGGGCCAAGAAGAGCGGAACAGGTTTCGCGGGGGTTCGGGCCGCTTAGCGGACTGCGGTACAGGAAGATAAAGTATGCTTTATGACAGAGATATCCGGGACCCGCTCTGCATGTTTCTGGAGGAACAGTTCGGGCGGGTACGCCTGATGGATGAAAAAATCATCGGAAAATCGCGTGCGGATCTGGTTATGGTTCTGCCCGGGGCGCTGGCCGGTATTGAGATTAAGAGCGATGCG
>CAMOSC010000249.1 GCA_946624325.1 uncultured Clostridia bacterium
CGGCTCTTTAAGTCCGCGTGGTGGGACATACCGTGAAGCCCAGCACGTCGCGCACATAATCGGAGAGGGCTTTCAGGGAGGCCGTCACCTCCGAAACCGTTCCGGTAACGATCAGGGTGCCGCTGAAACGGTCCACAAAGCCCAGCTCCACACCGGCCGCCTTGGTGGCGATATCCGCGATGATGATGGCGGTTTCGGCGGGACTGACCGTGACAATGCCGATGGCCGACTGGCTGTAGTCTATGTCCGGATTCAGGCCCAGCTTCATGTAAAGCTCCGGAACCGGTGCCGCTATGATATGGCAGAGCGTCATCTGCCGTCCGGGAACCAGTTCCTGAACGATGCGCATCTTCCCGTCCGCAGAGAGGGGATCCTTTGATTCGGCCGCCCCGTTCTGCAGGAATAAATCCTTTCCAGGCATGGCTTACCCTCCGATCTGGCACTGAAGGCTGCAGTTTTTCTGCGCTGCCTCAAGGAGCGTGTTCACATAGGCGCGGTCCATGGGGACAATGTGCGCCAGGCTGTACTCCCTGCCCAGGCCGGCGTATTTATCCTGTCCCAGCCTGTGATACGGAAGGAGATGGAGCTTTTTCACGCCCGGAAGGGAATCCGCAAACCGCGCAATGGAGGCGATCTCCTCCGGAGTCGCGTTGAAGGTGGGGATCACCGGGACGCGGATAATGAGCTCGGTCTTACCGGAAGCCGCGATTTTCTTCGCGTTCTCCAGCATCAGCTCGTTGGACCGGCCGGTAAATTCCTTATGTTTTTCGGTATTCGTGTGCTTGATGTCCATGAGGTAGGTATCCAGGTAATCCAGCACCCCGTCAATGACCTCATATTTCGCGCACCCCATGCTCTCCATGGCCGTGGTCAGACCGTCTTCCTTGGCTGCCTTCAGCAGAGCCGTTGCGAATTCAGGCTGGCAGAGACTCTCGCCTCCGGAAAGGGTCATGCCGCCGCGGGAACGCCAGTAGTATACACGGTCCTGCTCAACGGTCTCCAGCACCTCGGCGACCGTTACGTCCCGCCCGATGATTTTGTCCTTCCCCTGAACCTTCATGGTTTCGATCTCATAGTGCTGTGATTCGGGATTACAGCACCAGCGGCAGCGAAGGACACAGCCCTTCAGGAATACAATCGTCCGGATTCCGGTCCCGTCATGAATGGAATATCTCTGGATATCAAAGATTCTTCCCTTGGTCTGCCGTTCGTCCACGCCTTATTCCTCCTGAAGCGCCTGCTCCGTCCTGCTGATGATATCATCCTGCAGGGAACGGGAAAGCGTTGTAAACAGCGCGCTGTAACCGGCAACGCGGACCACCAGGTGCTTATACTGCTCCGGATGCGCCTGGGCATCCAGCAGCGTCTGCCTGTCCACCACGTTAAACTGGACATGCATGCCCTTCTGGTCAAAGAAACCGCGGATCATATCCGAGAACTTCTCAAGACCTTCTCTTCCGCTTAAGGCCGACGGGTGGAACTTCATGTTGTAGAGCGTTCCGTTGGAGGCGATCGCGTGATCCAGCTTTGCCACGGAATTTGCCGCGGCGGTCGGGCCGAATTTATCCTTGCCCTGGGACGGTGAAACGCCGTCCGCCACAGGCGTGCCCGCATAGCGTCCGTCCGGCGTGGCGCCGGTCTGTTTTCCGAGCGGCACATTTGCCGATACGGGATACATGCCTGCCTGGAAAATACCGCCCCTGGGATTCCTGTACTGCTCCAGCGTGCGGCTGTAAAGATAGCCGACCTGCTTTGCGAGCGCATCCACGTCATCCAGGTCATTGCCGAACTTCGGACACTCCTCGATCAGCTCATGGATCTCCTCGAAGCGGGCTTTTCTGTCTGCCGGAACCACATTTGCAGAAACCAGTGCCGCAATCTGCGCAACCTGCTCCGCATCCACCTTGCGGCCGGATGCCTGGAGCTGCTCGACAATGGTCTTCACGGCATCCCCGGCCTCCTCTACGCTCATGCCCCGGCCGAAATTGTAGTCCAGGGCGTCGCGAAGCTCCGCCATGGTGATGGTTTTGTCCTCGTAGACGAGCTTGCGGATGGCGTAAAGGCCGTCCGCCACATTGGCAATGCCGAAGCCCTGGGGACCGGTGAAGTTGTAATGAGCACCGCCCTCCTGGTTGGTCTTGCCGAGGGCCATGCAGTCATCCACCATGCAGGACTGCCACGGAAGCGGAACGCGCTCGGAGTGGGCCTGGTCTATGGCATTGTCGGAATTTACCAGCAGGCCGATGCAGTATTTCATCTGCTTTTCATAGGCCGCGTAGAATTCCTCGTAGGTGCGCATCTGTGTGACGTCCCCCGTCGGGATTCCCACCATTTCGCCCTTGTCCATGCCGTTGTGGAATACCAGCTCCAGCGGACGGCAGATGTTGAAGAAGGCGGCATCGTGCCAGCCGTCGGTCTTGCCGGCGATCTGGGGCTCCACGCAGCCGATGATGTTGTATTCCCTGGCCTCCTGAAGCGTCAGACCGCGGTTCATAAGTGAGGGAATGATCACCTCGTCGTTGTAATATGCGGGCTGGCCGAGACCCGTACGCACCAGCTCCGCCGCCGCAATATGGAAATCATGCGGCGTCTTGTTCCAGATCCGCACGCAGAAGGAAGGCATTGGCAGATGTACATGCATGGACGCCCAGATGCACATGAAGGAAAGGTCGTTGGTAACGTCCTCTCCATCGGCATTCTGGCCTCCGGCTATCAGGTTCTGGAACAGGCTGTAGCCTGCGAACCCTTCCGCGCTCGCGGCATCCCGCACCTTGTTCAGGTCGTTGAGCTTCACCCAGATGCAGTCCATAAGCTCCTGGGCGAAATCCCGCGTGATCCTGCCCGCATCCAGATCGGCCTTGTAATAGGGATACATGTACTGGTCGAAACGGCCGGGGGAGATGGAATGGCCTGAGCTCTCCATCTGGAGGAGCTGCTGCACGAACCAGAAGGACTGGCAGGCCTCCCAGAAGGAAGTGGCGCCCTTGGCCGGTACCCTGGAGCAGTTTTCCGCGATCTGCAGAAGCTCCTGCTTCCGGACGCTGTCGGTGCAGGAAGCGGCTTCCTGCTTCGCCAGCTGCGCATAGCGGTTTGCATAGGTGATAACACCCCGGCAGCTGCGGATTACCGCAAGGTAATACTGATGCTTTCTGGCGTATTGCGGATCGGAAACCTCCAGCTTATCCAGATATTCCTGCGCCTTTGCGATAAAGCCCTCAAAACCGATCGCCAGCACCTTATCGTACTGAACCGTCAGATGGCCGATGCCGTTATAAAAATAATTTCCCGTGGTAAAGATGCCGTGTTCCATAGCCCGCAAGGCTTCCGGCGCCATGTAGTCCTTCGCAAGCTCGTAATTGGTTTTCCCTGCCCAGTATTTATGCACTTCCCGAAGCTCTTCCTTGGTCTGCTCGGAAATGTAAAACGGGTCTGCCGCGCGGTGCTCGACCGTGTCGAACTCGTCCTGGAGCCACTGAAAGCTGTATTCCGGGAAGGTCTGGCAGCCCCGGGGAGCTATGGTTGAACTGCCCACGATCAGCTCTTCCGGGCGGATGATGATGGGGATGTTCTCAAGGATGTGTACAAAAGCCTTGGATCTGCGCGCATAGATCGATTCGCCTTCCGTCTGCCGGTAAGACTCGGTAAGCAGGATGGCTCTGGCCGACTCGATGACGGGCATCTTCTCAAAGAGGTGCTCAATGAGCCTGGGTATGCGCGGGGATTTGGCCGTCTTGCTGCTGTCGTACTTTTTCAAGATTACTCCTTTCCGAGCGTGAAATTCTCCGTCTGCCCGTTCTGAGGCA
>CAMOSC010000250.1 GCA_946624325.1 uncultured Clostridia bacterium
CCGATCATCGAAAGCCGCATCGGCAAAAAGACGCTCGGCTTCGGCGCGGAGCTGAAAGACCGCTACGATGACGATCCGGATATTCTCACCAGGGTCGAAACACAGGATCTGCGCAGATTCGGTATGATTCCGGAGTTTCTCGGCAGACTGCCGGTGGTATTCACTCTGGAAAGAATGACAAAGGATATGCTTGTCCGTGTTCTGAAGGAGCCGAAGAATGCGATTCTGAAGCAGTACAAAAAACTTCTGGCCATGGACGAGGTTCAGCTTGCGTTTGACGACGGCGCGCTGGAAGCCATAGCGGAGCTTGCCCTGAAGAAGGACACGGGTGCCCGGGCGCTTCGTTCGATCATTGAGGAATTCATGCTGGATATCATGTATGAAATTCCAAAGGATGACAATATCGGCAAGGTGACGATTACCCGGGAATATATCGAGAAAACCGGTGGTCCGCTTATCGAGCTCCGGGGGAATGTCCTCCCCGCAATTCCCGGAAACTGATATTGTGCAGCGGTATTTCTTCACTGGCTTACTTTTTACGGCAATAGCCTGAACAGTTCTTGCGCAGTAGCAGTTCTTCATTGATATGCATATCTCCAAAGAGCGTGAAGAGCTTTTGTGTGGAGACAGTTCCTTACTGTACTATATACCTCAAAAGAGCCTGAACAGCTATGATGCTGTTCAGGCGCTTTCTTGGGTAAAGGCAGGTGCGGAAAGCCGTTTGCAAGCTTCCGAATCTGCCGGGTGATGGACAAGAAGCAGCCGGAGACTGCGCATGTCCGCCGCCTCCTCTTACCATCCGTTTTCCTTCAGGCGGCTGACATCCTCCCTGCTGCAGGGGCCGCCGGAATAGCGGGCTTTTTCATACAGTTCGTGCAGGGCATCCAGAGAAGCGCCTTTCGAAAGGCCTGCACCCTGCTCCAGTTCTGACGGGGAAGCGCCTTTTGAGGGAATATAGTTTCCGCCTTTTTTTGCAAACTTCTTTTTCAGGGTGCTTCTGTAGATTCTGCGAATCTGAGCATCCGGCTGGAAATATGAAAAAATCGTATTCCGGCGGCTTCTTTTTTCTTCCCTCGCTGTCAGATCCGCCTTGTCCTCCTCGCCGATAAATTCCTGCCGGTCATTGTTTTCCTGAATCGGCCGGTAAAAGCGTCTGAAAACCTGGATTATCAGGAATACCAGCCCTGCGATGCAGCCTATATAAACCGCTATGGACAGAAGCCAGGAAAGGAAATCCAGAATGGCCTTAATCCAGGAAGAATCCTCAGCGGGCGGAAGCATGAAGGGCTCCGGATTGCCCTGGACGGCCTGGCTTGTCTCCACTACGGTTTCCTCCGCCTCCCCTCCTGGGAAAAGGGAGAAAAACATACGGATCAGATGCAGAAGGCCATCCCCCGCGGCAAGCAGGACCTTATCCAGGCCGAGCGCGGGCAGCAGAATCATGGAAAAAAGCGCGGCAAGGACAAAGATCGACATCATCACCCGGTTGGTGCGGAGAATCTGTCTGCCCGGAAGATTGGCAATCTCTTTATTCTGCTGCAGGAAGCTGTCCATACGGGTCAGGTTCAGATAGAAAAACAAAAGGATCAGGAACACAAAAAGATAACGGTAGGCTATCGGCCCGATATACGGTGAATCTATAAAATGACCGACAATCGTAAATGCAACAAAAAGAATGGCTTCCACGGGAACCGGAGCGGTAATGGCATCATCAGAACGGTTCAGCCTGGCCGGAATCCGGATCAGGAAAAGGATCAGGGAAGCGGCCGTAAGCCATATGCGTTCCGGAATATCGTCCGCAAGGAAAAAGAGCAGGGCGGCGGTCCCGGCCATAAGCAGCAGGTAGGATATCAGGTGTTTTTGCTTCTTAATGCCCATATGGGAGGCGGCAGCGGGAATTACGACCAGAAAGGTGCGCATCAGATGCCGGCTGTCGCCCGGATATACCAGAGAACAGGGCAGTGCCAGGATCATCAGGAAAATCAGGGAAGCGTTCGATATCTCGATGAGGGAAAGCAGTTTATTTCTCATAGTGATCCACCTCCCATCGGACTACTTCCATGGAATCGGTTTCGGCGACATGGAGCTCCATATCCCTGTGGAGCGGCGCGATCCAGAGGCCGGAGCCGTTTGCCGCAACGAGCGAGGTGAAGGCATCCTGCAGGTCATCCCGCATACAGTTGGAAATCATGATAAACAGGGGATTGGATGCAATTTTTTCGGCTGACAGCGCCCGAACCTGCCCGATGCAGGGTACAACAGGCCTCGAAAGATCAATCCTTGCCAGAATTTCATTGATGGCGTTTACCTGCCTCAGCCCGTTTCCGACGGGAAGCACGGAGGGCTGTCCGGTAATCACATCCTCACCGTTGCACAGAATCCTCGTAGGGATGGAATCCTTCAGAAGACGATAACACAGAGCGGAGGCAATCCTGATAGCGGTTTCATGCAGCTGTTCGTATTTCCAGACGGTCTCATCCTCCAGGTTCAGGAACACGATCGCTTCCTGCGAGGTTGTGGAATCATGTACGTTAACGGTGAGTTTACCGGTACGCGCGGAAGCTTTCCAGTTGATACTGTTCATCGGATCTGTGCGCACATAGTCCCGCAGACCCCGGAATTCAAAGGGATCCTCGTAGAGGAAACGCCGGCTGGTCTGGCTGCCGATCATTTTCCGGTAAGGAACGTCCAGCGCGCTGATATCAATGTATCTGGGATACACATAAAAATGCGTGTTCTGCGGGAGCGTATGGACTAAGGTCCCTGTCATAAGGAGATTGGCCGAAATCAGGTCGGCCTGGTCTACCGTGTAAAACCCCCTTCTTTCACAGTGAAAGCTGAGAACGCGCGTAATACGCTGATGAAAAAGGACAGAGAAGATGTCGTTTTTATAGTTCCAGTCGGACGTGCTTGTATTCTCCATATTTTCAAAGATCAGATTCCGGCTGATTTTAAACTTGACATTCAGATAAGATAGGGGCAGAATCTTCCGGTTTTCGATTACCTCCGTCAGGACGGCCGTTTCCCCCTCCAGAACCGGTTTGTCCTGGAAGCGGATTAAGACGGAGAGCCCTCTGTTCCAGAATCTGCGGTAAAGCAGATCCTGCAGCCAGTAAACGAGGGCGGCGCCTGCCAGCAAAATAATAATCTGCATATGCTGAAACCTCTCATGGATGAAAGCCGGGATAAGCGATACTAATTTTCCCAGTTTTCCGTGGGAAGGGAGACCTCATTCAGAAGGCTTTCGATAATCTCCTCGCCGGTAGAGAGGTTTCCGACGCCCCGGTTCGTAATCAGACGGTGTGCGAGGACCGGAACCGCAACGCTCTTCACATCCTCCGGGACCACGTATGAACGGCCGTTGAGCCATGCGAAGGCCTGGGAAGCATGAAGCAGTGCCAGGGATCCCCTGGGACTTATGCCGTTGACTACATAGGGATGCTTCCTGGTCGCCTGTACAAGGTCTACAAGATAACCGATCAATGCGGGATGCACAAAGGTGTTCACATATTCTTTTCCGGCCTGTATAATCTCCTCACGGCTGCAGACGGGAAGAAGCTCCGCCAGAGGCTGACGGCTCTGGAAACGCTCCAGAATGGCCTGCTCCTCGGCGGGAGTCGGAAATCCCATGGAAAGCTGCATGAAAAAGCGGTCCAGCTGGGCTTCGGGAAGCGGGAAGGTACCGGTTGTCTCCACGGGATTCTGAGTGG
>CAMOSC010000251.1 GCA_946624325.1 uncultured Clostridia bacterium
CCTTTCCGATAATTCTCCATTGCCTTCTCAGGATCGGGTTCATCCATAATCAACTGATATAAGAACTGCTTCTCGCGATCTGGTCTTTCAAAGAAGCGCCGCACAGATATCTGAGGATCCGCCAGCATGACCAGTACATGATTTGAGGGAGTTATCCTTTTCAATGTCTCTATTGAAATATTGGTATCTACAAACACAGGCTTTCTCTGCTCCTTAAGCCCGTCAAGGATCCTGAGCTCCAATATCTCACATTCATGAGACACACCGTTCATCCATGCCTTGTATTCTTCTGGACTTCTCCTGATGAAGTCACGCCAATCCCTTAGATCACGGGTGTATGTCAGAAAAGGGAACTCTGCACTGTCCAACTCTGGCAATAGCTGATCGTGATAGTTCTCTTCACACAGGATGCCATCATATTTCTTTGCAAGCAGTTTTATCATCGTTGATTTGCCTGCATAGGCCGTCCCAGTAATAAAGTACGCATTGTTGAATGTCATGATTTACTCTGTGTCCTCTTCGCTGCGCATAAATCTCCTGAATTCCGACTCCAATTGCTCACGATTCGGTAGATACAGCTGATATCGGCTTACGAAAACCGTTATCTCATTTTTGACAACTTACATTTTCGGTTCGTAAGGCACGGAAATGAAGTCCTTCTTCTGGTGGTACAAGCAGCATACAGTCTCACCGGTATTCTTCCACGCCGATGGGGAACCCCGGTTCTTCGAACAGACCGAAGCGGTGCTCCATGGATGGCGGACAGAAGGGTATATTTTCATAGTCCTTCGGATTGAAGGACTCCGTAAGACGCGCATGAAGGTTCGTGACAACCCGCACTTCTATCCGGTTTTCGCCGTCCTTCACGAGCTCCGTAATATCCGCCCGCCTGAAAACCTGGTCAAATCCCGCGAGTTCCTTTCCGTTTACGCTTACAAGGAGCGTATCGGCCGCTTTTCCAAGCTTCAGCATATAACGCGAACCTGCCTGTCTCTGAAGCCTGAAGCTGCCACTGTAGATGCCCTCCCCCGCAAAATACTCCAGCGCGGGATCAACCTCCGAAAAGGCCTTTGCCTCTGTCAGCGCATAGAGACGGCTCTCCGCTGAAAAACGGCTTCTCAGGAAGGAATATTCCCCGGGCTTTTCCGGTTCAAAAGCCCGGATTTCCAGCTGGTCAAACCGGATCGGGGTAAACCCGGTCTTTTCGGAGGGTGAAACCGCCGCGAAGGCTTTCCTTTGCGTATGTTCAGGCTCTCCCGCGGCGCTCTTCACATCCGCAAGGATCAGCATTTCGTCCTCCTCGATCCAGAGCTCTCCTTCCGCACGGCCGCCCTCAGCCTTCAGGCCGGAAGGGCTCAGGCTGTCGTCCCACGGATTGTATACGAAAAGCGGACCGCTGCAGGAAACGGACAGCTTCACGCGCGTGCGGCTGGCTTCACCCGGACGTTCATACGTATTTTTGACGGTACCCGGGCGGTACCCGCCCTTCACACGCATGGTGCCGGTGTCCAGTGGCTTCTCGTCAAAACCTGCCCGGTTGTTGGCGTAGAGGACATAGAAGTCCGCCTCCCTGCGCTCATGCACGGCAGTAATCAGATCGTGGCCGCATTCCGTGCGGATGCGCTGCGAAATGCCATGGGAAAGCAGGACATCCGGCACGCTATCTATGGCACAGACAAGTCCGGCGCTTTCAGCAAAGGCTAAAAGCTCCCTCAGCTCTCCATTCCACGCTTCCCTGCGCGCTTCATCCGCGTAATCGCCGTAGAACCGGCATGGATAAGTATCCCCGCACATCAGTACCGGAAGTCCGGATTCCTGAAGGCCGCGGAGCGTGCGGATCCCCTCCAGCGAAAGCTCAATGCCCGGCATTACGATCAGGGCGCGGTAAGCGGGGCCTTCCGGATCCAGCACGCCGCCTTCAACCCGGCAGACCGGCTGCTTCAGCAGGCTCTCGCAGACGAATTCATAGGAGTAGCCTGCGTTCGAAAGCTTTCCGTCATCGCTGTAGAAGCAGCCTTCCCCGCCCTCTCCGGTGTTGGTATAATCGCTTCTCAGGATGGCTGCGTCCACCTTTTTCATGCCGAGGAAAACCATATTGGACCGCGCGATGCGGTCCAGGACGCTGCGCGCGTCCTTTACCGAGAGCGTCCGGTTCCAGTTGTTTGAGACGAATTTCCCGAAGCCCTCATAGCCGGGCCACTCAGCACCGGGAACACGCCCCTCCTCTGAAAGCCGCCCGTAGTAGGCGCCGGAATAGGAAGCCCCGTGCAGGACCTCTGCGTTCATGCCGGCCATCTGTGCGCGCTTTACCCACCATAATAGATCCTCATAGGTCTGGTTGTAGCCGAAGCCGAATTCCGCCGCGCATTCAAAGCTGTACCGTTTTTTTCTGCCCAGATGCGCCGCCGCGGCCATGTCCTTCATGCCGTCAATGGCAGGACGGCCGAGCGCTTCATTTTCCGGGATGCCGGGATAAAAGGCGCTGATTTCCTCCTCCAGGGGCTTGTTGTAGGCAACCTGGTAGCGGATGGTTTTTCCGTAGCTCTCCGCCATTTCTTCCAGGCCGCGAAGGTGATTTTCGCAGTAGCAGAAGGTCAGCGCTTCCATGAATTCCCGGTTGACCATTTCGGAAATCTCCGGATTTTCGAAGCGGTACCCCGGCACCTCGGGTACGGAGAGGACCTGCTCATGCTCCCCGATCACCGGCAGGAAAGGACGCAGGTCATACCCGTACTTTTCTTTGAAAAAGGTTTCAAACCCGGGCGTCCATTCGAGGGTCACGACATATTCCAGGGAATCGCAGAAGAAGGACTCCATCGAGGGATAATCATATTTCCGAAAGATCGGATCCCAGTATTCCCTGCAGGCTTTCACGCCCGCCTTGCCGAGATGGTCTATGACATAGTTCCGCCCGGAGTTGATTTTCTGTACAGCCGGCTGTTCATAAAAGGCAAAAATGCGGAAGTTCCGGCAGCTCTCCTGCTCCGGAAGGTCAAAGCACAGGGTCTTCCCGTCCACAGAGACGAAGGGCATGAGGTCAATATAGCCCTCCTGCCGCAGCACCTTCTCCGAAACCTCCGGATACGCCATGACGGCGACCGGCTTTGCCGTGCCCTCCGGGCGGATTGTCTTTCGCTCCGGGAGCGGGCCCTCGTAATGTGCGCCGGCCGGAAGCGCAAATTCACCGTAAGTCAGCTCGCGCAGGGCAGCCGGATCGTCTGCGCTTTTGATGACGGGAGAGCTGATGGGCCAGCCCGGGCCATTCGCGATGTCAAGCTTCATGCCCAGCTTCTCTGTCTCATCCGCCGCAATCCGCACCATCTTATCCCAGTTCTCCGTACCCCAGCCATCCTCGCTGCAGTCAAGCTCTGCATTCCTGCCGGAGAGGACCACAAGCTCGATTCTGCCGAAGCCCCGGGCGTAAAGCTGCCGGATTTCTTCCCGCAGATCCGCCTCATCCATTGCCGCGGCCGGCACCCAGTAACGCACGCCCGGGCGGGCTTCCACGGGGATATTTTCAAAAAGGGATGTTTTGTGTTTCATAGAGGGTTCCTCCTTCCTGCAGCAGATTTTGCTGCAAATACCCGACCTGCTGAAGCCCTGTAGGGCGTCAGTTTTGTCTCCTCCCTAAACGAACTTTTGTACTTTGACCGAATGGCCGCGAATGATTATTCCGCTGCCGCATCTGCAGA
>CAMOSC010000252.1 GCA_946624325.1 uncultured Clostridia bacterium
AACCTACAACAACCCGGTTAACAGCCGGGTGCTCTACCATTGAGCTATCGAGGAAAATGGCTGTCTCAATCAACAGATATTATTATATCAGATTTCATGGTGAAGTCAAGTGCTTTTTTGATTTTTTTTTTACTGCGCGTTACTCTATTCACAGCCGGTCTGTATTGGTGACCTGCGCCTGCCATGTTCGCATGAACAGGCCCTGCAGCGTGAGACTGCAGGGCCTGTGATGTTCCGGCCTTCCGGCTTCATGATACCTGTCGGTTCACAGCAGCTGTTCGCCGGAAAATACCCGGCGCTGTCCGGCAGCACGTTCAGGCGCGTTCTCAATAACGGGGCGTTTTTCCCCGGCTTCCTCCATCTTCTGAAGAAGCTTTTCCTTCAGGAGATCACAGAGCTCTCTGTGAGAGGACAGGCCGGCAAGGTTGTCCAGTTCATAGGGATCCTCCGCCAGATCATAGAGAAAGGCTTCGGTATAGTGATCCGAGCAGGAATCCCTGATGGGATCCTTGTCCGGTGCCAGAACGCCGTATTTCCAGCGGTGCGTGCGGATGGCGCGGCCTACCTCGGCTTCGCTTGTCTGGATCAGAACGCAGTCCGGCCATTCATACGTCTCTCTCCGGATGGCGGGCATGATGGAGCGTCCCTGCATATCCCCGGGTACCGGGATAGAGCAGGCATCTAAGAGGGTCGGTGCGAGATCAACCAGGCTGAAGAGCTCCTGCACACATCCGCCGCCTGAGAAGGGGCCGCCGTTGAGGGCGATCGGAAGGCGGATGGAGCTTTCGTGACAGCTGCGCTTGTACTCGGCGTTGCGCGTTTTGAAATGGCAGCCATGGTCGGTGGCAAATACCACAATCGTGTTTTCCTTCATGGAAAGGCTTTCCAGCGCATCCTGTATCCGGCCGAGGCATTCGTCCAGACGTTTTACCATTCCGTAATAGCCGGGCAGATGCCTGTGGGCAGTCCCTCCAAGCTCTGCCAGATCCGGCGGGATGTAGGGCTTTGTGAGAGGCTTCATGGAAAACGGCGCCGTAAAGCTGTCGTAAGCATTCTGGAAATGCGGCTCCAGGAAGGAGAGAAAGAGGAAAAAGGGCTTTTCCTGATGCCCGTCTATGTAGCGGATTGCCGCATCCGTGAGGGCGTCTATGCGGTTGCCCGGAAGCTTTACGGGATTATTTTCGTTGTCATAGACAACGGTATCATAAGGTCTGGAGCTTGCCTCCAGTGCGCCGGCACCAAGCCAGTACCGGTATTCGCCGCGCTCCGCTTCGGGAACTGCCAGTCTTGTGCTGCCCAGATGCCATTTGCCGATATAGGCGGTATCATACCCGGCCTGATTGAAATAGTGGGCCATGGTCTTATGGTCCGGGGGCAGGCATACGGCATTCCTGTAATTGCCGGTGGTCGTGGCATATTTGCCTGTCTGGAGGCAGGCCCTTGCCGGTCCGCAGACAGGCTGCGGGCTGAAGGCATACTTCAGGAAGGTGCCCTCCAGCGCCATACGGTCAAAATTCGGTGTAAGATCATCCGGATTACCATGGACGCCGGTGGTGTCATACCGCTGCTGGTCCGTAAAAAATACGACCACATTCGGTGCAGTATCATGTCTCATAAGCTGATCCTTTCAGGCCGGAACGGCAGTGTCCCGCACGGAAATGCCATACCCGGAGTGTTTTTCGTTTATGTTCTTATCCCTTAAGACCCGAAGTGGCAATCCCTTCAACAAAATACTTCTGCGCAAAGAAGAACAGCAGGGTGGGCGGCAGCATGGACAGAAATGACATGGCAAGGACATTGCTCCACTGGGTGACAGAGCCCGTGCTGTCGATCGACATCTTCAGTGCCAGGGAGAGCGTGTAGTTTTTTACGGCGCTGATGTAGATCAGGTTGTTGAAGTAATCATTCCAGCGCCAGAGGAACTGGAAGATAATGACCGAAAAAATGGCCGGCTTCATGAGCGGAAGCAGGATGCGGACATAGATCATGAAGGGATTGCAGCCGTCCACGCAGGCGGATTCATCCAGCTCCCTCGGAATGCCGCGCAGAAACTGCATCTGCATGAAAATAAAGAACGGATAGCAGGCAAAAAGTGCCGGAATCCAGAAGGGCAGATAGGTGTTGATCCAGTCCAGCTTTTTGAAGATGAGATAGCGCGGGATCATGATGACGGCATCCGGCAGCATCATGGTGGAAATCATGAGCATGAACAGGAGGTTTTTCATGGGAAAGCGGAAGCGGGCAAAGCCGTACGCGACGATTCCCGTGGAGATTACGGTAAAGAATACCGTGGGAACGACCAGTTTCAGCGTGTTCAGGAAGAAGGTTGTGTAGGTATACTGGCCGCTTCCCTTCCAGCCGTTGATGAAGCCGTCCAGGTTATAGCGCTCCGGGAAAAAGGTGAGTTTCCCGAAAAGCTCCGTATTGGTTTTGAATACGGAGAAGAAGAGCCATACCAGGGGATAGACCATGAAAAATCCTACGAACAGCAGAAAGGCATAGGTCAGCGCCAGCTTCGCTTTTTTCTTTTTGCGGGCACCGGATTTCAGAACGTTTTTGGATACAGTCATTTCACTCATCAGTTCAACCCTCCGTCCTCATAATATACCCATGCATCTGAGCTGCGGAACAGGATCAGCGTGATCAGCATGACGATGGCAAACAGCACCCAGGAGGTGGCGCTGGCATATCCCATTTTCGCCCGGGTAAAGGCTTCCTCATAGATTTTCAGTCCGATCAGGTAGGTACCACGGTTGGGACCGCCGTTGGTGATGATGGAGGCCGAGGTGAACTCCTGCAGGGCGTTGATGGACTGCATCATCAGGTTGAAGAAAATAATCGGCGTGATCATGGGAATCGTGATCGTGAAAAACTGACGCACCTTGGAGGCACCATCCACCGCCGCGGCTTCATAGAGATCCTGAGGCACGTTTTTCAGCCCTGCCAGGAACAGAACCATGGAGGAGCCGAACTGCCATACCACCAACAGGCTGATGGACAGGAGCGCGATGGACGGATCTCCGAGCCAGCTCACCGGAGGAATGTTGAATACCGCCAGCGCCTGATTGATGATTCCTTCCTGCATAAAGAGAAACTTCCAGAGGATGGATACGGCAACGCTGCCGCCCATGATGGAGGGAAGATAGTAGGCCGTGCGGAATGCGTTGATACCCTTGAGCTTCATATTCAGAAGCATGGCGATGAAGAGCGCAAAGGCCAGCTTCATGGGAACCGACATGACGGCATACTTCAGTGTTATGGCAACAGACTTTTTAAAGTTGTTGTCTTTGGTAAACAAACGGATATAATTGTCCAGCCCCACCCATTTCCCGGACTTCAGCACGGAATAATCCGTGAAGGAATAATAGAGGGATGCGAGCAGCGGGTAAAGCTGAAAGCTTAAAAACCCGATGATCCAGGGGGAGATGAAGAGAAGTCCCCATTGCCAGTTCTTGGGGAGCTTTCCGTTTCTTTTTGCTTTTCCTGTTTTAGCCATAGAGATAGGCCTCCTGTATGGACTTGCTGCGGGTTACCCTGAAAACGGCCCGCCCTGGGCGTGGCCATGGTGGTATCCGCGCCCGGTGTATTTATCGGCTGTGGTATGCTGGGCAGCGGGGCATGCGGGTTACCCTGAAAACGGCCCGCCCTGGGCGTGGCCATGGTGGTATCCGCGC
>CAMOSC010000253.1 GCA_946624325.1 uncultured Clostridia bacterium
GAGCGGATCACCTGACAAAGCTCCCCGCCGTAGGCGCCGGCGTTCATCACCGTTCCGCCTCCGACGGTACCGGGAATCCCGTGGGCAAACTCGAGACCGGTCAGTCCCGCTTCGCAGGCACAGTTCGCGGCCGCGGAAAGCAGGGCACCGCCCTGGGCAGTCAGGATACCGCTGTCCGCATCCGCAGAAACCTCCCGGAAATGGCTTCGGAGAGAGATCATAATGCCATCATACCCCGCATCGCTCACCAGCAGGTTGCTGCCTCTGCCCAAAAGCATCCAGGGTATCTCTTCGCGGCTGCACAAAAGGATCAGGGCCGAAACCTCCTCTTCCGTTTCCGGAGAGACCAGAAACTCCGCCGGTCCTCCGGCATGGAAGGTGGTATATTTCCACATGGGTTCCTGCTCCAGGATATTCCGGGGAGCAACGATTTCCAGAAGCCTTTCCCGTATGAATTCTCTCTTCAATGGGGACCTCATTCTCAGTCAACCTCCTCCACCTTCCGGGAAAGGTTCTGCTGTACACGGTTATAGAGCTCGCGCGCGGCGTTATAGCCCATTTTTTTCTGGCGGTGGTTGACCGCTGCGGTCTCCACAATCAATGCCAGGTTCCTTCCGGGACGGATGGGAATATTGTGACAGATCACACGGTTCCCCAGGAATTCCGTATAATGATCCTCCAGGCCCAGACGGTCATATTCCTTCTCTTTGTTCCACTCTTCCAGATTGATGACCATATCAATTGCCTGGGTATTTTTCACGCTCTCCACACCGAACAGGGTTTTTACGTCGATAATACCGATGCCGCGCAGTTCGATAAAATGCCTCGTGATGCCGGGAGCACTGCCGACGAGCGTGTCGTCGCTGACCTTGCGGATCTCCACCACATCATCCGAGACCAGACGGTGCCCGCGCTTGATCAGCTCCAGTGCGGTCTCGCTCTTTCCGATGCCGCTCTCGCCGGTAATCAGCACGCCCTCGCCGTATACATCCACCAGAACGCCGTGTACGCTGGTGGTCGGTGCGAGTTCCACGTTCAGCCAGCGGATGACCTCCGCCATGACCGAGGAGGTGCGCTTGGCAGACATCATTACGGGCACATGGTAGTGCACGGCTATCCGGATGAAATCTTCATCCGGGACATTGCCGACCGTGAAAATCACGCAGGGGATCTGGCTTCCCAGGAGCCTGTCATACATTTTCAGGCGGTAATCATGATCAAGCTGATTGATGTAGGCATATTCCACATTCCCGATAATCTGAACGCGCTCTTTGTCAAAATGCTCATAGAATCCCACCAGCTGAAGAGCCGGCCGGTTCACGTCCGGATGATAGAGCTTGACCTGGTCCGTATTGATTTCGGTTGTCAGAAGTTCCAGTTCCATTTTACTGATGAGTGCACTGATTGAAACGCCGCTCATAGAGTACTCCTCCTATAATCGTCTTCGGGTATCATCTTCTGCCGGAGATTGCCTGTGACCGTCCTTTTTTAAGGATCTGCCTTGCATACAGTTCCTATATTTCTGCGGATAAATCCTCCAAAGCCGGCACCGCCTGCGCTTCCTCCTGATCCGCCGGATGGAAAAAGCCGTATACGGCCTCAGCAGATTTCCGGTTCATGCCCTCTGCCTCGGCCAGTTCCTCCGCCGAAGCGGCACGGATTGCATAGATATCTCCAAAGGTATGCATCAGCGCCTTTCTGCGTTTCTCCCCGATCCCGGGGATATCATCCAGCACGGAATGCACCTGTTTTTTCTGCCGGAGATTTTTATGGAAGGTTATGGCAAAGCGGTGCGCCTCATCCTGTACACGTGTAATCAGGTGAAAACCTTCCGAATGCGTATCTATCGGCAGCTCAACATTATTGAAATACAGGCCCCTTGTCCTGTGCCGGTCATCCTTCACCATTCCGCAGACCGGAATGCTCAGACCCAGCTCGCCAAGCACCTGCAGCGCCATATTGACCTGGCCTCTTCCGCCGTCCATCATCAGCAGATCCGGCATTCTGGTGAAACTGTCGGCAATATCGTCTTTCTGTTCCTTCAGGCCCCGCTCAAAGCGTCTGGTCAGCACCTCGTACATAGACGCGTAATCGTTCGGCCCCTGCACCGTGCGGATTTTAAATTTCCGGTAATCACCCGTTTTGGGCTTCCCGCCTTCAAAGACAACCATGGAACCGACGGATTCAAGACCGCTGGTATTAGAGATATCATAGGCTTCCATGCGCCAGAGCTTCTCAAGGCCGAGCCACCCCGCAATCTCCTTAAGCGCGCCGGTTGTGCGCTCTTCCTCCCTGCGTATCCGGTCCTTATCCTGCTTCAGTACCATGGCGGCATTGGAAGCGGCCAGTTCCATCAGCTTTTCCTTATTTCCGCGTTTCGGAACGCGGATTACCACCTTTTTCCCGCGTTTTCCGGAAAGCCAGCGTTCCAGAACCTCCTGCTCCTCAAGCTCATTCCGGACAAAAATCTCCCCGGGAAGGAACGGGGTTCCCGCATAGTACTGCTTCACAAAATTCGTCATGATTTCCGTCTCGTCATCGCCTTCCGCCACCGAGACATGAAAATGCTCCCTGCCGATCAGCTTGCCCTCGCGCACAAAGAAAACCTGAACAACGGCATCCGCTCCGTCCACTGCGCAGGCAATCATATCCCGGTCGTCCAGGGAATTGCTGTCCGTGATTTTTTGGGTTTCCGCTATATGGCGCACGCTGTCGATCAGGTCCCTGTAATGCGCCGCCTCCTCAAATTCAAGCCTGGAAGCGGCATCCTTCATTTTTTCTTCCAGTTCTCTCCTGAGCCTGCCAAAGCCGCCCGATAGCAGATCCATGACGTTCTGCACATGTACGCCGTACTCCTCCGCCGACACCAGGCCGGTGCAGGGTCCCAGGCACTGGTGGATGTGATAGTTCAGACAGGGGCGCTCTTTCCCGATATCCCGCGGGAGAGATCTCATACAGGTTCTGATTCCGTAAAGCCTGTGGATCAGGTCCAGTACCTCCCGGACCGACGTTCCGCTCGGATACGGCCCGAAATAACGGGAATGATCCCGCGTGCGCTTCCTTGAAAGCAGCACACGCGGGAATTCCTCTTCAACCGTGACACGAAGATACGGATAAGCCTTGTCATCCATCAGCATGGTATTGTATCTGGGACGATGCAGCTTGATCAGGTTGCACTCCAGCACGAGCGCCTCCATCTCGGAGTCCGTAACGATATACTCAAACCAGGCGATGTTCGAGACCATCCGGGTGATTTTCTCTGTCGGTTTTCTGCTGTTCTGAAAATACTGCCGTACCCGGTTGCAGAGTTTCACGGCTTTTCCCACATAGATGATTTCATCATCGGCGGCATGCATCAGATAGACGCCGGGTTTTGCGGGAAGTTTTTTCAGCTCCTCCTCCAGATTAAACTCCATGCTCTTCCTGCGCAGGCGTATCCGCCGGCTGACTCAGGCCCTGAACCTCAGCAGCAGGCGGATCTCCCGGCCCGCTCAGACCCTGAACCGCCGCCGCGGGCTCATCTCCCGGCACGTCTGCCCCGTCTGCGGCAGATATGCCGCTTCGATCTGCGGGCATTTCACCGGGTTTGCC
>CAMOSC010000254.1 GCA_946624325.1 uncultured Clostridia bacterium
GGTGTCCATCCGTTTTTTATAATCCTCCAGATTCCGCTCCAGCACTTCCTTTCCCCTGCACATCAGTTCATAGTTAAAACCCGTGGCACGGATGGAAAAATAAGCCGCATAATACGCCAGGGGATAAAAAATCTTACAGTACGCGATCCGCCACATCATCATGACATAAGCAGCCGCGTGTGCCTTCGGGAACATATATTTAATCTTCTTGCAGGACCAGATATACCAGTCCGGCACTTCGTGTTCCACCATCTCCTGCTCCCACTCCGGCGTAAGGCCCTTTCCTTTACGCACCGCCTCCATGATTTTGAAAGCGTGTCCTTTTTCCAGGCCTTTCCCGATGAGATAAATCATAATGTCATCTCTTGTGCAGATAGCGGTGGAAATGGTTGCCTTCCCCTCCTTCAGCAGGGTCTGTGCGTTTCCAAGCCAGACATCCGTCCCGTGGGACAGTCCGGCGATCCGTACCAGGTCCGAGAAATACTTCGGCTGGGTCTCAATCAGCATCTGCATGGCGAAATCCGTTCCGAACTCCGGAAGCCCCAGCGCGCCGAGCTTGCAGCCGCCGATATCCTCCGGCCTGATTCCCAGTGCGGACGTATCGCGGAACAGTGACATAACCTCCGGCGAATCCAGCGGGAAAGTCCTCGGATCTATGCCGGTCAGATCCTGCAGCATGCGGATCATGGTGGGATCATCGTGGCCGAGGATATCCAGCTTCAGAAGGTTATGGTCAATCGAGTGATAATCGAAATGCGTGGTGATGGTACTGGTGGTCATGTCATCCGCCGGATGCTGCACCGGCGTGAAGGAATTGATCTCCTCGCCGTTTGGCAGCACGATAATGCCGCCCGGATGCTGCCCCGAGGTGCGCTTGACGCCCACGCAGCCGTTGACAAGACGGTTAATCTCGCACTCGCGCTTGTGCTGCCCCCGTTCTTCGTAATAGTTCTTCACAAAGCCGTAGGCCGTTTTATCGGCAAGCGTACCGACAGTGCCCGCACGGAAGGTCTGTCCCGCACCGAAGATCACCTCGGTATACGCATGGGCCTTACTCTGGTATTCACCCGAGAAGTTCAGGTCGATATCCGGTTCCTTGTCCCCGTAGAAGCCCAGGAAGGTTTCAAAGGGAATATCGTAGCCGTCTTTGACCAGCTTCTTACCGCACACCGGACAGTTTTTGTCCGGCATATCGCAGCCCGCCCCGCCGGCAAAAGCCTTTACCTCATCCGAATCGAAGTCCGAGTAGTGGCAGTCCGGGCAGTAATAGTGCGGGCTTAAGGGATTGACCTCCGTTATGCCCGACATGGTTGCCACAAAGGAGGAACCCACAGAGCCGCGGGAGCCCACCAGGTACCCATCCGCATTTGATTTATTTACAAGCTTCTGGGCAATCAGATACATGACCGCATACCCGTTGGATATGATGGAGTGAAGTTCCCGTTCCAGCCGTTCCTCCACAATTTTCGGCAGAGGGTCTCCGTACATCTCATGGGCTTTTGTCAGGCAGAGATTCCGAAGGTCCGTATCCGAGTTTTCAATGACGGGTGGACACTTATCAGGCCGGACCGGTGCGATCCGGTCTATCATATCCGCGATCAGGTTCGTATTGGTGACAACCACCTCATAGGCCTTATCGCTCCCCAGAAAAGCGAACTCGTCCAGCATCTCGCGGGTGGTCCGCAGATACAGCGGGGGCTGGAAATCGGCATCGTCAAAGCCCTTTCCGGCCATGATGATCCTCCGGTAGACCTCATCCTCGGGATCCATGAAATGCACATCGCAGGTAGCGCAGACCGGTTTTTCCAGAATTTCGCCAAGCTGTACAATTTTCTTGCTGATTCCCTCCAGATCCTCTCTGGTCCGGTAGCCGGAATTCTCCTTTCTGAGCAGGAACTCATTGTTTCCGCTTGGCTGGATCTCCAGGTAATCGTAAAAGGAAGCGATACGAATCAGCTCCTCGTCCGTGGCTTCATCCTCAATTGCCTGGATCAGTTCTCCCGCTTCGCAGGCGGAACCGATGATGATGCCCTCCCTGTATTTCTGGATCTCGGACCGCGGAAATCTCGGGCGCCTTGCAAAATACGTGACATGTGACATCGAAATCAGCTTGTAGAGATTGATCCTGCCCTGCTCGGTCGCCGCGAGCAGGATAATATGATAGGTCGGAAGCTTCATAATGGCTTCCGGAGTCAGCTTTGCCCGTTCGATCACATCCTGCAGGGTTTCAATTCCCTGGTCCTTCAGCCTGCGGATCAGTTTTACAAAGATTTCCGCGGTAGCGCCCGCGTCATCCACGGCACGATGATGGTTTTCGAGGGATACGTCCAGTTCCTTTGCAACCGTATCCAGCTTGTAGCGGTGCAGGTGCGGAAGCAGATAGCGCGCCAGTCCGACCGTATCCAGATAGGTCGGCTCAAAATCCGCTATCCCGAGGGCTTTTGCGTTGTGGCGGATAAAGCCCATATCAAAATCCGCATTGTGCGCCACAAAGGAGCAGCCCTTTGCAAAATCCAGGAAGCGGGGAAGAATCTCCTCGATTCCCGGCTCATTCATCACCATGGAATCATTGATCCCGGTCAGATGCTCTATCTCAAAGGGAATCGGCTCCCGCGGATTGACGAAGCAGGAGAAGCGGTCCGTAATCTTCCCGCCGGAAACCTTCACGGCGCCGATTTCGATAATGTGGTTCTTCCCCGGATGGAACCCCGTAGTTTCAATGTCAAACACCACATAATCATCCTGCAGTGTCTGGCCGGCCGGGTTTGTGACAATACTTTTCAGGTCATCAACAAGATACCCTTCACAGCCGTAAATCACCTGGAAGGTATCTCCCTTTGACAGCGCGTGGGCGGCATCGGGGAAGGCATAGGCACAGCCATGATCCGTAATGGCCAGGGCCCTGTGCCCCCAGGCCTTGGCACGTTTCACAAGCGTGCCCGCATCCGTGACGGCATCCATCTCGCTGGCCTTGGTATGGCAGTGAAGTTCAACGCGCTTTACAGGCTCGTTGTCCATGCGGCTTTCTTCTTCCCACACGCCCTTCTGGATTCCCACGACAGAGCCGATATTAATTTCATGGTCAAAGCGGTCCAGCACGGCTACGCCCTTGATGATAACGCAGGTCCCTTCAGCCGTATGTTCCTTCAGCTCCGGAAGGAGTTCATTCTGAACGAAGAGCTTTGTCATGATCGTGTCCGTCCCGTCCGTCACGGCCAGCGAAACAATGGTTTTCTCACCGTTTTTCAGTTCGCGCTCCGCGCGTGAAACAATCTTTCCCCGGATGACAACCTCCCCGATCTCCTCCTGAATCTCGATAATCGGGGTAAAGGACGTATATTCAAAATCCCTGCCGTAGAACAGGTTCGGATTGGAGCCGCGCGCAAGAGTCTTCTGCGATGTCTGGCCCCTGCTTCCTTTGGTGAAAAGACGCCGCTCTCCGTCCCTGCGCATTCTGAAGCCTGTTCCGTTTCCCTGGCCCTGGGCTCCGGACGCTCCCACACTTTTCTTTTTTTCCTCCGTCTTCCCCGCGCCGGAATCTC
Organism: uncultured Clostridia bacterium; assembly: GCA_946624325.1. GTDB lineage: Bacteria > Bacillota > Clostridia > Lachnospirales > Lachnospiraceae > Anthropogastromicrobium. The sequence goes on from CAMOSC010000254.1 coordinate 3,543, forward strand.
TTCCAGTGGGGTTCCC
>CAMOSC010000255.1 GCA_946624325.1 uncultured Clostridia bacterium
GCGTCCTTCGGGTCCACCACGACCGCCATGCGCTCCTGGGACTCGGATATAGCAATCTCCGTACCATCGAGTCCCGCATATTTCTTCGGAACACGGTCCAGGTCAACGATCAGCCCGGCTGCCAGCTCGCCGATGGCAACGGAAACGCCTCCTGCGCCGAAATCATTGCACTTTCTGATCAGGCGGCTTACTTCTTCGCGCCTGAACAGCCTCTGGAGCTTACGCTCGGTCGGTGCATTTCCCTTCTGCACCTCTGCGCCGCACTGTTCTATGGAAGACTGCGTATGGACCTTGGAGGAACCCGTTGCACCGCCGATTCCGTCACGACCCGTCCTGCCGCCCAACAGGATGATCACATCCCCGGGCTCCGAGCTCTTCCGCATAACGGCACGCCTCGGCGCGGCTCCGAGCACGGCGCCGATCTCCATCCTTTTTGCCACATAATCCGGATGATAGATTTCTTTCACATAGCCGGTGGCCAGGCCGATCTGGTTGCCATAGGAACTGTATCCCGCAGCGGCCGTCCTGACCAGCTTTTTCTGGGGGAGTTTCCCTTTGAGGGTTTCAGATACCGGCACTGTCGGATCTCCCGCGCCGGTAATCCGCATGGCCTGGTAAACATAGGTCCTTCCGGACAGCGGGTCACGGATCGCGCCTCCCAGACAGGTAGCCGCGCCTCCGAAGGGCTCGATTTCGGTCGGATGATTATGCGTCTCGTTTTTGAAATTAACAAGCCATTCCTCCGTCTTGCCGTCCACCTCGATGGGGACTACGATGGAGCAGGCATTGATTTCCTCGCTTTCCTCCTGGTCCGCAAGCTTTCCCTCTTTTTTCAGACGGCGCATCGCCATCAGGGCAAGATCCATCAGACAGACAAATTTATCCTTCCTGCCCGCAAACATTTCCTTATGCGTCGCAAGATAATCGGCATACGATGCCTCAAAGACGGGACGATAATAGCCGTCCTCAAATGTGATCTCCTTCAGCTCCGTCTGGAAAGTCGTGTGGCGGCAGTGATCAGACCAGTACGTGTCCAGGACGCGGATCTCCGTCACGGTGGGATCCCGGTGTTCTTCCTCTGCAAAGTAGTTCCGGATATGCTCAAAATCCCGGAGCGTCATGGCAAGGTTCAGCGAATCATAGAGTGCTTTCAGCCCCTCCGGAGAGAGCGAAGTAAACCCTTCAAAAACCGCGACATCCGCCGGCTCCTCAAACAGCGTTTCCAGTGTCTCCGGAATCTCCTCGGAGGCGAGTCTGGAATCCACCGGGTTTACACAGTGGCCGATGATCCGCTGCTTCTGCTCCGGTGAAAGTTTACCGGAGATAACGTAGGTAGTGGCAGAACGGATAACGGGTTTTTCCGTCTCGCAGAGCAGCTGCACGCACTGAACCGCGGAATCTGCCCTCTGGTCAAACTGTCCCGGAAGGTATTCCACCGAAAAAACGAAATCCGTTTCTCCGCACGGAAAAGAGCCCTCATAAAGCTCGTCCACCGGAGGCTCGGAAAAGATGGTGCCCTTTCCGCGCTGCCAGGTGTCCTCCGAGATATTCTCAACATCATAACGAATCAGGATACGAACCGTCTCGGCCTCCTCAATCCCAAGATAGCTGTGAAGCTCCTCCCTCAGTTCTTCCGCCTTGACAGCGTACGGTGCCTTCTTTTCTGCATAGACTCTTCTGACGCTCATGTAAATCCTCCTGTTGATTTTCCGCCCGGAAGACACCGCCTGGTGCTTTGCCGCGCATGGGAAAAAGGTTCAGCCGGTTTCAGCGAAAACACGTTTGAAACAATGTTTTTCAGTAATGAAAGCTCTGCAGGGCACGCTTCCGATCCTGCTCGTTAACGATTTTAACCGCTTCTCTCCTGAATTTTCTGTTTTTAGCTACATTATCAATCGAAAATACAACGCCCAGCTCCACCATCAGGAAAAGCGCGGAAGCGCCTCCGTAACTGACGAAGGGCAGCGTAACACCGGTAGTCGGGAACAGATTTGTCACGACAAGGAAATTCAGCGCAGCCTGGACCGCAATCTGCGCGAAAACGCCCACACAGAAGATCCTGCCCTCCACATCCGCCGCGGAGGATGCAACCTTTGCAATCTGGCAGAGCAGATAAGAAAAAAGGAACAGGATCATGCAGACGCCAAAGACCCCCATTTCCTCGCATATAATTGCCAGAATATAGTCGTTATACGGTTCGGAAAGACGGAATTTCATAAGGCTCTGGCCAAGCCCCCTGCCCCAGAAGCCTCCGGCGCCGATCGCGTATAGGGCCTGTTTAGGCTGGAGACCGGTGGAGGAAAGATAATCCTCCGGATGGAGAAACGCCCGGATTCGGGTAATACGGAAATTCTCCGTGGGGCTGACGGGAAGCACAAATTCGACAAACAGCAGAAAAAGAAGCGCAAAACCGAACAGCGCGCCTGCCGCAATTGCGTATTTCTTCCATTCCGGGTCGCAGACCAGACAGATGATATAACAGATGGCCACCATAATCAGGGCCGTGCTCATATTGTCCGCAAGAATCCACATCCCGCCTGCCAGCAAACCGGTCACAAGCCATATTTTAACCTTGGACTGCCTGGATTTCAGGTGCGTGTCCCTGACATGCCTGGCGTAAAAAACCATCAGGAAGGTTTTGATCGGTTCCGCCGCCTGAAAGGATATTACCCTGAAATTCAGCCACCGCGTCGCACCATGGGAGTTCACCCCTATACCGGGTACCTTCAGCAGCAGCTCCAGCACAAATGAAAGGACGACCGCCAGCGTACCGAACCTCAGCCACACATGGTAATCGATCCGGGAAACAAACAGCATGACGACAAGACTGAATAGCGTATAACGCGTCTGGTTATACATGAATTGGTACGGCTCCATCTTCAGATTTCCCGCCGAATAATAGCTGGCGCTGTAGATCATGACAATGCCGTAAACCACCAGAAAAAGGATCGCGAAAAACAGGCGGTAATTAATCGGTCCCTTTACCACCCACCATTTCTTCTTCAGTTTTTCCCAATAGGAAAGAATCCGCACGCCGCTGCCCGCCTTTCTCTCACCGCACCATGCCTTTGCAAAACCGTCCTCATGCTTCCGGATCCCGCGTGAAACCGCACTGCTCAGAGCCAGACTTCGGAAATGGCAAAAAGAAGCCCTTTCCGGAGCTGTGGCGTGCCCGCCGGATGCAAATCCGCGGGATAACATAGATTTCAGCCAGCTGATCCATGTTTTGCACACAGAATTGCGCCTGACTCTGAACAGTTACATTCTACACGCAATTATCCTACTTTGCAACGAATTTCTCATCGCCGTATCTTTACGGCTCTCCCTTCGCCGGTTCCGCAGAGACCGCGTTTACGGCCTCCCGCATCAGAAAACGCGTTGCATCCTCCGACAGCTCCATGGCGGCAGCCACCTCCGCCACGCTGGCCTCCCGCCCCAGCTCGGCGGCAAGATTTGCCGTCACCTCGCTCAGACGGTTGATCATGCCGGCCATCTCTTTGCCAAAATCCTTC
>CAMOSC010000256.1 GCA_946624325.1 uncultured Clostridia bacterium
TATCGCGGTGCCCGCGGCACCATGGCCCTGACCGGGTATGAGGGAATTCTCGGCTACCGCACCAGTGATTACTGGTTTAACTGGAACTGCGATTACATCAAGCCGACCTCTGTGGATTTCAGGAACAACTTCTACTATAATAACGAAAACATTGAGCAGGATAAGCAGACGGCCAGACAGGTGGCAGAGGCCATCAAGGCCATGGGCTGGACCTTTGCAAGCCATACCTGGGGGCATCGCCATATCCTGGATGATTCTTACGAACAGACAGCCTGGGATACGGAGATGTGGCACAAAGAGGTGGAGCCTCTGACCGGGCCCACGGATATTATCATCTTTGCGTTCGGGCAGGATCTGGACAGCTGGCGCGGCTATGCGGCGGACAACCAGAAGTACCAGCTGCTGAAGTCCTACGGCTTTGACTATTTCTGCAACGTGGATTCCAGCCAGTACTGGATCCAGATCGGCGCAAACAAGGATTATTTCCGGATGGGCCGCCGTAATCTGGACGGCTACCGCCTGTGGGAGGCCATCTCCTCCTATGCCGGAATTGAGGGAGGCGTTGACCGTGTGAGTGATCTGGTGGATCCGAGAGCCATTTTTGACTGGTCCAGAGAGACACCGGTCCTGATGCGGTAAAGCCGGGCATCCCGGTCTGCACGGGACTTATTCAGGGAAACGCTGATTGAAGCGTTTCCCCCGCCGGATCTCCGACGCACGGCGTCAATTTCCCCGGGAAATCCGCCTGTGCCCGAGGGGGTAGGCGATCCGCCGGAGCCATGCCGGTATCATGAGAAAAAAGAAAGGGACAGGTGAATATCAGATGCTTCATCAGGAGAGAGTTGGGAAGGTATACCGGGAGCTTGCCGAAAACGGAATGGACTGCCTGCTGGTCAGCGATCCTTCAGCCATCAATTATCTGGTCGGCAAGAAGCTGAATCCGGGAGAGCGCATGATGGTGCTGCTGGTCCTTGCAAAAGAGGAACGCACCGTGTTTCTGCTGAGCAGGCTGTATCCGCAGTCGGAGGATCTCGGCTGTCCGATCATCTATTTTGACGATGTGGATGATTATGTAGGACTGCTGGCGGAGCAGATACCTGAAAGCGCCGTGAAAATCGGCGTGGATAAGGAATGGCAGGCAAAATTCCTGCTCGCCCTCATGGAGCGTCTGCCGGGCAGACAGTTTGTAAACGGGTCCCCGGTGCTGGACGGCATAAGGCAGATCAAGAACGCCGAGGAGCAGCGCCTCATGATTGAAGCTTCCCGGTTGAATGATCTTGCCATGGAGCGGCTGATCCCGCTGGCAAAGGCCGGCTTCTCGGAGCAGCAGCTGAGCGATGAGCTGCTGAAAATCTATCTTGATTTAGGTGCGGACGGCTTTTCTTTTGTCCCGATCTGCTGCTATGGCGCAAATGCCGCGGACCCGCATCATGAGAATGACGCTTCCTTCGGAAAACCGGGTGATTCGGTGATTCTGGATATCGGCTGCAAAAAGGACGGATACTGTTCGGATATGACCAGGACGGTTTTCCTGGGCTCGGTATCGGAGGAGCAGCGCAAGGTCTATGAGATCGTTAAAGAGGCAAACCTGCGCGCAATCGCGGCGGTGAAGCCCGGGGTCCGTTTCTGTGATATCGATGCGGCTGCGCGGGATTATATCGCCAGCCAGGGCTACGGAGAATATTTCGTGCACCGTACCGGCCACAACATCGGCCAGGATGTGCATGAGTACGGGGATGTCTCCTCGGCAAATCAGAATCCGGTAAAGCCGGGCATGTGCTTTTCCATTGAGCCGGGCATTTACCTTACCGGAAATTTCGGTGTCCGCATAGAGGACCTGGTGCTGGTGACGGAGGACGGCTGCAGGGTGCTGAACGCCTACAGCAAGGATCTGACGGTGGTGGAGTAAAGAAATCCCGGGACTGATCGATTGGATCGATCTGTCCCGGGATTTCTTTTATAAACGCCGCGGCAGTTATTTTTTCCGGCGCTTTCTGCGTCTTCTGCCGGTGGATACGGAGTTATAAATGATTAATCCGACCAGAACCAGGATAATGGCCGCAAGCAGGCAAAAAAAAGCGAGAACACCTTTATGATTGCTGAGAATTATATCTTCCGTGCGCCGCTTTGAGGGGCTGATGCCCTGCCGGGGAAGCGATTCGGTCCCGGCTTCCGTCTCAAGGGCAGATTCCGTTTCCGGTTCGGTTTCCTCCTCCGCAGGGATTTCGGCGAACTGCTTCGGGGAATCTTCCGTGATCTGCAGCAGCATGCCGGATATCAGGCGGGAGGTATTCTGCAGATTTGTCTGCAGGCGGCCCGGGAGAAGCGCGTTGAGCTTCGCAAAATCATCGAATTCGGTGTGCATGATCTGTCCGCCGGTGGAGGCAAAGGCCGGATCCGCCGTCTGGTAATGGCAGGTGAGAACCGTATCGCTGTTTCCGCCGCCGCCGTCCTCATCGCACCAGAGGGCGGATTCGAAATACACATAGGGAATCCCATTATCCATGAAATAATAATGATCGCTGCCATTGGTTCTTGTCGGCGTGCGGAAGGCTATGGCGCGGTTTTTGTTTTTGGCCACCTGCTCTGGGAGCGTATAGAGCGTAATCGCTTCCTCATCCGCAACACTGTGCGCCAGATTCCATGGCCAGATCTGCTGAAGCGTATTTGTTTTGTCATAGATGCCGCCGTAGGCGTGCAGACGGTCGCCTCCGCCGATGGAGTCAATGTTCAGGTAGCAGAGCACGTCATCCAGGAGCTCCTGCTCCTTCAGGACATAATTCACATAGTTATAGGAGCCGACAAACCCTCCGTGCTCTTCGTTGTCGAAGAAAACAAAATTCAGGGTACAGGGCGTTTCCTGATCATGGAAGCGCTCGGCCAGTTCCAGAAGTACGGACACACCGGAGCCGTTGTCATCGATACCGGCCGTATCCACGCAGTCGTAATGGGCTCCTATACACACAATGGCGTCGCTTTTTCCGGGCTTGGTCACATAATAGTTCGTGCCTGTATAGGCGTTGTGCACGTAGTCCTGGCTTTCGACGGTATAGCCGAAGCTCTCCAGCTGATCCCGGATCCAGAGCCCCATGGCGTTGTCCGCATCCGTGCGGTTGTTCTCATCGTTGACGCGCTCGGGATAATTCTGCGCGATGGTTTCGAGGAATTCGTAGGCACGCGCCCCGTAATCGGAGGAACGGAAAGCCTGGGCAGGCAGAATACAGAGTATTGCCGACAGACATACAGTGAATCCGCCGATGAACGTTTTCAGTCGCATAAAGGATTCCTTTCAGGGAATAAGTTGCAAGTTCCCGCTCTTTATGATATGATATCCGCAGTATGCCCGGAGTCTTTCCGGGGTCGGGCGTCCGAAAGGAAACCGCAGCCGGCTCCGGATGAAGAGGATGCTTTCCCGGTACTGCAGAAACAATGCACTCCTGTTTATTATATCGGTTTCTGACCGGAGTGTCAATGCATGGGCGGGTCTGCTTTAC
>CAMOSC010000257.1 GCA_946624325.1 uncultured Clostridia bacterium
ACCCGCATGCCCCGCTGCCCAGGGCACCGCCGCCGTAAGAAAAGCCGGGGCGCGGATCCCACAGGCTCTGCCGAAGACAGGCCGTTTTCAGCGTAAAATCAGAGTGAGAGCTTCTTCGCCAGCAGCCAGGTTGTAGCGCCTAGCAGTATGACAATGCTTACCAGATTCAGAATGGTGTACGGCGTCATCTGGTACATCACGTCCTGGAAGTTCACCTCCATCACCATATCCCGAACGGGGAAGGCTTCCCCGATTTTGCCCTGGATAAAGCCTCTCAGCCAGGACAAAAGGACATAGAGCACAACACTCACAAGCATGCGGAACCGGCTGTTCTGCAGCAGCGTAGCCGTCAGGGTGATGCAGAAATAAACCATGGCCACCTGGGCAAAGAAGGCAAGCAGGAAGCTGATCACATTGAAGACAAGGTTGAAAAGCAGTCTTCCGGAAAGATATCCAAAGCTTCTGAAAACCTCATTCATGGCATCCTGGATGGCCTGAAAATCCTCCACGTGCCCGGAAAGCAGGTTGATGTCGGAAACACCCAGAAAAATAAGCAGCCCGCCGAGAATGGTTCCGGTAATCAGCACCGAGAGCATTTTTGAGAGCACGATTTTCAACGGGGATACCGGCGTCATGAAGACCAGATAGCTGGTTTTTGAATTGATTTCCCGGTAATAATTAACCACCGCGAAGAGAAATACGGCGAAAAAGCAGACAAGGGCGTAGAGAAACAGAACGACCGCGCTGCCGATCATGCTTCCTTCCTTATCCAGATAGACGGATACCAGAAACCATATTTCCAGCGCCGCCAGACCACCGAGCAGTACCAGCAGTGCCGTCAGATTTTTTCTGAACTCATATTTTGTAAGCTTCAGCATATTTACGCCATCTCCTTATCCCGGTAGATCTCTTTGTAGAGCCCCGCCATATCCATACCCTTTTCGGCCCTGATTTCCTCTATGCCGCCTTTCAGCACGAGCGTGCCGTCCTTCATGAAAACCGCCTCATCGGACATGCGCTCCAGCTCCTCCACCAGATGGCTGGAAATCAGGAATGCGTTGTCCGCCCTTTTGCTTTTGCGGATGGCATCCAGAATCTGGTCCCTTGCAATGATGTCAATGCCGTTAAGGGGCTCATCCAGCATGCACAGATCCGCCCTGCGGGCAAGCGTCAGCGCAACCTTTCCCTTGGCTGTCATACCTGAGGACATTTTGGAAATTTTCTGCTTCAGATCCAGATGAAACTCCTCCAGGAAAGCGGCATACAGATCCATATCGAAGTCCTCATAGAAGTCCCGGTAATAATTTCCGGCATCCTTCCAGGTCATATACGGATAAAAGAAGCTTTCCGTCGGCATATAGGCAATATGCGCCTTGGAAAAAGAGCCGATGGGCTTATCCTGAAAGGTTATCTCCCCGGATGTGGGATGGATGAGACCCGCGGCGATCTTCATAAAGGTGCTCTTCCCGCTTCCGTTCGGGCCCAACAGCATGTAAATATGGCCGGGCGAAAGCTCCATTGTAACGCCGTCAACGGCATTCAGCCCTCTGTACCGCTTAACCAGATTGGTGCAGGCTAACATATGAAAATCCTCCCTGTATCGTAATAATCGGGTAACTGTTCGGAGCCGGTTTAAAAACGCCATAATAAAATGTTCTTGACCGTCATCCATATAAAAAGGCCGCGGAACGCGGCCTGAATAATCACAGTTCCAAAACTGCAGGAATTATATCAGAAAATAGTTTGTCAGACAAGGCAATCCGTCTTAAAAATTCATTACAATGCGTCATCGGAAGAATTTCTTCGGAAGAATTACTTCTTTCTGCCATCCATACGGTCGTATTTCGCCATCAGGTCTTTAATAGGATCCGGCACGGCCGAGAAGCTTTGATACTGCTGGTGGGTTCTTTTTTCGGTTTTTGGGGCCGGCTCCTCGGGAAGCCGGGGAACTTCCGGACCTTCCTCCTCCGTCTCCTGCCTGCCGAAAATACCCGCAAGCAGCTTCGCCCCGCCGGCCTTGATGTCATTCAGAATCTGCTGACCGCCGGTGAACAGCTGCAGGGGGATATTATGCCCGAGAATTCTTCTGAGCAGCTCGGCCGTCATCACCCGGTTTCCGCTTTTGGCCAGCTCCAGAAGCGTATTCAGGATCAGCCGCTGTTCTTCCTTCGGAAGCCCCGAAACGGCTTTTGCTATGCTTCCGATGGTTTCTATGCGGTTTTTCCCCAGCTCATGAAGGGTTGTGGCTCCGGTTGAGGATACTACCGAAAAAATGCTCTCGATAAAGCTGCGCCGCTCCTCCTCGTTCAATTCGGAAAGCCAGCCGCGGACGGTCTGGTCAAACATGGTACTTCCGGAGGTTCTCGAATCCGCCTTTACAAAACGCGTGCCGATAACCTCCCAGGTCAGCATGTCATGCTGTTTTACACCGGAGGCATAACTTTTGATCACCGTGTATTCAATCTCATCCTCCAGAAGGATTCCGACGATGGAATCCTCGGGGATATATTTTCGGATCCTCGGCGCAATACGCCTGAATTCCTCCGTGGAGGAGATTTTATCGTTGAATCCGGGGCCGTCATGGGAATAAACCGCCATGATTCTGTCGGAAACCGCCCTTTCACAGAAGGCCGATGCGTACACGGCAAAATTTCCGCCCTTGGAGTGTCCGCCAACGCGGACCGGCAGCTTCTCCTTCTGCATACAGACATTCAGATATTCCGCCGCATATTTCTGGCCGGTGGTTTCCGTATAGCTGAAATTCAAGTCCTCCTTCCAGCCGATGATGCTGCTGTCCGTTCCCCGAAACGCGGCAAACACGCTTCCGTCACCCAGCAGAAAGCTTACCGCCGCCATCTGAAGTTCCTGCACGGTATCCACCAGGTTGATGTAATCCCGAAGCCGCACGTCGCCGAAGCGTACGGAATCCGCCATTTTGTCCAGCAGCGGAAGTTTTTTCTGAGCGGCTTCCCGTAAATGATCCGGCAGTAAAGCGGTCTTCTTCGACCATGCCATAAGGACCTCGCGGATCGGTACGCCTTCCGATGCGCCTGGTCGCGGCACAATCCCCTCAAGATCAAGATAGGCAAGCTCCGCCAGTATAGAGCTGTCTATCTCATTGAAAGGATCCTTCTTCAGGGATAAATCCCCTCTCCAGTCCAGATAGTCCACCATCGTTCCCATGGATCATGCCTCCTCCCTTAACGAAATTTGTTACTGTTCAGAGCCAGGCGCAACTCTGTAAGGAATCATGGATTCAGCTGGCTGAAATCCATGATTCTTCGCGGATTTGCATCTGGCGGGTACGCCACAACTCCGGAAATGACGCTCTTTGCCATTTCTGGAGTCTGGCTCTGAACAGTAACCGAAATTTTATACTTTAACCGAAAGGCCACGGATACTCAGCCCTCCGGAGTACCATCCATGCCGTCATGCAGTGTCAGCTGCACG
>CAMOSC010000258.1 GCA_946624325.1 uncultured Clostridia bacterium
GGGGATCAGCCCGCCGTTGAACAGCATGGTAAAGAACAGGTAAAAGGACAGTATCCTGCGCCCGGGAAGCTCCTTTAAGGAGAGCGGGTAGGCAAAGAGCGTGGTGATGGTCAGATTGATCAGCGTGCCGGTGACCGTTACCAGGAAGGATATCGAATATCCCCGCAGAATGGAGTTTGTATCGATCAGAATATACCGGTACGCCGCGAAATCGATATTGACCGGGAAAAAGCGGTAGCCCTCCCGGATCAGGTCCCGCTCATTTGTCAGGGAGGATGAAAACAGCAGCAGGAACGGGAAGATGCACAGCGCAGCCAGGAAGCCCATGAAGATATTCGCAAAAATCTGGAAGGTACGTTTTCTCTCTACCATGGCTTCCTCCTTAAAACAGCTCGTTGCCTTCGCTGATGCGCTTCACCAGGAGATTTGCCCCGAGCACCAGCACAAAGCCCACCACCGACTGGTACAGACCGGCGGCTGCGGACATGCCGATATTGCTGTTCTCCCGCAGTCCCCGGTATACATACGTATCAATCGTGTTCGTAACATCCACCAGGGGACCGCTGTTCAGCGGGATCTGGTAAAACAGTCCGAAATCCGAATAGAAAATGCGGGAAATGGCCATCAGCACCATGATGATAATCGTCGGCGCCAGGGAAGGCAGCGTAATATACCGGATTCTCTGAGCCCGGTTTGCACCGTCAACCACCGCGGCCTCATAGTAGCTCACGTCAACGCCGATCAGCGTGGCGTAATAGAGCACCGCGTTATAGCCCATGTTTTTCCAGAGATTGATAAACACCAGGAAGAAGGGCCAGAAATCCGGGGTGGAATACCAGGAGACCCGTTTCATGCCGAAATGCCCGAGCACACGGTTCAGTACGCCGAATTCCGTGCTGAGGATTCCGTAAACGATATAACTGACGATAACTATCGACAGAAGGAACGGCAGCAGGATTACGGTCTGGTAGAACTTCTTTGCCCGGGTGCTGCGGATCTCGTTCAGGAGGATCGCGATCAGGATGCCCAGACTGTTGCCCAGCGCGATAAAAACAGCGTTGTACGCCAGGGTATTGCGCGTGATCCGCCAGGCATCGTTTGTCCTGAAGAGGAATTTGAAATTCTTCAGCCCGTTCCACTTGCTGCCGAAAATGCCCCTGGAATAGTTATAATTTTTGAAGGCGACAATAATGCCGCTCATAGGCGCGTAATTGTTGATCGCCAGGTACACAATTCCCGGAAGCATCATCAGATAAAGCGGCAGGAAGCGCTTCCATAGCTTTTTCCGGCTTTTCTTCTGTGCTGTCTGCAATGGTGTTTTTGACATAGGTGGGCTCCTGTCTGTCGGCCTGCGGGACTTTTGCCTTTATCATGGGCCGGTTTCCCGCTTGTCACTATACCTGAACTGATATGTCTTCTGTGAAAACGGCGCCGCCGTCTTATGCTTTTTTATGCCTCTGCTGATACATTTTCTGTGGAAACGGCACGCCAGCCTCTTGCTTCTTTAATGCCTCTGTTGTTACGCCTTCTGTAAAAACGGTGCCGCTGCATTATGCTTCTCTTGCCTCAGCTGTTTCGCCTTCTGTGAAAGCGGCGCCGCAGCCTCCTGCTGCAGCGCCGCCATGCATCTTATACATTCAGATCCGTAAGAAGCGGAATCCGGTATGCCTTCGCCTTACTGGTTCTTCCCGGTCTCCTCAAGCCACTCATCCAGCTGGCGCTGTTTCTCGGCAATAATATCGTCCACGCCGGCGTCCTTGAGTTCCTGCACGAATTTGTCGATAGCCGTATCCGGATCCAGTGCGCCGCAGAGCAGGGCATCCGCATATTTCGCCGTGACGTTGTTGCAGGCGGTCACTTCAGTCAGCACGTCCTCGCTGTCCCAGTTAAAGCCGAAGGCTACGGAAAGCTCCGCAATATCGTTGAAGGCCTCGGTTTCCTTCCAGATATCCGGTCCGTCAACCTCCCACGGAGTGGAGATAAACTCGTTCGGCCATACCCAGGCCGCGCTGGAATAGGTGGTGTTGGAGGCGTCCACACCCTCCGGATAGGTGAGCACATCGCCGTTCTTTACATAGTTCACGCCCTCAATGCCGTTGATGAAGAGCTCGCTGACCTCCGGGTTGCAGCGCATCTCGTTTAGCACCATCATGGCCTTGTCCGGCTGCTCCGAGTTGTGTGCGATGAACCAGCAGTTCATGCCGGTTGCGGAGGTGCGGTACGGGGAGGCGATCTCAATCATGGTCATGGGTACGCCCGCCTTGCGCTCCCACTCGCTCTCAATACCCGGCTTGGTGTTGCCGTAGTAGCCGAAGGCCTTACCGGCACCGATCAGGTCATAGGCATTCTGGGTGTTGGTCTGCGCGTCGGGCATGATGAGCCCTTCCTGTGCCCAGCTGTACCTTCTCTCCACCAGCTCGCGGTAGGCATCGCTCTCGTACCAGTTTTCAACCGTGTAGTTCTCCTCGAGGCAGTCTACCAGCACGCCGTAATCGCCGCCCAGGTCATCCTTATGCCCCATGTAATAGCCGATCTGTCCATTGTCGGATACCAGCGGATAAACGTCCGGATATTTTTCCTTTACGGCACGAAGCAGGTCCTCCACATCCTCATCGCTCTTGATGGTGGAAGTATCGTAACCCAGCTCCTCCAGCATATCGGTGCGGCAGACAAAACCGAAGCCCTCGGCATGTTCCTTGCCGTTCGGAACCGCATAGATCTGGCCGTCAAAGGTCTCTACACCCCAGTCTTCCTCCGGAACGGTTGCAAGAATATCCTGGCCGTATTCCTCGAGCAGTTCATCCAACGGAATAATCTGGCCCGTCCTGGATGCGGACATGGTGGAGAATACAAAGTTCGGGAAAAGATCCAGCTTCTCATCGGAAGCCAGCATCAGGTTCACCTCATCGTGGAAGGAGCCGTAGCTGAGCCTCTGAAGCTCCACCTTTACGCCATACTTTTCCATGGTGATTTCGGAGACTGCATCCGATACCGCCTTGCAGGCTTCCGTAGTGGCGTCGCCCACGCATACCACCTTTACAGTGTAGGGCTCATCTGCCATTGCCGTCACGGAGCCGATACCCATTGCTGCCACCAGCATGGATGCCGTCAGCATTGCCGATACCATTCTTCTCATAATGTTACCTCCTGTGCGATTTTCTTTCCTTTTCGGAATTGGATGGTTTCATTATAGGGAATTTTTACCGGTAATGCTACATGGATTATGACCTGAATTGTAAGTTTTGTGACTTTTGTCCGAAAGAGAAATATAAAGTAACTGCTCCCGTAACCCCGCATCCGTACATTCTCAGTCTCATGTCAGTCCGCCTTACGAGATCAGCGCTGACGCGACCCATTTCCGTACACACTCGGCTTCACGTCAGTCCGCCTAACCCGATCAGCGCTGCCGCGGCCCATTTCCGTACACACTCGGCTTCACGTCAGT
>CAMOSC010000259.1 GCA_946624325.1 uncultured Clostridia bacterium
GTGGCAAAACGGCGGACTGGCCCGCCTGAAGAAGGGCGAGGTAATTGACCCGCTGCTCTACGGCGGTTACTCTACTATCTCACTGGGCTATGCGGGCCTGTGCGAATGCACGCGCTACATGAAGGGTGTTTCCCATACGGACCCGGCCGGTACGGAGTTTGCGCTGCGCGTCATGAAACGCCTCAATGAAGCCTGTGCGAAATGGAAGGCTGAGAACAACATGGATTTCAGCCTGTACGGCACTCCGCTGGAGTCCACCACCTATAAATTTGCAAAGTGTCTTCAGAAGCGTTTTGGAAAGATTCCGGGGGTAACAGACCGAAATTATATCACAAACAGTTATCATGTCCATGTGACTGAAAACATCAACGCCTTTGATAAGCTGAAATTTGAAGCCCAGTTCCAGGCGCTCTCACCGGGCGGTGCCATCAGCTATGTGGAAGTCCCCAATATGTCCGGGAATCTCGATGCTGTTCTCGCTGTCATGAAATTCATCTATGACAACATCATGTATGCCGAGCTCAATACGAAGAGCGATTTCTGCCAGTGCTGCGGTTTCGACGGCGAAATCCGCATCGTTGAGGATGACGGGAAGCTCGTCTGGGAATGCCCGAATTGCGGCAACCGTGATCAGAACCGCATGAATGTTGCCAGAAGAACCTGCGGGTATATCGGCACCCAGTTCTGGAATCAGGGCCGCACCCAGGAAATCCGCGAGCGGGTCATGCACCTCTCGGTAGGTACGGAAAAGCCGGAAAAGGACCAGGTGCATGAAGCCCCCATAAGGCATCATCACGCAGCATGCTGTTAATACAGCTTTCCTGATTTCTGACATAAGCATGTTCAAAACTGTGAGAGCCGGGTACATACCCGGCTCTCACAGTTTTGCGCGCAGCAATGAGCCATGCGTTAGAGCCGTGCCAATCGCAGCGTATGCTTTTCACGCTGCAATCTGTCGGCATGGCTCAAGGTGGAAGGCTATGCGGCTCCTGACAGGCATATACGCACAGGATCAGAGCGGATTCTTGCCGTTGAGTCTGATGGAGAACCTGCTGTTTAAAGCTCCGGCCGCCCTGCGGCAATCGAGCAGCCTTGGCAGAAAGAGCTGAAGGAAGTTTTCCTGACTGCAGAATTCCTCGTCAATCTCCAATTCCAGCACAAACTGTTTCTTATCCCGGTCATATTTCAGATTGGACCCAATGACGGCAAAGCAGATACGGTCTTCATCCGTGAACTGCGTCTGCGGCTTTTCCCGCACACGGTTGCGCCGCACATCGGTGCGGTCCGCCAGAATAACCGCCGCGGCGAGGGGATCCGTGCAGGACTTGTTCGCATCTCCGCTATGGGCTATGGCAGAGATCACCTCAAGCCGCTCCGCTATACCGAAATCCATGCCTTTCAGCAGCGTTTCCGCAAGCAGCGCACTGTACTTTTTCACCTCTGTCCTGCTGAGCACAACGCCAATCTCGGAAAGATATCCGGCTATTCCGGCCAGTTCTGCACGTTCCTCCGATTCCCCGGTAAGGCGGAGTATGCCCGACGCACCATCTGCCACAATCATCAGATGTTCTCCGGAAATATTCGGTTCTCCCGCCGCCTTGCTGATCTTCTCTGCTTTTCTGTTATACGCAATTACTTCAGGATATTCACTGATTTCCTGATAGGTCATTCTTTCCCTCCTCCCAAAACGAAGTCCTGTACTTTGACCTATTGGCCACGGATGACTATTTTGCAGCCGCGCCTGCAAAGAGCGCAGCCGCGGGCAAAATATGTCTCCTCCGGTACGGGCTTCATCCGTAGCCTTATGGTAATTCTCCGTCTGCATACAGTTCCTGAATCAGTCCCGGAGCAGATCCCTGTATTCCTCGTGCTTTTCAAACCACGCCTTCGCATAGGAACAGCTCGGCACCACCTTCAGACCTTCCCTGCGGGCTTCATCCGCCACGCACTGCACCAGTTTTCCGGCTATGCCCTGCCCTCCGTAAGCTTTATCCACGCCGGTATGGATAATTGTCCAGCAGCCGTTTCCCACCTCAACGACACATTCTCCCGCTTCTTTCATACCGTCATAGGCGGCAGCACGCATGCGGTTCTTCTCAAATCTGATTTCAGCCATATTCTTCATTCCTTTCAGCCGGAGAGCTGCTTTCAGTTTTTCCGGGGTCCGGCTCCGAACTAAGGAACTGTTCAGAAATAACTGGAGCAGTTGGCCTATGATGTCCAAATGATTCTGCAGCAGTTCCTAACCCATTTTAGGGAAACGCTTGTCAAATCAGCTCTTTCTTAGCCGCTTCCAGTGCATCAATCACTCTGTCGCACCAGGCGTCAAATTCCGGATCCTCCACCTGGCACTCCGGATGGGCCTGGATATAATCCAGGACGCGGCGTGCGCCTTCCTCAAACCGTACTGTCGCCTGGAAGCCCGGGACCGCTTTCTTCAGCTTACTGTTGTCAAATACAACGGAGCAGGCTTTATCGCCGATCAGCCCGCCCTCAAAATCATAATTGCTGACAGCGGCAAGGAATTCGGAGGAAACATGGTACGCCTTCAGCTCCACGCCCAGAGCATCTGCAATAACCTCGTGAATCTGATTCCAGGTCAGCGTTTCGTCGGAGGTGATCTGGAATGCCTCCCCGATGGCATGCGGATTGCCCATGAGCCCTACGAAGCCTTTTGCAAAATCGGCATTATAGGTTAATGTCCAAAGGGATGTCCCGTCCCCGTGGATGATGATGGGCTTCCCTTCCATCATGCGCTTGAGCACCTGGTAACTGCCGCACTTCCCGTGTACGCCAAGAGGCATGGAGCGGTCGCCGTAGGTATGGCTCGGGCGGATAATCGTCACCGGGAAGCCCTCCTCCCGATATTTCTTCATCAGCAGCTCTTCGCATGCAATTTTGTTTCTGGAATATTCCCAGTAAGGATTGGCCAGCGCTGTCGCTTCCGTGATACGGTAATCCCGCACCGGTTTATGATATGCCGAAGCCGAACTGATATACATGTACTGCTTCGCAATACCCGAAAACAGACGCAGATCCCTTTCAATCTGAGACGGTACGAAACCGATAAAATCACATACCGTATCGAACCGCATGCCGGAAAGCTTTGCGGCTATCTCCGCCTCATTGTTGATGTCTCCCTGAATAATATGCACCTCCGCCGGGATCTCATCGTTATGGCTTCCGCGGTTAATCACGTACAGCTCCCAGTTTTCCCGTACCGCAAGCTGCGATATTGCCGTACTGATGGTTCCGGTTCCGCCGATAAATAAAGCTTTTCTCTTCATACTTTCCTCTCTTCTGTCAATGCAGTCCATGCTCTGCCCTAAGCTTCCCGGACATAACGGTTACCCTGAAAACGGCCCGCCTCAGGCGTGGCCATAATGGTATCCGCGCCCCGGTGTTTTGATCGGCTGTAGTACCCTTTGCC
>CAMOSC010000260.1 GCA_946624325.1 uncultured Clostridia bacterium
CCGCGGCAGCACAGCAGGTATCGAAGGATGCCGGCGGGACAGAGCCTGAACAGGCTGAGGGCGGGCTGGGGCAGGCCGCCGCAGCAGTGGAGGGCAAGGTGCCTGAAGCCATGAACGCCCTTGATGCCGAGCGGAAAAATCTGATTGAGGAAGTTGCGCAGGGTCTGGAAGCCGCAGAGCAGAGTCTGGCTGAGGAAGCGGCTGCTCCTGCCGGGGACTCGGCACACTCCGGGAATACAGAGAAAACGGAGCCGGAAGTGGATCCGGCACTGGCTGAGCTGATGCGCAAGTATGAATAAACAGTGAGCCAGAGCCGGAGGTAGATCCGGCACTGGCTGAGCTGATGCGCAAGTATGAATAAACAGTAAGCCAGAGCCGTGAGGAAAAATGCCATGCCTTGAGGCAAGAGCATTTTTTTCATGACCCTGGCGAGCGCCCCTCATGAGGGGTGGAGCAGTGCGTCTTTTTGCACTGCGGAAACCCCGAATGAGTGAGCCGGGCTATGTGCGCGCTTTTTGCGCACATAGCCCGGTGTTTTTTTACAGGCAGCGGTTCTCGTTAGGTTCCTTTCCGAGCATCATCTCAATGATTTCCCGGTTGGTATCCTTCATGCCCTGGCGTCCGAGCCTTCCGACCATCCGCACATTGTTATCGACGCCCTTGACCACGATGCCGTCCCCGGCATAGAATTCCTGACCGTTTTTGTACATCTGCAGGCCGAAAATACCGGCCTCCACCGCCTGGGAAATCTTGGCGGCACAGGAGGGCTTTGCCCCGTCGCAGATCATCCCGGGCAGGATGGCCAGGGCATTGACTACGGTATGGGCAATGGTAACGAGGTCCTCACCCATCAGGAACGCGATACCGGCCCCGGCTCCCACGCCTGCGCAGACAGCCCCGCAGAAGGCGGAGAGGGTGCCGATATACTTTTTCTGGTCGATGGCGATCAGGTTGGAGAGGGCGAGGGCCCGGTAAAGAAGCTCCTCGGAAACCTGCATCTGTCTGGCATAGACAATGACCGGGACGGATGCGGTGATGCCCTGGTTGCCGCTGCCGGAATTGATGACCACGGGCAGGCTGCAGCCGTTCATACGGGCATCGGAAGCCGCGGCTGCCATGGCACGGGCTTTTGTTTCGACCGATGCGTCATCCCCGCCGTGGAAACGGAGCAGGGTTTTGCCGATATTCGCGCCATAGTCGTTTTTCAGCCCTTCCTCGGCGATCGCCATGTTGAAATCAATCTGTCTGGACAGGATGGGCTTTACATCCTCTACATCCAGGGAGGAGGCAAAATCGTAAATGTCCGCGACGTTCAGGACGGCTTCCTCATCTTCCCGCGTATTGCCGGAGGCCACGGAACCGGAGTCTTTGTAGACAGTCTCCCCGTTTTTGGCAATCCGGACAATGCCGGTGTGGGTATCCTCAATGAAAACCTCTGCAGTGTCCGCGCCATGCCGCAGGGTCATGTGGATTTCGAATACCCGGTCCGTATCAAGGTGCTCCACACGGATATCCGTCTGTTCCAGACAGCGGCGGATAGCATCAAACTGCGACGGCCGGACGTCGGAGATGACCTCCAGCTTTTTTTCGGCGGATCCAGCGGCAATACCGGCTGCAGCCGCCGCTTCGAGCCCCTTCATGCCGCCGGTATTGGGCACAATAACGCTCTTGACGTTCTTGATGATGCTTCCGCTGCAGCCGATTGTAACCGAATCGGGCATGCAGCCCAGAACATCGCGCGCTTTTGCGGCGGCATATGCAACGGAGATAGGTTCGGTGCAGCCCATGGCGGGGACCAGCTCCTCGCGAAGCATGGAAAGATAAGCCTGATACCGGCTGTCGTCTTTTCGCATATTGAGTATACTCCTCCCGAAACGCAGTTTCGCAGTTTGACCTTCTGGTCACGGATGACTATTTTGCAGCCACGCCTGCAAAAGGCGCAGCCGTGGGCAAAATATGTCTCCTCTTGTCGTCTTTAAGTCTGCGGCAAGCAGCCCTTATTTCATCCGGACAACGGCTTTGATGACCTCATCCTTGTGGTTCAGGCTGTAATCGATGGCGTTGATGCAGTCCTCGAAATCAAAGACGTGGGAGACGATCTTCTTCAACGGGATGATGCCCGCGGATACGGCCTTGATGCACTTATCCCAGGTGTTGCGGTAGCGGTAGACGGAATAGACGGTGCCCTCCATGGCGTTGAGGGTGGCGAGATCCAGCTCCAGCACCGGCTCCGGGGATACGCCGACGAGCGTTACGCGGCCTGCGCGGCGGATCAGCTTGCAGCTCTGCAGGGTGGTATGACGGTTACCGGCACACTCATAGACCAGGTCTGCGCCGCCGCCCGGGAGGGTTTTGGCGAATTCCTCAATGCTTTCGCGTGTGCTGTTGAACACGCGTGTTGCGCCGACCTCCAGGGCTTTCTCCAACCGCTTATCCATCACATCTACGGCATAAATCTCTTCAATGCCCTTTGCCTTCAGACACATGATGGTGCACAGGCCGATGCAGCCGGTCCCGAGGACAATGGCTGTCTCCCCGGCCCTGGCATTGGAGAGCTCCGTGGCGTGGAAGCCTACGCTTAAAGGCTCAATCAGGGCGCCTTCCATGGTATCCATGTTGTCGGGAAGCTTGTAGCACATGGAAGCTTTGTGGGTGCAGTATTCGGCATTTACGCCGTCACGCTCGTGAGGAATGGCGAGCATCTTGATATGACTGCACAGATTATAATGCCCCTTCTTACAGTCCTCGCACTCGCCGCAGGGAACGGCAGGTTCGATGGAAACCTTGTCACCCACCGCAAAGCCTTCCACGCCCTCGCCGATGGCAGTGACCACGCCGCCGGGTTCATGTCCCAGTGCCAGCGGTCCGTCCAGCTCCCAGTTGGCGAGCCTTCCGTCCTGATAAAAATGCAGATCGGAACCGCACACACCCACATACTCCAGCTTGATCTGCAGCTCGCCCTTACCCGGCTGCGGAATATCGCGTTCGGTCCATTCCAGCTGCTGTTTTCCGGTCAGTACACAGACCTTCATTTTTCCTTCCATGAGTACCTCCTTGCAGAATAGCTTATACCTGTCTGATTATCCGCCGTGTATAATTGTTCCTGTTCTTTATTATATATCGGATGTACTGACTTGTCATGAAAAGTATTTCCGGAAACAGTGTAAGAACTTGAATTTTTGCCGCTGTTTTGAGCGGGGCGCAACTTTGGGAAGAATCATGGATTCCGTTATAATCCGTGATTTCCCACAGAGTGACATCCGGAGAGTGCGCGGCAAGTTCGGAAAGGACCGCTTTTTGCGCAGCAAGCCCTGCAAGCGCGGCTGTGCTTGCACAGAGCCGCATTTGCCGGGCGTAGGACATGAGCAGCCGGAGGCTGCGAATGTCCGCCTGCGGAATCGGATG
>CAMOSC010000261.1 GCA_946624325.1 uncultured Clostridia bacterium
GAGGAGTTGTTTCTTTTTTTGTTACTGTTCAGAGCCAGGCGCAAATCTGTGTGAAGTCATGGATTCAGCTGGCTGAAATCCATGACTTCGCACGGATTTGCATCTGGCGAGCACGCCACAACTCCAGAAATGGCTGCTTTTTGCCATTTCTGGAGTCTGGCTCTGAACAGTAACCTTTTTTTGAAGAAAAGAATGCCGTAATTATGCGGCTTCTGGAGTTTCACAATTACCTAGTGAAAACATCCCGTAGAAAGGAGATCACCATGAAACCATCCGGAAACAGTACAGGAAAAGGCGCTTCCAGGGAAGAAGCCCGCAGGAAATCCCAGGCACAGCCGCATGAAGCCCAGGCCCTCCAGGGGCACCGTATGGGAAATACCGCCGGCGTAAAGCCTATAGGCCAGTCCGGCAAGCAGGCGACACCCTATGGCGGCACGGCGGCGTCCAAGCCCGCCCAGGCCGCCGGCCCGGTTACCCCGGTCCGCCCGGTAAAACCGCAGGCACAGCAGCCTAAGCCGCCGGTTCAGGCAATCCCGCAGCCAAAGCCCCAGTCCAAGCCACAGACGCCTCCCAAGCCGCCCGTTAAACCCGCGAACGCCGCACCGCCATCGCCGAAGCCGGCATCTCATGCATCTCACCAGGCCTCCGGCATGGCCGACGCAGCCGCTGCCATGGCTGCCGCCGCAATCGGCGGATCCATCCTGTCCGCTTTCGAGAACATGGCAAACAGCGCCGCACAGAGCGGCAGCACTTCTTCTGCCCAGACGCAGGGTTCCGGCTCGTCCTCCGCACTTCCGAAGGATTATCCGAAAACCTGTCCGAGCTGCGGCGGACCTACCGACGGCGGACGTTTCTGCGGATACTGCGGTACGAAGCTTTACTGATAACACCGAAAGCTTCCGGCCAGACACAGAGGAGCTGTTTTCCACATATTAAAGCCCGGCAGGAACGGCCTGCCGGGCTTTTAGAAAGGAATTATTCTGAATACATAGGTTTATTTCCGAACATCACCGGTCTCCCGGCTTATTGCCGCTGTCTGCCTGACACGGCTTCCCGCACGGCTTACTGCATCATGGAATCGTGGCTTGCAAGAGTCACGGAGATGTTTTCCTCCACAAACTCATTGCCCTCGATACGCTGTACCGTCAGAAGGATTTCGGTATCCGGCGCATAGTAGCTCAGCTCCGTCCTCAGCTCCTCATAGCTCATAATGTCGACGCCGTTTACAGCGGTAATGATATCGTTGATCTGGAGGCCTGCAGCTTCAGCCGGGCTTTCAGGAGTAATGCTCACGATCTGAGCGCCTGCCGGGAATCCATAGTTGTTCACGCGGACTGTATCCACATCCTGTCCGTAGATACCGAGGTACCCACGCTCATCAACGGCCAGGACATCCCTCGGAGTCTGATCCTTAAGCTGGTTCAGGATATCCTTTGCGGAGGAAAGCGGGATGGCGTAACCAAAGGCCTCGACGCCCTGGGAGGTGTTCTTTGCGGAGTTAATACCGATCAATTCACCCTTGCTGTTGAAAAGTCCGCCGCCGCTGTTGCCTTTATTGATGGCTGCGTCAACCTGCATCTCGGTTCTGGTAATGCCGTCCTCGGTGGTTACGTCACGATCCAGCGCAGATACATAACCCACTGTAGCGGTCTGTCCTTTGCCGAGCGCATTGCCGATGGCGATGACGCCCTGTCCGACCTTCACCTCATCGTCGCTGATGGTCGCGACGCGGATGGCATCCTTAGTCTCCTCGCTCAGATCGGAAAGCGGAACCGCTATGACTGCCAGGTCAGCTCTCTTGTTCGCACCCTTCAGCGTAGCCACATGCTCCGTGCCGTCCACGAAGGTCACTTTCAGTTCCTTGGTGGTTGCCGTGTAGGAGTAGAAATAGCTGTTCCCGGATTCATCGTAGACCGCCACATGGTTGTTTGTGGCAATTAACAGCTCCTCGCCGTTCTCTCCGATAATCACGCCCGAACCGGCCGCCTGGGCCTCCTGGGTAGAGGGTGTCTGATCCTGTCCGTAATTGTAATTCCTGCCGCCGAAGCCGAACCAGTACTCAAACGGGTCAGCGCTCTGACCGCCGCCGGTGGTAGTCATCTCGATGGTGTTGGTGATGGAAACCACTGATGCAAGCGCGGATTCCACAACGGCCGAAAGATCCGGCAGAACGGAATCGGCCTGTACATCCTCCAGCATGGCGGTCTGTTTAAAATCTCCGGTATAAATCTCGTAGTTTTCCGCCTCTTCGGCTTCCGCCGCTTCGGTGGTTTCAGCGGTTTCCGCCAGGGCATAATCCGTACCGAGGGAACCGTACATGGAGCCCGCTGCGAAAGCGCCTGAGAGCATCAGGGCACCGGCTGCAATCAGAGCCTTCTTCTTTGTCCCGTGTTTCTTTGTCTGTGCTTTCGGAGCATCCTCAAAGATATCCTCTTCCAGAATTTCAAAATCATCATTTCTGCTGTTCTTTAACATAATCACTGCCTCCTTCTGAAAGGTTCAACGGATTCCCGGAAGCCCATACCGTCCCGGACAGGTTTCGGGGAACCCGGCTTTTCCATATTCCTGTGTCAGCCAGACCGCGGATACCGCGGCAGGTTCTTTTCGGAACCCTCTCTTCATCTGACAACGTAAGGATACAGCGCAATTGTGTTAAAACTGTGTTTTGATTTTGAATGGTTTGTGAAAATCTCTTCGCGGAAATATCTTCATAAAACACCGGCAGGTCTTTCAGCGGCAAATCGCAAAGGCAGGTCCTCTGACGCGGTATAATACGTCAGAGGACCTGCCTTTGCTTCTTTATTCAACTTCCTGCACATGCTCCTGCAGGAATTTCTTAATGGCTGCAAAGCTTTCGGGACTCATGTCGTGCTCCATCTTACAGGCATCGGAAACGGCGGTGACCTTATCGATACCCAGGCTCATCAGCCAGGAGGAAAGCACCTTGTGACGGTCATAAACCTCCTCCGCAATTTTCTTCCCGCTCTCGGTCAGGAAAATATATCCCTCATCAGAGACGGTAATGTATTCCTTGCCGCGCAGGTTTTTCATGGCTACGCTGACGCTCGGTTTTGAAAAATGCATTTCATTTGCGATATCAATAGACCGCACAACCGGATGCTTTTCGCCCAGCATCAGTATGGTTTCAAGGTAATCTTCCACGGATTCTTCCGATTTATGTTGGATATAGGTCATAATATCGCTCCTCTCATACGGCCTATGAACAGATCATCACTGCAGCACACGCGGAAGCGGGCTCCTGCCGGCAGGCCGCCAGCATATTTACCGTTTCCGGATTGTTTTGTTTATTATCTTAACACATTTTTCTGACAGTTGCAAGTCTTTCGGGATTATCCGTCTTGACCAAACCTGCTTCCGATGGTATACTCAGACCGAAAAAAAC
>CAMOSC010000262.1 GCA_946624325.1 uncultured Clostridia bacterium
CGCTTTTTCGGGAGTCATCAGCGCAAGATTTCCCTCGCTGTCCTCGGCGCACAGCAGCATGCCCTCCGATTTCAGGCCGGCCATGGTGGCGGGCTTCAGGTTGCAGAGCACCATGACCTTCTTGCCGACCATCTCCTCCGGCGTGTACCACGCACGGATGCCGGAGAGAATCTGCTTGACGGTATCGCCGATCTTCACCTGAGAGCAGAGAAGCTTCTTGGACTTCTTCACAGCCTCGCAGGCGATTACCTCGCCCACGGCAAACTGCAGCTTCGAGAAATCCTCGTATTCGACTTCCGGCTTCTGCTCGAATGCGATTTCGGCCGGTTCGGCTTCGGCAGCTTCACCGGATGCCTCCGATCCGGGAACAGCCTCGGAAGCTCCGGAAGAGGAGCCTTCGGAAGCCTGTGCCGTGGTTCCTGCCGCGGCAGCGGCGGCCGCTTTCTTGGCCTCCATCATCGCGTCAATCTCGGCAATGGTCTTTTCGGCATCCAGACGCGCGAAGAGGATTTCGGGCTTTTCGACTACCTTCGTGCCGGAAGCCAGTTTCCCGAAGGAATCCAGATCTTCCATATCGCGGAGCTTTCCGTTTAACTGCGCGGCAATCTTTTCCGCGGTCTCCGGCATGAAGGGGAAGAGCAGGGAAGCCCCTATCAGGATCCCCTCCGCGAGGTTGTAGAGAACCGTGGCGAGACGGTCTTTTTTCGCATCATCCTTCGCGAGCACCCAGGGCGTGGTCTCGTCGATATATTTGTTGCAGCGCTTGAAGAGATTGAAAATTTCCGTAATGGCGTCAGCTACGCGCAGGCGCTCCATCTTTGCGGCGGTCTGGGAGACGGCGTTCATGGCGGCGGCCTTCAGCTCCTCATCCACGGGCTCCGCGGCGTGCGCGTCTGTCAGAATGCCTCCGAAATACTTATTGCTCATGGCCACCGTGCGGTTTACCAGGTTGCCGAGCGTATTGGCGAGATCGGAATTCATGCGCTCGATCATCAGCTCCCATGTGATGACGCCGTCATTTTCAAAGGGCATCTCATGCAGGACGAAATAGCGCACGGCGTCCACGCCGAAGAAATGCACCAGCTCATCCGCGTAAATGACGTTGCCCTTGGATTTGCTCATCTTTCCGTCGCCCTGCAGGAGCCAGGGATGGCCGAAGACCTGCTTGGGGAGCGGGAGATCCAGCGCCATCAGCATGATGGGCCAGTAGATGGTATGGAAGCGGAGGATATCCTTGCCGATCAGGTGGACGTCCGCCGGCCAGTATTTCTCAAACAGCGGGTCATTGGGCTCGTCGATATTGTAGCCCAGGCCGGTGATGTAGTTGGAGAGCGCGTCAATCCAGACATACACGACATGGCGCGGGTCGAAATCCACCGGGATGCCCCACTTGAAGGAGGTGCGGGATACACAGAGATCCTGAAGGCCCGGCAGCAGGAAGTTGTTCATCATCTCATTCTTGCGGGATTCCGGCTGGATAAAATCCGGATTCTCGTTGATGTGCTTGATGAGACGGTCGGCATATTTGCTCATACGGAAAAAGTATGCCTCTTCCTTTGCGGGCTGGACAGGACGCCCGCAGTCCGGGCATTTTCCGTCCACAAGCTGGGATGCGGTGAAGAAAGATTCGCAGGGCGTGCAGTACATGCCCTCGTATTCGCCTTTATAAATGTCGCCCTTATCGTAAAGCTTGCGGAATATTTTCTGAACTCGTTTTTCGTGGTCTTTGTCGGTCGTGCGGATGAACTTGTCATAGGACGTGTTCATAAGATGATAGGTCTTCTTGATTTCGTCGGCAATACCGTCCACGAATTCCTGCGGGGTTTTCCCGGCTTCCTGGGCCTTGAGCTCAATTTTCTGGCCGTGTTCGTCGGTACCGGTCTGGAAACGCACATCATATCCCTGCATTCGCTTAAACCGGACGATGGAATCGGCCAGGATGATTTCATAGGTGTTGCCGATATGCGGCTTTCCGGATGTATAGGCTATTGCAGTAGTCAGGTAATATGGCTTTTTCATGGGTTCCTCCTGTAGACATGATGTGCTTGATTCGCTCGCTTGCGTGCGCCGCAATCAGCGCTTCCCTAAATATACCACGATCGTAAAAATATTACAAGTAGCTCAAAAAAAGATTGATATTTATCGCAGAAAATTGTATAGTTAATATAGTATGCGTATATAACGCAGGGCATACTGCCGGGGCAGATGACTGTCCGGCTCTGAACATAACACAAAATGATACGACAATAAAGGATGGAACCGCTATGACTGCACAGGAGAGAATGAAACGGAAACGCAGGAGGCAGATGCGCAGAAGGCTGGGGCTGCTGCTCCCCATCGCCGCTGTGGTGCTGCTGATCGCAGGACTGACCGCCGGCGGCATTATTCTTTCCCTGCAGCAGACCAAAAAGCAGGCCCCTGAGGATGAAACAGCAGCCGCACGGAATTCCGGCAGGCTGACGCAGCAGGAGATGGACACTGCCGCACCGGCGGATACCGAACAGGAGCAGGGCGGTGCAGAGAGCACTGCTGTTTCCGAACAGGAAACGGAAGATGCCGGCCTTCCCCGTGAAGAGCGTACGGAGACAGAGGAGGAGACCAAGGAACAGACGCTCACCTTTGCGGCTGTGTGCAAAGCCTTCACGGAGGCGGTGGAGGCCGATCCGACTGCACTTTCGGTGGATAATCCGGACTTTGAAACGGCCAGGCAGCAGCTGCTGAAGGCTGATATATCCGATCTGACGCAGGAGGAGCAGGAACTTTATGAGATCCTGACCGACCATATGGAAATTGAGGAGGAAGGTTTTGCCTTCCGCAACAACGAAAGCCTTTCCGGTCAGCGCCTGTGCGATGTGGAAGGCGGAGCGGAGTACTACAGGTATCTGCTGAGAAAGCTTTCCGGAACAGACCTTACGCCGGAGGAAATACATGAGATCGCGGCTGCGGAGCTCAATTCCAATTATGCCGTTATGAGCAGCCTCGCATCCGTGGATATCACGCTGCCCCAGGCTTCCCAGGCCATCCTGAAGAACCAGGCCGCAAGCGCGTACCTGTACCAGACGGTTACGGCCTCGTCTGACCCGCTGAAGCTGGCCATCGCGCCCGAAGGCCTGCGCAACGGATGGAACGAATTCGGTCTGATCCGCGCTTACCAGCTGGATGACACGCTGTCGCAGAACATGAAGGAGTATGCGATAGCGGCAACCCGTATGAGCTATGCCATGTACGGACTGCTGGATGTTTCCGTTCATTTCGGCGGCTGGGACCAGGCGAAGGTGACTGAAACGCTGAACACGTATTACGGGGGCTGGCAGGCAGCATTTGCAGCTCGTACGTTTGAACACATCCTGGAATAGCCGGGACGTT
>CAMOSC010000263.1 GCA_946624325.1 uncultured Clostridia bacterium
CCGCCGCCGGTTCATCCATCAGAATGACGGAGGGCTTCCGGCACAGCGTACAGGCGAGTGCCAGCCGCTTTTTCATGCCGCCGGAAAGGGATGATACCCTGCGGTCCAGAAAGGTATCCACGCCGAGGCGTGCGGGCAATCCCTCCCTGAGGTCCCGGGACAGACTGCATCCGGTGCCGCTGTACCAGAGTCTGAGGTGTTCCAGGGCCGTTGCATCCTCAAAAAGAGGATTCTCCTGGGGCACAAACCCGACCGAAGCCTCCAGACGCTTCCGGTTTTTCAGCAGGTCTTCCCCGTTAAAAAGCACGGATCCCGAATCGGGCTTCAGAATCCCGGCCAGGATCTGCAGAAGCGTGGATTTCCCACAGCCGTTATGACCGATTAACCCGATGCATTCACCGCCGCCGGCAGTGAAATTCACATCCGTCAGAACGGGATTTTTCCGGTAGTTTTTTGCGATATGTGAAACCTGAAGCATAAAACCTCCACTTGACCTTTCCAAATCATTTTCACAGCGTAAACTTCTTCTTATCATAGCACATCCGGCAGAAGGCGGCAAGGACATCCTGGCAGTGTGCTTTGAAGCCTATGGAGAGACGCTGACGGATACGCTCCGGCACCGGCTCCTCCTGCCAAATGGCTGTTGAAAAAAGCAAGGCACTATGGTATACTGGCAGAAAATGACCGCCCAGGAGGATTGTTTCTATGAAGGGTATTATACTTGCGGGAGGAAGCGGAACCCGTCTCTACCCGCTGACAAGGGTGACATCCAAGCAGCTGCTGCCGATTTATGACAAGCCCATGATCTATTATCCCCTCTCCATTCTGATGAATGCGGGAATCCGGGAAATCCTCATTATTTCCACGCCCGACGACACGCCCCGTTTCCAGACGCTTCTGGGAGACGGACATGAATTTGGCATAAGTCTTTCCTATGCGGTACAGCCGAGTCCCGACGGCCTAGCACAGGCTTTTATCATCGGAGCGGAGTTTATCGGGTCCGACAGTGTGGCAATGGTCCTGGGAGACAACATATTCCACGGGCACGGGCTGAAAGCGCGTCTGAAAAACGCAGCCTCACGCGAGACGGGAGCCACTGTATTCGGTTATTATGTGGACGATCCGGAACGATTCGGCATCGTTGAGTTTGATGCGAGCGGGAAAGCCGTATCTATTGAGGAAAAGCCCGAGAAACCCAAGAGCAATTACTGCGTTACGGGGCTTTATTTCTATGACAACAGAGTTGTGGAGTATGCCAGGAACCTGAAGCCTTCGGCCAGAGGCGAGCTGGAAATCACGGACCTGAACCGGATTTATCTGGAACAGGGGGAACTGAATGTCGAACTTCTCGGACAGGGCTTTACCTGGCTGGATACCGGAACCCATGAATCCCTGGTTGATGCGACCAACTTTGTAAAAACCATAGAAACCCATCAGCATCGTAAAATCGCATGCCTGGAGGAAATTGCGTATCTGAACGGCTGGATTTCAAGAGAACAGATGGCCGAACTGTATGAGCTTTACAAGAAGAACCAGTACGGAGCCTATCTGAAGGATGTTATGGATGGGAAATATATTGACCGCTAAAAACCGCCGGTTTGTGATACGGCTGATCGCGGTGCTTGCGTGGATGACGGTTATTTTCCTGTTTTCGGCGCAGGATGCGGAGCATTCGTCGAAAACCAGCGGGGTAGTCGTGGAGGCTGTCGCCAGTCATTTCGTAAGCGGCTACAAAACCATGAAGCCCGCCGACCAGCTGTCCGTGCGCAGCATACTTTCCCTGTATATCCGGAAAGGCGCCCATTTCACGGAATTCATGGTCTTGGGCATACTTCTGACGGGCTGGCTCAAAACCTTCACCCGCAGGCTTGTGCCGTATACCGCGGCATTCTGCATCGGGACGCTGTATGCCATGAGCGACGAATTTCATCAGCATTTTTCCGCCGGCCGGTCACCGCAGGCTTTCGACATCCTTGTGGATGCGTCGGGTGTACTGTGCGGCGTGCTGATCGCTTTCCTTGCCGCACGGCTGATCTTCCGGATACGCGGATTGAAAAGCTGATGCGGGTGCTTCCGGAACAGGATACGCCGGCTGAAGGATGGAAGGGAGAACAAATGGGAAACTGGAAGGATTATATTAGAAAGGTTGAACCTTATGTCCCCGGTGAGCAGCCGCGCGAAGCCGGCATCATCAAGCTGAACACGAATGAAAACCCGTATCCGCCATCACCGAAGGTGACCGAGGCGCTGGAAAGGTTTTCCGCCGATTCCCTTCGCCTGTATCCGGATCCGGCAAATTCCGTGCTGTGTGAAGCCCTGGCATCCTGCTATGGCCTGGATACTTCCCAGGTGTTTGCCGGCGTGGGCTCGGATGATGTGCTGTCTCTGTGCTTCCTGACTTTTTTTAACAGCGATAAGCCGATTCTTTTCCCGGACATCACATATTCCTTTTACGATGTCTGGGCAGATCTGTACCGTATCCCGTATCTGACAAGACCTTTGCGGGAGGATTTCACGATCCGCCGGGAGGATTATTTCATAGAAAACGGGGGAATCATCTTTCCGAACCCGAATGCCCCGACGGGTGTTTACGAGCCTTTGGAGCTGATCGAAGATATTCTGAAGCATAACCCCTCTTCCCTGATGATCGTGGATGAAGCCTATATCGATTTCGCCGGGAAGCCGTCGGCAGTCTCCCTGCTTTCGCGCTACGAGAATCTGCTTGTGGTGCAGACCTTCTCGAAATCGCGCTCGCTGGCCGGTATGCGGATCGGTTATGCACTGGGCAGTCCGGCCTTGATACGCGCCTTGAATGATGTCAAGTATTCCTTCAATTCCTATACGCTGAGCAGGCCGGCCCTGGAAATCGGTACGGCGGCTGTACTGGACACGGAATATTTTGCGGAATGTACGGCCAGAATCATCCGCACGAGAGAGGAGAGCAAGCAGATTCTTAAAGAACTGGGTTTTTCCTTCCCGGATTCCGCTTCCAACTTTATTTTTGCCCGGCATGAGCAGGTTCCCGCGGCATTCCTTTTTGAAGAACTGAAGAAGCAGGGTATTTATGTGCGGTATTTTAACAGGCCGCGGATCAGTGATTACCTGCGGATTACGGTCGGTACGGATGAACAGATGCAGAGGTTCTTCACGGCTCTGCGGATGATTTTACAGGGAACGTCGGAAAACCGGAATTGAGCCAAACAGCACTTGCAAACCGCCGAATGTTATGCTATAATAAAAATAAGAATGATTCTTATTTTTGGAGGGCCAAATGCTCAAATACAGCAGGCAGAGAGAAGG
>CAMOSC010000264.1 GCA_946624325.1 uncultured Clostridia bacterium
TGCCAATCTGTTGCCAGCACTTAACGGAATTTGTTTGGAACCCGCATAAATACTGACTTCTTTTCGGGCGTTTTCTTATTCGTACTCCACCGTCGCCGGAGGCTTCGGAGTATAATCAATCAATACGCGATTGATTCCCGGCACTTCAGTAGTGATGCGCTTAACCAGATGATCAATGAGTTCAGCAGGCAGATGCTCTACGGTAACCTCCATAACATCCGTGGTATTGATGGCGCGGATAATGCAGGGCCATGCGAAAGTACGCTTTCCGTCTTTCACACCGGTGGACTTGAAGTCCGGTACCACCGTAAAATACTGCCACACTTTTCCTTCCAGTCCGTTCTTCACAAATTCTTCACGGAGAATGGCATCGGATTCGCGGACCGCTTCCAGACGGTCTCTCGTGATGGCTCCGGGGCAGCGGACGCCGAGGCCGGGACCCGGGAAGGGCTGGCGGTAGACCATGCCGTCCGGAAGGCCGAGCTCTTTTCCGACCATACGCACTTCATCCTTAAACAAGATCTTAACGGGCTCTACGAGTTCGAAGCGGTCAGCAATATCCGCAGGAAGACCGCCTGCGTTGTGATGTGCCTTTATGCCGGCTTCACTCTCCAGGATATCCGGCCAGATGGTACCCTGTGCCAGGAATTCCACATCGGAAAGCTTTCTTGCTTCCTCGGCGAAAACGTCAATAAACTCTTCACCGATGATATGGCGCTTCTGCTCGGGATCCGTAACGCCTGCCAGTTTGTCGAGGAAACGGTCGGATGCGTCCACATAGATGAGGTTTGCCTTCATCTGATTGCGGAAAACTTCGATCACCTGCTCCGGCTCACCCTTCCTGAGAAGTCCGTGGTTGACATGCACACAGATGAGCTGTTCGCCGACCGCGCGGATCAGGAGCGCGGCGACAACGGAGGAATCCACTCCGCCCGAAAGAGCCAGCAGTACTTTTTTGCTTCCAACCTGCTCCTGCAGTGCTTTAATCTGCTCATCGATAAATGCCCGGGCAAGCTCTGGTGTTGTAATTCTTTCCATGTTCTCAGGACGTCTGTTCTCTGCCATAGTTTCCTCTCTTTCCTGTGCAGGTGTTACGACAAGTTATCCCGTGGAAATGCAAATATCAATCCTGCCATGCAGCCGGCGGACGCGAAAAGAATGCGCCGTACCGGATTTTCAATTGGCAGAATCAAGGACAGACAGCTGCTTCGAAACTCAAGCACCTTCTGAAATCCTTTGCTATATTTTAATGGGAAATTTCTTATTTTTCAAGATGAACTTCTCCCGTTTTTTCCAGTCTTTTAAGGTCTTAATTAGGACAAGTTGCATATTCCCGGCCATGGGGCGGGAACAGACGTTCTTCATGCTGTCAATAATCAATACACAGGCAATCCGTCCAATAATTAGCTAGCTTTTGATAAACTTCTGTTTCATGCTCCTGTAACCCGCATAACTACGGCATTTCCCGCTCATATATTACAGATTCGTCAAATAATTATTGAGTTTTTGGTATTGCTAAAAACACGATATGTTGTATAATCCATTCTTAGGATCGCAAGATCATGTATCTGATGTTCCTGTTCAGAGCCGCGTGCAGATCTGTGATGGATCATGGATTCCGCAGGATGAACGCCGTGGTTCACCCGAGGTTGTATTCCGTCGGGCACGCCACGACTCCAGGAATGGCGTTTTTCCCAATTCCGGAGTCTGAGTCTGAACAAGTATCTGTTTGATTCTAAAACGCCTGTCTCAGGCACGGTCTGTATGGGTAAGCCCGATGCACCGGATGTCTGAGCCGCAGGGAAAGGGAACGCACAGAAATGAAGATTATAAAAAGGAGCGGAACCGAGGTTCCTTTCGATATTGAGAAGATCATCACTGCTGTACGGAAAGCCAATGCCAGTGTTCTTCCGGAGGAACGTCTCACCGAGGAACAGATCCTCACTGTCTCGCGCAATGTCGAGGAGCACTGCCGGGAGGTCAGTCGAGCGCTCGGGGTGGAAGAAATTCAGGACCTGGTTGAAAATGAAATTATGGATACCAGGGCCTTCAAAGTGGCCAGAAATTATATTACCTACCGCTATAAGCGGGCCCTGGTCCGCAAGTCCAACACGACGGATAAGCAGATCATGAGCCTGCTGGAATGCAACAATGAGGAAGCCAAGCAGGAAAACTCGAACAAAAATCCTACGGTAAACAGCGTTCAGAGGGACTATATCGCAGGCGAAGTCAGCAAGGATATCACTAAGCGCTTTCTCCTCCCGGAGGATATCGTGGAAGCCCACGAACAGGGCATCATTCATTTCCATGATACGGATTACTATGCACAGCATATGCACAACTGCTGTCTCATCAACCTGGAGGATATCCTTCAAAACGGGACCATCATCAGCGAAACCATGATCGATAAGCCGAAGAGTTTCCTGACCGCCTGCAATATCGCCACCCAGTCCATCGCCCAGATTGCCAGCTCCCAGTACGGCGGTCAGAGTATTACACTCGCGCACCTCGCCCCGTTTGTGGATGTAAGCCGTCAGAAGTTCCGCAGTCTGGTGCGTGAGGAACTTGAAGCAGCCGGCATGAACCCTTCAGAGGAACAGGTGAATGCGATTGCGGAAACCCGTGTGCGCGAGGAAATCAGAAGCGGCGTCCAGGTTATCCAGTATCAGGTTATCACCCTGATGACCACCAATGGACAGGCTCCCTTCGTCTCCGTTTTTATGTACATTGATGAAGTACCCGAAGGGCAGCTCCGGGATGACCTGGTGGCTATTATTGAGGAAATGCTCCGCCAGCGCATCCGCGGCGTTAAAAATGAAAAGGGCGTCTATGTAACGCCCGCATTCCCGAAGCTTCTCTATGTGCTGGAGGAAGACAATATTCATCCCGGCAGCCGATATTACGGTCTCACGCGTCTTGCCGCGGAGTGCACGGCAAAGCGCATGGTTCCGGATTATATCTCCGAGAAAATCATGAAGCAGCTGAAGGTGGACAAAAACGGAGACGGACAGTGCTATCCCTGCATGGGCTGCCGTTCCTTCCTCACCCCCTACATTGATCCGGAAACCGGAAAGCCGAAGTATTACGGGCGTTTCAACCAGGGCGTCGTCACCATCAATCTTGTGGATGCGGCCTGCTCCTCCGGCGGGGATGAAGAAGCTTTCTGGCAGATTCTGGATGAGCGGCTCCAGCTCTGCTACAGGGCATTGATGTGCAGGCATAACCGTCTGAAGGGCACGCTTTCCGACGCCGCTCCGGTACTGTGGCAAAACG
>CAMOSC010000265.1 GCA_946624325.1 uncultured Clostridia bacterium
CTCGGCCGTCGAATCCCAGCAGGATATTGACATCGATCTCCGGTTCCTCAAACCGGGCTCTGTGCTCGACGACAGCGTGTGTTATATTCTGCTGCTTCAGCACCTCATGCAGGATCACGGCGGAATACATGGCGGCCTTCCTGCGGGCGCCGTGCATGGAGCCTGAGCCGTCGATCAGCAGAAGGACTGCCATATCCGGAACGTCCTGCCCCTGCACGTTCCGATACCAGTACCGCTTCTTGATATCTCCCAGCCTTTTGGAGCTGATCCCGCTTCCGTACTGGAACTTCTCCTCCCGTTCACTTACCTGCGCTTTCAGAATCTGGGCAAAACGGGTGTTATAAGAGCGAATGTTGATCTTATAGCGGTTATAAATGTTCTGATACGCCATCCGAAGATTCAGATTGATCTTCGGCCGGTTCTCATTGATTTTGATGTCCTTGTGGATGACTGCACAGTCGTAATCGTCACCCTTAAAGACAGAAAAGCTCCCCTCGTAGGAAAGGATCTGGATTGCCGCATTTTTATCCTTGGCAAAGGACTGCACGGCAGCCATCAGTTCGTCAATATTGGGAGTGTTGTCTTTCTCGTTGCCGTCGATATCCGTAAAAAGCCGCGTGGTAACGCTCTGTGACCGGCCTTCGCGAGGTTCTTCACCGATGGAGTTTCCTCCTGTTCCGTGCGTTTTTGTTCCGCCGAGCCGTGCCGCTAATTCCTCCAAAGGAAGCTCGCTTTCATCCGGAGGTATCAGGTGAGCAATCAGGTCAAATGCTTTCGAAGAATATTCATATCTCTCTTTCGGCGAGGGTGCAGTGCTTCCCTTTAAAAACAGCGGCTTTGCCTGCTCAACATATCCGGCGATATCCGCTTTCGGATTATCATCCACGATCATCGGATAAAGCAGGAATGTCACCAAATGATCCAGAAAATCTATCAGCTGCTCACCGGGTGTCCTTGCCGGCGGCTCCTGCCGGATCCCCGTCCGCTTTTCTTCCTCCAACGCCTTTGCGGCCGCTGCGTCCTTCTCCGCCTGAACCATCTTGCCGAATAATCGACTCACGGTTCCCTCGGAAGGATGACGGGCAAAAAGCCGGCCCATTCTTCCAAACTTCAGGTAGAACTCCATATTGTCAAAATAGCTGCAGCCGACAGCCTCTATATAGGCGTCCTCGATGATATTGGAGATTATCCCCATGACGAGTGTCTTATTCTGGGTATCGCATTTCGGGTCCGTCGCCTGGCGTCCGGGAAAATCCGTATAGAGAAGATGCAGACATTCATGAATGGTCTGGGCGCGTGTAATAATACGAAGTGCATTCCACGGATCCGCCAGGACAACCTTCGGCCAGCCCAGGCACTTTCCCGTGTTGTCCAAAGCCTCCCGGTCGGCAAACAGCTCATCTGCCGCCGGATCTACGACAATATTTCTGCCATCGGTAAAAGCCTGATTTTCATTGATGAAAAAGAGGCGTACCTTCTCATTTTCCGCCAGCGTCTGGGCGAAGGTTTCCTCTGCTATTCGGTTGTAATCGCACTGGAACTTCCCGAGAAGCTCCCGATATCCCTTCTCCATGACACCCTCCGCCGTTACATCAGCATTACTTCAGCATTACATCAGAAGCCGGTCTCGGCCATAATAGCCTGCCACTCCTTTACCGTTCTCGGATAAAGATATCCTCCGTACATATCTCCCCTGCTGGCCAAGACAGCCTCATCTGGCTCCGGTTTTTGGATCACGCCTTCCACTTGTAAAGCATCATGATGCCGCGGATCGTGTCCTCAAGTGCTCTGTCACACTTGGCAATCGGTATCAGCGTCTTTTCCGCGGCCTTCACATACCCGTCATACTTGGCGAGCTTCGCCCAGTTCTCAAGGTTTCTGGGAGAAATGACCACGTCCAGCTCTTCCGCCTCAATCTTCTTTTTGATCTTGTGATAGACACCCAGTATCTTCCCTACCATCGGAGCGCATTCCGGAACCCTTGTGGTCAGCATCAGCGTAATGGCTTCATCCGAAAGCGCGGCGACCTCAATAATCGCGCTGAAACGGTTGTAAAGGGCCTGGTTCAGCTCCTTCGTACCGAAATAACCCATATTCATCGTAGCAAAAAAGCGGAAGTTCGGGTTACGCTTCACCACCTCTCCATTATCCAGGCGGACAAATCCATTGTCATCCAGAAGAGAATTCAGGAACGCAAGGTACTGCGGCTTCGCGAAATTGATCTCCTCAAATACGACCGCTCCGCCCTCCCGAATGGCTTTGGTAACATAGCTCTCTTTGAAAATGATCCTGTCGTCCTGCGGAATATATTTGCCGAGGACAAACTCATCCAGGTTCTCCGTGCAGTTAATCGTCTCCATGATCGGAAGACCGATCGACTGCGCGACCAGCTTGCAGGAAATGGTCTTTCCCGTACCAGCCGGTCCATGGAACAACACGGCCAGCAAATCCCCGTTCGAAACGGCATTGCAGACACTGACAAGGTTCTCCGGCAGCACAAATTCGGAAGACAGATCCGGAATCAAGGCTTTCTGCTCATCCGTGAACAGCTCCTCAGGGAACCTATGGATCCGCGCTTCTGTCTTTGCCTCTGCAGCAGCCTTATTCTCGCGGATTACCGCATAGCTCTCTTCCCAGGAATGCCACCCGGCTGTACTCACATCTGAGAGATCCTGATATTCCAGCTGATATTCGTCCATCTTATGATTCTGGTAAAAATCCTCGTGGAGATTGACGAAGACATCCGCAACAGGCCTGTCCACAAAGCTGTCCATCACCGTGCGGTATTCCGTGTTTTCATCGATCTCACGGCCAAGCAGTACCATAAAGGAAGGCAGCAGCTTATAGAGTGGGTGCAGGTGCTCCATATTGCCAGGAATCAGCCTGCCATTCTCATCATATGCCGCCAGCTTAATATCCATGGCCTCGGACAGCGCGCGATATTTATATATTCTCCGGTCAACCACACCACTCGCCCGGTAATCTTCCGGTACGGTGAATTCCAGAAATACCGATTTCTTATCATCGCTGACCAAGAAATCTCCAAACGAATTCCCCTTTGCTATGGCCTGAAGCATGGAAGCAAACAAAATAACCGCTTCTCCGATCGGCTGGCACAAGGTCGTTGTTCCCTTAAAAGACTGATTGTCCGGATGCACATAGTACTGCGTCGCATCGGACAGGTGCTTAAACCCAAAGCCCTTATATATTTCAGAAGAATTCTCTCTGACAACTCTGTAGGCAACCTTGAAAATGTTCATCTTCAC
>CAMOSC010000266.1 GCA_946624325.1 uncultured Clostridia bacterium
CAGGTAAGAAGTCTGTTCTGCGCTCAGGATGTATTTTAATTCATAGCGCTTCATTACAACGATTGGTCCGGCCATGATCGGTTCCTCCCTTCACTCAGAGGGTAATGCGGATCTGGATGATGCCATCCTCTACCCTCGCGTCGATTCTTCCGGCAAGGCTGAGCACCCAGTCCTTGACATAGGAGAGCCCAAGTCCCGCACCTTCCGCATTCTTTGCGTTTTCGAGCCGTGTGAAGCGGTCGAAGATTTCCTGTACGTCTCCGTCCGGAAGCGTAGTGTCGTTACAGAACAGCAGACGGATCCGGTCATTTTCTTTCTTCAGAGAGACGGATGCCTGTGAAACACTGAATTTCGCGGCATTGGCCAGGAGCTCATCAGCGGCCCCAGCCCAGCCTTCCCGGCTGCCGCCCATATGGATGCCGGCCTCGATATCGGTCTGCAGGGTGATGCCATGTGCCTTAAACCTTTCCGCAGCCGCAGCGGTTTTTTCCCGCAGCAGCGCTGAGAGATCGGTTCCGGCGCCGTTTGCTGCTTCCTCAAAAATGGAGAAGGCGGAAAGCTTTCTGACGGTGGCGGTCATCTTTCTGACCTGACGGTTGATTGCCTGGGTCTGTTCGGTGCTGCCGCCCTGGCGCTCAATCAGCTCCGTGTTGGCGCTGATAACAGTCAGCGGAACCTTGAATTCCTTTTCTGCGTCCGCAATGAAGCGCTTCTGCCTGCGGTTGGCCTCCTCCAGCGGTCTGAAAACGCTTCGGGAGACATAGAGCAGTACCAGGAATGCAATGATGAGTCCTGCAAGTTCTCCGGTAACGGAGATCATCAGGATGCGGAAGGAGGGGAGCAGTTCGCGCCCCTGGTCGATAATGGTGACACAGGTCAGCCCCTGTGACTCATATACCCGGTAGCGGTAGGTGGCCTTGGTCCATCCTGTGGATTCATGAACCAGACTTTCGGCCCAGCTTATTGCTTCCTCCTCGGGAATGGCGGACAGCTCATAAGCGATGACCGTTGCATTTCCGGATTTGTCGAAGCCCACGGTAAAATACCGCATGGACTTGTGCATTTCAGGGGAGGAGGGCCCCATTGGCCCGAAGCCGTTCAGATTATAGGGCTTTTCAGGAGCCTCCGCGGGATTGCCGAAGCGTCCGCCCTCATTCGCGATCATGCGGGTGATCTGATCCGCATCCGCGGCCGCCATGGTAAAATTCATGCCATTAATCACGGCGAGCATGACGGTCAGCAGGATAAAGACGGACAGCATTGCGGACAGCAGAAATTTTTTTCGGGCTTCCTTCATAATTGATCACCTTCCTCTATTGATTTTCCGGTTCGCAGGACCGCTTCCATAAAGGCGGCCGGTTCAAACGGAAAGTACAGGATATTTTCAAAATCCGAATCCGGGACAGCGCCCGCAGCATCGGGACTGTCTGCGGAAAACAGCAGAAGGGGGATACGGCTTTCGTTCAGAAAATCGATCAGCTCCCTGCTGTCGGTTCGGGGGAGCCGGGTGCTTACGGCGGCAAGATCAAAATCGCCCTGTACCGCGCAGGAGAGCACCTGCGTCCCGTCGAAGCAGGTAACGACCGTATGCCCTTCGCTCTGTAAAAGGAGTCTGTAGCCGGACAGGAAATCCCTGTCACGGTCTGCCAGCAGTATTTTCATATTCGGTTCCTTCTTTCTGTCTGGCAGCGCACGCTTTTTGCGCTGCGATCTGTCGGCATGGCTTAAGGCAGAAGGGACGGGTGGGCGGATGTTTTCTCCGCCCATCCGATCAGGTTTTGGGGAACAGCTGATTTTGCCGCAGCTCACTGCTGCTTTCCTCCTGCTGATATCAGTATACCGGTGAACCTTAAACTAAACTTAAGCCGACGGGATTTTGTTGCTGTTCAGAGCCGGGCACGGGGCAGGGTTCCGTGCAGGCTGATTCCGGAAGCCCGGCTGCGGCTTCCCGTTCCGTCACTATGATCAGTACGGATGCCGGGATACCGCGGAATTTTGTACTTGCGCAACACCCTCAGATGTGATAGACTAAGCCTCAAATCATCCACCGCCGCAGCGGTCACAGGACCGGGCCGGGCTGATCTGCATTGTACCGCACTGAAACGTCCATATGCCGGAGAAACCGGCGTCATCCAGACAGGAGGGAACGATGGCTACATATATTAATGAACCTTCTCATACCTTTAACGAGTATCTTCTGATTCCGGGATATTCTTCCAGCGAATGCACGCCGGCCAATGTATCCTTAAAAACACCGCTGACCAAATTCAGGAAAGGCGATGGCGAGAAACCCGCAATTGAAATGTCCATTCCCATGGTTTCCGCCATAATGCAGTCGGTTTCGGGAGACCGTCTGGCCATCGCACTTGCCAGGGCCGGCGGTGTTTCCTTTATCTACGGTTCCCAGTCCGTGAAGGATGAGGCGGCCATGGTCGCCAAGGTGAAAAATTACAAATCCGGCTTTGTCCCGAGCGATTCCAATGTGCGCCCGGACCAGACCCTGCAGGATATCCTCAATCTGAAAGCGAAAACGGGACACTCCACGGTGGCGGTAACCGACGACGGTACGGTCAACGGGAAACTGGTGGGTATTGTTACCAGCCGCGACTACCGCGTCAGCCGCATGGATCCCGCCGAAAAGGTCGAAAACTTCATGACGCCCCTGGACAATGTCATCTACGCCAGGGACGGCATTACGCTGAGCGAAGCGAACGACATAATCTGGGAGAAGAAGCTGAATGCCCTTCCCATCGTGAGCGACGACGGGCGCCTGGTTTCCTTTGTTTTCCGCAAGGACTACGCCGAGCATAAGGCAAATCCCGATGAGCTTCTGGACGATGAGAAGCGCTATATCGTGGGAGCCGGCATCAATACCCGTGACTATGCCGAGCGCGTTCCGGCTCTGATAGAAGCCGGTGCGGATGTCCTGTGCATCGATTCCTCGGAGGGTTTCTCCGAGTGGCAGAAGATTACCCTCGCATGGATCCGGGAGCGCTACGGAGATCAGGTTAAGGTCGGTGCGGGCAACGTTGTGGACCGGGACGGTTTCCTGTTCCTGGCCGAGTGCGGCGCGGATTTCGTGAAAGTGGGAATCGGCGGAGGTTCCATCTGCATCACCCGCGAGACAAAGGGTATCGGCCGCGGCCAGGCAACCGCCCTCATCGAGGTGTGTAAGGCGCGCG
>CAMOSC010000267.1 GCA_946624325.1 uncultured Clostridia bacterium
TTATACCACTACGCCCTTCTGAAGCATGATGTTCGCGTACAGCGCGCCTTCTCCGGTGGCGATGATGGCGTAAGCCTTTCTCGCCTCCTCATAGAAGCGGAAGCGCTCAATCTGGCCGATGGCGGAGGCATCGCGCTCGGTGCGCTCCGTGACAATTTTCTCATACTCCGCCCAGATGGGTGTCTCCACCGGATCTCCCGGCATAACCTCCATCAGGTTTACCGGATGCTCCACGTAACTGTCCAGC
The DNA here is from genome assembly GCA_946624325.1 of uncultured Clostridia bacterium. Lineage (GTDB taxonomy): Bacteria > Bacillota > Clostridia > Lachnospirales > Lachnospiraceae > Anthropogastromicrobium. Next base: position 248 of record CAMOSC010000267.1, read on the forward strand.
GGGAACACCTGAAGGATGGCGTCCAGCAGCTCGCAGGCGCCGTGTCCGTCCATACGGATCACAATGGCATCCTTTCCCACCGATTCCGCCGGGAAATTGCCGTCCGCAATCACAAGTCTGTCGCTGTGCCCCATCTCACAGAGCACCTTTAAAAGCTCCGGGGACAGGATTTTCGGAATTCCTTTTAACATATACCTGCTTCTCTCCTTTTAATATCTGAAAGGCAGGCCTCAGCTTCGAAAAGTGCCTTTTCTGTCTTTTTCGAATCCGGGCCTTGAACAGTTGCATTTTCTTTATGGAAGCCGAATCCGGAATCTGCCTAAACCCGGCATTGCCGACGGTCTGCAGCCCACCCTGCCTGTCGGATCGGCTTTGCCGCGGCTTAAACGAAAGTGGCTGCCAATTTTACAAAGTCTCCGGCACTTCCTCATCCCAGAGCTCCTGCCAGCCCTTCGCACCGGGCCACAGGAAAACCTGCCCCTTGACCAGGCGACAGTTTTTATCGTCCGCGGCAATGGCCGCCATCTCCTCATCCGTCAGCGGATCCTCCGTGACGCATTTCAGATTCGCAATATACTGCGGTTCTTTTACCGAGAAGGGAATCGGAACGGCCCCCTTCTGTACGGCCCACTTCAGGCAGATAACCGCCGGATGGACGCCGTGCGCCTTCGCCGCCGCCGCAACGGAGGGAAGCTCCGTATCTACCACATCCTCCGCCGTGCGGTCCCGCTCCGGGCGTGACGGGGAACCGATGGGGCAGAAGCCCACGGGCACCATATCATGCGCGACGGCATATGCAAAGAGCTCCGGCTGCTGGAAGGAAGGATGCAGCTCCAGCTCCAGGGCCGCGGGCTTTATGCGGCAGAGCGGCAGCACTTCCTCAAGTTTTTTGATGGTCATGTTGCTCATGCCGATGCAGCGCACAAGACCCATATCCACAAGCTCCTCGCACTGCCGCCAGGCGCCCATGAATTCCTCCACGGAAAACGGCTTCGAATCCGGATTCCTGGAGTCCCCGTCGCAGCCCGGCGCGTGGTAATTCGGGAAGGGCCAGTGCACGAAATACAGGTCGATCTGATCCAGCTGCAGGTCGGCCAGGCTCTGCCTGCAGGAGGCGATTACCTCGCCGTCTCCGTGGCGGTCATTCCAGACCTTGGAGGTGACAAAGAGCTCCTCACGCTTTACCGCGCCTTCAGCAAACAGCTTTGAGAGCACCTCGCCGATCTGCGCCTCATTCTGATACACGGAGGCACAGTCAATCAGCCTGTAGCCCGCGCGGATGGCGCCTTCCACAGCTGCGGAAATCTGCGCGGCGTTATATTTATCCGATCCGAAGGTTCCCAGTCCCAGACAGGGAATCCGGGTTCCATCCGCAAGGGTACGGGTCGGAATCAGGTTTTGTTCAATCTTTTCCATACATTACTCCGTTCATACGGGAAACACGCCTCCGGGCTGCGCTTATTTAGCGTTTTCTCAGTCCGGGAATACCACCGCAACCTTGCCGCACTGTCCGCCGGCCATCAGGGCGTAAGCCTCCGCAGCCTTCTCCAGCGGGAACTCGTGGGTGATCAGGTCCTCCGGATGGATGCCCCATCTCACCAGGCGCTCCACCAGGTCCTCCATCTTCCAGAGCGACGTCACCCAGGAACCGTAAATGGTCTTCTGTCCGTGGATGATATCCGGGCTCGGGTTGAAGGTGCAGGTTCCGCCCTCTCCCACAAAGGCAATCTTTCCGTAATCCCTGGTTGCCTGGATGGCCAGATGGCGGGCGGAATCGTTGGCGCTGGCGTCAACGGCACGCTCCACGCCATGCCCGCCGGTAACAGCTTTAATCTTCTCCAGGGTATCCTCGCCCGGCTTGAACACCTCGTCCACCAGACCGAGCTTCTTCGCGAGCTCGATGCGGTAATCGCTCATCTCCACGCCGATCAGCTTATTCGCGCCCATGGCCTTTGCAAGCATCAGGGCAGCCAGGCCTACCGGGCCGAGGCCGGTAACCAGGACCGCATCATTTCCGCAGATGCCGATCTTTTCCAGCGCCTCATAGACGGTTCCGAACCCGCAGGCCACCTGCGCGCCGTCCTTGAAGGTCAGCTCATCCGGAAGGTATACGAGATCCTTTTCATCCGCCAGGATATACGGCGCCATGCCGCCGTTTCTCTGCCAGCCATAGGCTGCGCGGTAGGGGCTTAAGCAGGAAATATAATATCCTCTTCTGCAGTTGTAGCACACGCCGCAGCCGGAGATGTGGTACACGATAACCCGGTCGCCCTTCTTAAAGCGCTTCAGGCCTTCGCCTTCCGCAATGATCTCGCCGCAGGGCTCATGTCCGGCCACCATACCGGGGATATAGCCCTCCGGGCCCTTTCCCGTGTGTTCCCTGTAAATGCAGCGGATATCGCTTCCGCAGATGGTGGTGGCCCTGGTTTTTACGATAACCTGGCCGTATCCCGGCTCCGGAACCTCAAAATCCTTCAGCTCGACGGTACTGTTTCCGGGGAGGATCGCTCCCTTCATCCTGATTTTAGTTGCCATCTTGTCTCCTCTCTTTCCTGATGCACGTAATTTTGCCGGCAGGAGTCGCCGATACATGTGCGGATCCTTTTTCGTATGACCGCAAAATCCCGCATCTGCGCCTTTTCCGGCTCTCCGGTAAGGGCAGGGCTTTTCCCTGCGATAAATCCGGGCATTCCGTTCCCGAATGCCGTAAGGCCGGACCCGGCCTTATTATACGTCCGATACCGATCATCTCTATCATAACACAAAAGTGCCGGATTGCAACCTGCAAATCCGACACTTTTTTCAATAACCCGC
>CAMOSC010000268.1 GCA_946624325.1 uncultured Clostridia bacterium
GACAAAAGCAGCCGGAGGCTGCGAATGTCCGCCTGCGGAATCGGGTGGGCGGATGTTTTCTCCGCCCATCCGATCCCAAAACGGCCGGTTCATACGGGAAGGCGACAGGAAATTGACTTATGATACAGGATATCATGCCGCACAGGCTGAATAATCACTATACCGAAAAGACCCCGGACGGGGAGAGCATATGTTTTTACGCGGTGGAAGGGCGTCTGCTGATGCAGGTGTCGGATGGGAAAATCAGCTATCCGGGCCTTATCCCCGGTACGCAGAAGGATCTGATTTTTGCCTTTGAACTGGATGGGCGGGACTGCTTTCTGTATCTGGGCAGGAAAAAGCCCGAGGAATTGACCGGGAGTCTTAGCGGGGAGGGCTGGACGTTTGAGAATGCTTCTGCCCTGCGTGCGCTGAATCCGCGCTATTTTGCCTTCGCGGGCGTGACGGCGCTTCACCTTGCGGCCTGGTACCAGAGCAGCCGCTTTTGCGGCCGCTGCGGAACGGCGCTGGAACATGACCATGCGGAGCGGATGATGAAATGTCCTTCCTGCGGCCAGATGAAGTATCCGTCCATAGCGCCGGCCGTGATTGTGGCCGTGACGGACGGGGACAGAATCCTGATGACGAAATATGCCGGCCGCGCCTATTCCAGATTCGCCCTGATTGCCGGATTCACGGAGATCGGGGAGACGGCCGAGGAGACCGTGGCCAGGGAAGTCCTGGAGGAAACGGGCGTCCGGGTAAAGAATATACGCTACTACAGAAGCCAGCCCTGGGGTTTTTCCCAGACGCTTCTCCTGGGCTTTTTCTGCGAGCTGGACGGCTCGGACGAGATTCATATGGATGAAAGCGAACTGTCGGTCGCGGAATGGGTGGAGCGCGGGGAGATCGAGCATGTTCAGGACGGGTATGATGACATCTCGCTGACAAACGAGATGATTTGTGCCTTCCGGGATAAGATTTTTTGAACCGCAAGTTGCATTTCGGGATGATTTGTGCTATGCTAATAAAGTGGCTGTGTTTTCCGGCCGGGTACTGTATGACTCCGGAAAGGCTACCGAAGATCATCCTGCAGGCGGAGAATCCGGAGGTATTTATGATCATTCAGCTTGGAATATCCCTGATTACGCCGATATTCATCTGTATAGCTGTTTGCTGGTGGCTGACTGAGCAGTTCGGCCTGGATTCATGGATATACATCCCGGGTATTCTGTTCGGTCTGGGGGCGGGAGCCGTTACCGCATGGAAGTTCTACCGCAGCGTGATGAACCGGCAGCAGAAGAAAAAGGATCATCATCCCGTGAGCTTCAATCTGCATCTGTGATTTCATGCCGGCAGCCCTGTGTCTTTGCAGGCATACGGAAGAGAGCCGGTTGTGAGGTTCGTTTTCAGAGGGGACATATCTGTCCACAGCTGTGCTTTTACAGGCGTGGCTGCAAAACAGTCATCCGTAGCCTTTGGCTGAAGTACAAAACTTCGTTTAGGGAGGAGTTTGTATGGTTCAGGAAGCGACGAAGCGGGAAACACTGCGTGTGGCAGCGGGTACCGCTGCAGGTACGGCCATTATGATCGCTGCTTTTGCCGTACTGCACAGATTCATGCCCGAATCGGTTCCGTTCGGCCTATCCGTCATTATCGGCGGAGCGGCGGGAGCAGCCGTGGCCGTCGGAAATTTTTTCCTGATGGGGCTGACCGTCCAGAAGGTTGCCGCCGAGCAGGATGAAAAAAAGGCTTACCAGATGATGCAGGTGAGCTACCGCCAGCGGATCCTCATGCAGATCATATGGATCATTCTGGCGCTGGTGCTTCCCTTTGTCAATGGGGCAGCCGGTATCATACCGCTGTTTCTGCCTTCTCTCGTGATTAAGGCTTATTATATTTTCCACAAGGAAAAAGTGCAGGAAAGGGGGAATGGAACAGATGGATTTTGAAGTCAACGGACCAAAAGTCCTGTTTACCATACCGCTTAAGATTCCGTTTTTCGGGGACTTTGAGTTTTCCGAGACCATTCTGGTCAGCTGGATTGTCATGGCGGTCATCACGCTGTTCTGCATCTGGCTCACGCATGATCTGCGGGTGAACAATATTTCAAAGCGGCAGGCGCTGGCGGAATTCCTGGTAGAGACGGCGCAGAATTTCGTCCGCGGGAACATGGGCCCGAAATTTGACCGCCTCATTCCCTTTGTGGCCGCACTGTTCGCCACGAGCGTGGTTTCAAACCTCATCAGCCTGATCGGCCTGCGAAGCCCGACGGCGGATCTCTCCACGGAAGCGGCATGGGCAATCATTGTCTTTGTCATGATTACCACCCAGAAAATCAAAACCAATGGGTTCGGCGGATATCTGAAAGGCTTTACCACGCCGATCGCGGTTATGACGCCGTTCAATATCCTTTCCGAGCTGGCAACGCCCATCAGCATGGCCTGCCGTCATTTCGGAAATATCCTCTCGGGCGTGGTCATCAGCGGACTGGTTTATGCGGCACTGACCCTGGCATCCCATGCGGTTTTCCGCTTCCTTCCCGGGGCGCTTGGACAGATCCCCTTCCTTACCGTCGGTCTGCCTGCGGTATTGTCCGTCTATTTCGACTGGTTTTCAGGAATTATGCAGGCATTCATTTTCTGCATGCTGACCACTCTGTATATTGCGAATGCCGCGGAAGAGTAAGCGGGTTTCCGTTTGCGGATTCCGGCGTTTTTTGCGGGCGGCCTGCTTCGGCGCGCCGTACCGGCGGCCTGTTTGGCAACAGGCCGGAATTACCCATATCTGCAACCATATTTCTTGCTGCGCCCATGAATGCCAAAGGCGGCTGCGCAGTAAACCGTAAAATCAAGGAGGCACTATCATGGACTTTACTTTACTCGCGAAAGGTATCGCACTTGCAGGATGCGCCATCGGAGCAGGCTGTGCCCTGATCGCCGGCATAGGCCCCGGTATCGGTGAAGGAAACGCAGTGGCCAAGGCGCTTGAAGCCATCGGCCGTCAGCCGGAATGCAAGGGCGACGTCACCAGCACCATGCTGCTTGGATGCGCCATTGCGGAGACAACCGGTATTT
>CAMOSC010000269.1 GCA_946624325.1 uncultured Clostridia bacterium
AGAACGCCGTGGATGCGAAGGCGACCGCCATCACCGTTGAAATCCGTGACGGGGGATTGAGTCTGATCCGGGTTACGGATAACGGCTGCGGAATCGAAGCGGATCAGGTCGGCACCGCCTTTAAGCGCCATGCCACCAGTAAAATCAGAAATGCCATGGACCTTGTGACCGTTTCCTCTCTGGGATTCCGGGGCGAAGCACTTTCCAGCATCGCGGCTGTCGCGGACGTGGAGATGATCACGAAGCCCAAGGAAGCGATGATGGGGATCTCTTACCGCATTGCGGACGGGGAAGAGCAGGGTATCCAGGAGATCGGGGCCCCGGACGGCACGACCATCCTGGTCAAAAACCTCTTCGAGCATGTCCCGGCGCGCAAAAACTTTCTGAAAACAGCCTCCGTGGAGGGCAACCACATTGCACAGCTCATGGAAAACCTGGCTCTGTCCAGGCCGGATCTCTCGGTGCGTTTCCTCTCCTCCGGCCAGAACCGGCTCTATTCCGGCGGCAACGGGAAGGTACGGGACCTGATCTACCAGATCTACGGCAGGGAAATTGCGAAAAACCTGGTTGAAATTACAAGTGAAACCTCGCACGGCACCCTCACGGGATTCCTTGGAAAACCGATCATTTCCAGAGGGAACCGGAGCTTTGAGAATTATTTTATCAACGGACGTTTCATAAAAAGCGCGCTCATCTCCAGAGCGATAGAAGCCGCCTACAAGCCGTTTATGATGCAGCATCGCTATCCGTTCACGGTTCTTTACCTGAACATTGATCCGGAAATGATTGACGTAAATGTGCATCCCTCCAAGATGGAGCTGCGTTTCCGGGATGAAGAGCTGCTCTACAGCGAGCTCTCCTCCGCCATCAGCGAATGCCTGCACGGCAGACAGCTGATCCAGGATGTGGAGCTTGTCAGGCGGGAGGAAAAAAAGGAGGAGCTTCCACGGGGCCCGGAACCCTTTGAAGAGCTCCGGCGCGAGGCCCGGGAACAGATTCTTCCGCCCCCGCCGGAAAACAAGTCTTCGGCCTACGGTTTTCCTCCCCGGCCTTCCGAGGTGCGTGAACCTTCCGCGGATTCCCGGTTCGGCATTCACAAGCGTATCGGGCGCTTCTCGGATGAGCCTTCCTCTGCCGTTTCCGGCTCCGGCAGTCCCTGGCCGGCGGCATCCGGCGAGACACTCCGCTCACTCCAAACCGGCCCGGACAGCCGGACAGAAGCAGGGAAGGTATTTCCTGGAAGTGGAAATGCACTCCGGGACGGTGGGAGCGTGGCTCCGGACCGCGAAAACACGTATCCAGGTACAAACGGAACCCCGGACGGTGAAAATGTTCATCCAGACGGAAACGGAAGCCCGCACAGCGAAAATGCGCTCCAGGGCGGAGGAAACGGAAATCCAAGCGGAGAAAATGCCGCTTCAGGCGGAGGCACACTTCCCCCGGAGGCTGAAAATCAATCCCCGGGCGAAGGAGACGAATCGCGGACCGGGGCTTATGAACAGCAGGATCTGCTGGAGCAGAACTGGATTCCGCCGCTGCTTTCGAAGCAGGCCAGGAAGGAGCACAGGCTGCTCGGCCAGATCTTCGATACCTACTGGCTGATCGAATACCGCGACAAGCTTTATATCATGGACCAGCATGCGGCCCACGAGAAAATCCTTTATGAGAAGCTGGTACGCTCCTATAAAGAGAAAAACCGTCTCTCGCAGCTGCTGAATCCGTCCATCCTGGTGCATTTAAGCCCGATGGAGTGCGAAACCCTGGAACAATACAGGGATGACCTGACAGCCCTCGGCTATGAGATTGAATCCGAGGGCGGCTCGGAATACAGCCTGAAAGCGGTTCCGGCCGACCTGTACGGAATCAGTGAGAAAGAGCTCTTCATGGATATCCTGACAAGTCTCGCCCAGACCTGGTCTAAGGATGAAAGCCGTATGATCGACCACAGGATAGCCACCATGGCCTGCAAGGCAGCCGTGAAAGGCGGCATGAAGATCTCCGCCGCAGAGGCGGATGCACTGATTTCCGAGCTTCTTACGCTCGATAATCCCTACGCATGCCCCCATGGTCGTCCCACGCTTATCTCCATCAGCCGGTATGAGATGGAAAAGAAATTCAAGCGGGTTGTATGAGGAACCCGGTCTGCAGGAGTCGTCCTTATATGAAAAAGCCATTAATTATCCTGACAGGTCCTACCGCTGTCGGAAAAACAAAGCTCTCCGTTGCGCTCGCGAAACGGATCGGCGGGGAGATTATCAGTGCGGACAGCATGCAGGTGTACCGGCACATGGATATCGGTTCCGCCAAGGTAACGGAACAGGAAATGCAGGGGGTCAGGCACCATCTGATCGACTGCCTGGAACCGTCCGAGCCTTTTCACGTGGTTGCCTTCCAGGCAATGGCAAAGGCTGCCCTGGAAGAGATTTACAGCCGCGGGAGGATTCCCGTGATTGCGGGCGGGACAGGGTTTTATATCCAGTCGGTCCTCTACGACATTCATTTCGGGGAAAGCAGCGAAGATCCCGAACTGCGCCGGCGGTTGGAAATGCTGGCACAGGAGGAGGGCCCGGAAGCCCTTCATCAGAAGCTTGAAGCCGTGGATCCGGAAGCGGCGGCGGCCATTCATCCCTCCAATATCAAGCGCACCATCCGTGCCCTGGAATATCATGCCCAGACCGGAGGCCGTATCTCGGAGCACAATGCCGGGGAGCAGCTCCGGGAGTCCCCGTATAATTTTATCTATCTGGTCCTCAACATGGAGCGTGCCCTGCTCTATGAACGCATCAACGCCCGCGTGGACGAAATGTTTGCCGCCGGGCTTCCCGACGAGGTCCGGCGCCTGAAGGAAATGGGCTATGACAGATCCTTTGTCTCCATGCAGGGGATCGGGTATAAGGAGCTGTTTGCCTGGCTGGACGGAGAATGTACGCTGGAGGAAGCCAGGGAACAGGTAAAGCTTGCCACGAGGCACTTCGCAA
>CAMOSC010000270.1 GCA_946624325.1 uncultured Clostridia bacterium
TTAAGCTGTGCAATCGGAGATTCTTTCCCCGTGAGCTTCGCCGTGATGATCTCGATGGCGATGGGCACCATGCGGATATCGCAGACCTTGGATACCAACGGCACCGTACGGGATGCGCGCGGGTTGGCCTCCAGAACGTAGACCACGTCGTCCTCAATGGCGTACTGCATGTTCATCAGGCCTACCACGTTCATCTCCACGGCGATGCGCCTGGTGTACTCGCGGATGGTCTTTAAATGCTCCTCCGAAATATGCTTCGAGGGGATGATGCAGGCGCTGTCTCCGGAATGGATGCCGGCCAGCTCAATATGCTCCATCACGGCGGGGACAAAGGCATCCGTGCCGTCGCTGATGGCATCCGCCTCACACTCCAGCGCATTGTGCAGGAAGCGGTCGATCAGGATGGGACGGTCCGGGGTGACGCCTACGGCTGCCCGCATGTAATCCGCCATGCTCTCCGCATCGCGCACCACCTCCATGCCGCGTCCGCCCAGCACATAGGAAGGACGCACCATGACGGGATATCCGATCTTTCCGGCGATAGCCTGAGCTTCCTCCACGGTAGTGGCCATACCGGATTCCGGCATGGGGATGCCCAGTTTATCCATCATCATCCGGAACTGGTCGCGGTCCTCCGCCAGGTCGATCACCTCAGGCGTGGTTCCAAGAATGTTCACGCCTTCCTTCTTAAGCTTTGCCGCCAGATTTAAGGGTGTCTGTCCGCCGAACTGCGCGATCACGCCCACCGGCTTCTCCTTGTGGTAGATGCTCAGTACATCCTCCAGGGTGAGGGGCTCAAAGTAAAGCTTATCGGAGGTATCGTAATCGGTGGAAACCGTCTCCGGATTGCAGTTGACAATAATCGTCTCGAAGCCCAGCTTCTTTAAGGACTTCGCCGCATGCACGCAGCAGTAGTCGAACTCAATGCCCTGACCGATGCGGTTGGGGCCGCCGCCGAGGATCATCACCTTCGGCCTGCCCTCGGTGATGGGGTTATTGTCCGGCGCGTTGTACGTGGAATAGAAATAAGAGCTGTCCTGCGTGCCGCTGACATGGACCGCGTCCCAGGCTTCGGTAACGCCCAGAGCTTCCCTGCGGTTCCTGACGTCATCCTGATGGATATCCAGGATCTCCGCCAGATATTTATCGGAGAAGCCGTCCTTCTTGGCCTGAGTCAGGGCCTCATCGGAGGGGAGCTGTCCCTTCTTCTGCAGCAGGGCTTCCTCTTCATCCACCAGCTCCTTCATCTGTTCGATGAACCATTTCTTCACATGGGTGATATCATGAAGCTCGTCTACGGAAGCGCCTTTCCTGAGGGCCTCGTACATCAGGAAATGCCGCTCGGAGGAGGCGGTGATGAGCGACCGCAGCAGCTCCTCTTTCGTCATGCTGTTGAAGTTCTTTACAAAGCCCAGACCGTAGCGGTCCTTCTCCAGGGAGCGGATGGCCTTCTGGAAGGCCTCCTTATAGGTTTTGCCGATGCTCATGACCTCGCCGACCGCGCGCATCTGCGTGCCCAGCTTGTCCTCAACGCCCTTGAACTTCTCGAATGCCCAGCGGGCAAACTTTACCACCACATAATCGCCGTCCGGCACATACTTGTCCAACGTCCCGTATTTGCCGCAGGGCAGATCCTTTAAGGTGAGGCCGCTGGCGAGTTTTGCTGAAACCAGGGCGATGGGGAAGCCCGTAGCCTTGGAAGCCAGCGCGGAGGAACGGGAGGTACGCGGATTGATCTCGATGACCACAATACGGTCTGTCTTCGGATCATGGGCAAACTGTACATTGGTGCCGCCGATCACGCCGATGTGCTCTACAATGCGGTAGGCCTGCTCCTGAAGGCGCGCCTGCACCTCTTTGGAGATGGTCAGCATGGGGGCCGTGCAGAAGGAATCGCCGGTATGAACGCCCATCGGATCCACGTTCTCAATGAAGCAGACGGTGATCATGTTGTTGTCCTTGTCGCGGACAACCTCCAGCTCCAGCTCCTCCCAGCCAAGCACACTCTCTTCCACCAGCACCTGGTGCACCAGGGATGCCTGAAGGCCGCGGGCACAGACGGTTTTCAGCTCCTCGCGGTTGTAGACGAGGCCGCCGCCGGCGCCGCCCATGGTGTAGGCGGGACGCAGAACGACCGGATAGCCCAGCTTATCCGCGATGGCCAGCGCTTCATCCACACTGTAGGACACCTCGCTTTTAGCCATCTCAATGCCCAGACTGTTCATGGTATTCTTGAACTCGATACGGTCCTCGCCGCGCTCAATGGCATCCACCTGCACGCCGATCACCTGCACCTGGTACTTGTCCAGAACGCCCGCTTTATAGAGCTCCGCACAAAGGTTTAAGCCCGACTGGCCCCCTAAATTCGGCAAAAGAGCGTCTGGACGTTCTTTCTCGATAACAGCGGCCACACGCTCCACATTCAGTGGTTCAATATAGGTTTTATCAGCCATCTCCGGATCGGTCATAATAGTAGCCGGATTGGAATTAACAAGGACAATTTCATAGCCCAGGCTGCGAAGCGCCTTGCACGCCTGCGTACCGGAATAGTCAAATTCACAAGCCTGTCCGATAACAATCGGGCCGGAACCGATAATCAATACCTTATGGATGTCTGTTCTCTGAGCCATAGCTCCTCCTTTGAAGACATGAAGCAGTGCCGCTGCCGGGTGGTAAAACTGCCTGCCCGCCAAAAGCATCCGCCTGCAACCGGTAACTCTTTATCGTATGGATCAGTCCAGAAAACGCCACTTTCCGAACAGTCCGGGATTACAACTGTCCGGTACATTCCGGGAATGACGAAGTCTGCCCATCCCGGAGTTCGCTCTGAACTTATCCAATTTATGATACCATCCGCACCGCCAAAACGCAAGACGGAAATAGAGATAAAATAACGGCAGAATGCTTTTGCGAGGGCAAAAAAATGCACAAAAAGAGCGGAAACACAAGGT
>CAMOSC010000271.1 GCA_946624325.1 uncultured Clostridia bacterium
GGATTCTGGACGAGGACCACTACGGCCTGAAAAAGGTGAAGGAACAGGTTCTCGAATTTCTGGCCGTGCGGAAGCTGAAGGGAGATTCGGCAGGGCAGGTATTGCTTCTGGCCGGCCCTCCGGGAACCGGGAAAACTTCCATCGCCAGGTCGGTAGCCAGGGCGCTGAACCGGAAATATGTCCGCATCAGTCTCGGGGGAGTTCACGATGAAGCTGAAATCCGGGGCCACCGCAGGACCTACGTCGCGGCCATGCCCGGCCGCATAGCGGCCGCAATCTGGAAAGCAGGCACCAAAAACCCGCTGATGCTGTTTGACGAGCTGGACAAGGTGGGGAGCGATTCCTACCACGGGGATCCGGCCTCAGCCCTCCTGGAGGTGCTGGACCGTGAGCAGAACAGGAATTTCGCGGATCATTATCTGGAAGTACCCTTTGATCTATCGGAAGTATTGTTTATGGCTACGGCCAATACCCTGCAGACGATTCCGAAGCCCCTTCTCGACCGGATGGAAGTGATCGAGATCGGAAGCTATACCTCGGCCGAGAAGCTGGAGATTGCATCCCGCTTCCTGCTCCCGAAGCAGATGGAGCGCTCCGGGCTGCCGGAAAACGTGCTTGAGATTACCGGAAAGGCTCTGAAGGCGGTGATCCGTGATTATACGCGTGAAGCCGGCGTGAGAGGGCTGGAACGGGAACTGGAAACGCTGTGCCGGAAAGCCGCCCTGCAGTACCTGGAACAGGATCAGAAGCACATCGTCATAGATGAGGAAAGCCTGGAAGCATATCTCGGCAAGAAGAAGGTCCGGGTTGAGGCCGCAAACGCGAAGGGCGAAGCGGGTATTGTCCGCGGGCTGGCATGGACCAGCGCGGGCGGGGATACCCTGCAGATTGAAGTGGCAACCCTGCCCGGAAAAGGCGCCCTGGTCCTGACGGGAAAGATGGGAGATGTCATGAAGGAATCCGCCCGGATCGCCCTGAGCTATGTGCGCTCCGTTGCCTCCGACTATGGCGTTAAGAGCGCCTTTTTTGAGAAAAACGATCTGCATCTCCATATCCCGGAGGGGGCGGTTCCCAAGGACGGGCCGAGCGCCGGCATTACCATGGCAACAGCCATTCTCTCTGCCATAGCGGATATCCCGGTACGGCCGGATGTGGCCATGACGGGAGAGGTGACGCTGCGCGGGAGAGTGCTTCCCATCGGCGGGCTGAAGGAGAAGCTGCTCGCCGCAAAGGCGGCGGGAATCCGTAAGGTCCTGGTTCCGGCGGAAAACAGGCAGGATGTTGCCGAACTGGAAAAGGAAGTGACGGAGGGGCTCTCGATTGTCTTTGTGGACCGCATGGAGGAGGTGCTGTCTCAGGCCTTTATGAAGACGGCCCGCAATCCGGGAAAAAAGAAGGGAGAGAAACATTGATTATCAAAACGGTGGATCTGGAAATCGTCTGCGGCGTCACAAGCGCGCTTCCGCAGACTTCCCTTCCGGAGTTTGCCTTTGCCGGGAAATCCAACGTGGGCAAGTCTTCTCTGATCAATTCCCTGATGAACCGGAAATCCTTTGCGAGAACTTCCGCCCAGCCCGGGAAAACGCGGACCATGAACTGGTACAATATCAACAAACAGCTTTATTTTGTCGATCTGCCGGGTTACGGCTTCGCGAAAGTCCCGGAAGCGGTAAAAGCCCAGTGGGGCAGGATGATTGAGCGGTATCTTGCGGGCTCCGGACAGCTAAGGGAAGTTCTTTTGTTAGTGGATATCCGGCATGCCCCTTCAGTGAATGACGTTCAGATGTATGAATGGATAATCCGTTCGGGCTTCCGCCCGGTTGTCGTCGCGACGAAAGCGGATAAACTGAATCGGAGCCAGCTTGCGCCGAACCTGAAAATCATACGCGAAAAACTCGGAATGACCGGTACGGACCGGCTGATTCCGTTTTCCGCGGTGACACGGCAGGGCAGAGACGAAATCTGGCAGCTTCTGGAAGAATCGGCGGCAACTCCCGGAGAGGATGCCTCAATGGCGTAAGTCCCGGCAAATGTCAGATTGTTCCCCGCGGTACGGAGGCTTTTGCGGACTCACATAAAAATGCCCGAGACTGGGCACCCGTGTATTGACATCGCGGGCATTTTTAGATAGAATAGATATATTCGGGTAATTGTGCACCCTTCGGGGATGCACCCATGTACTCGGGTTTATGGCCGGGCTTTTGCAGAAGGAGGCATATTTTCCCACGGCTGGACTTTTTGTCAGGCGTGGCTGCAGAGTGGTCATCCGTGGCCGTTAGGTTAAAGTACCAGACTTCGTTTAGGGAGGAGTGGTTTTGTTTGGACGCCGATGACGTCGCGCAGATTCTGATTCTGGTTCTGCTGGTTTTTCTTTCCGGGTTGTTTTCCTCCGCGGAAACGGCAATGACAACTTGCAATTTATTCCGGATACGCGCCATGGCGGATGACGGCAATAAAAAAGCCGCCAGGCTTATCCGCGTGCTGGATGAGAAGCCTAAAATGCTGAGTGCCCTGCTGGTGGGCAACAATCTCGTCAATCTTTCCGCATCCTCACTGTCAACGGTGCTCGCCACGAAGGCGCTCGGCAGCAGGGGGGCGGGTATTGCCACCGGCATTCTGACGTTTGTCATTCTTGTATTCGGCGAGGTGGCGCCCAAGACTCTTGCAACGATCTACTCGGACCGCTTGTCCCTGCTGTTCTGCGTGCCGGTTTCCGTTCTGATGAAGGTACTCACGCCGGTCATCCTGATTGTCAATTTCCTCGCGAGAGGCGTGCTGCGGCTGTTCGGTGTGAACCCGGACCGCAAAAATGATGCCATTACGGAGGAGGAGCTGCGCACCATTGTCGATGTGAGCCACGAGGAAGGCGTCATCGAGAAGGATGAGCGCAACATGATCAAGAATGTGGTCGATTTCG
>CAMOSC010000272.1 GCA_946624325.1 uncultured Clostridia bacterium
GCGACAATCGCAGCGCACGCTTTTCGCGCTGCGATCTGTCGGCATGGCTCAAGGCAGAAAACGACAGCACTGGCACGGGAAAGCTGTTCTTTAGCTTGCCCGGGACAGTGATGGTGTTTTCTGCCATACGGCAGGGCCGTTCCAACCGCATAGCACGCTTTTCGCGCTGCGATCTGTCGGCATGGCTCAAGGCGGGATGGACAGGGAGGATCTATGCGTTTCAGACCTTGCATTGATATTCACAACGGAAAAGTAAAGCAGATCGTCGGGGGATCCCTTTCGGATGCCGGAGACAGGGCTGCGGAGAATTATATTTCCGACCGCGGCGCAGACTGGTATGCGTCCCTGTACAGGAAGGATGGTCTGAAAGGGGGCCATGTTATTCTTCTGAATAAAGAAGGGTCCGATTATTACGAAGCTGGAAGAAAACAGGTATTTGCGGCTCTCGGGGCCTATCCGGGAGGGCTGCAGGCAGGCGGAGGCATCAATGCGCAGAATGCGGCTGAGCTGATCCGCGCGGGAGCAGACAAGGTAATCGTAACCTCCTTTGTCTTCAGCGGGGGAAAAATCCGCTATGACCGGCTTGAGGAGCTGGCCGCGGCGGCAGGCCGAGACAACATAGTTCTGGATCTGAGCTGCAGGAAAAAGGATGACAGATACCTTGTGGTAACGGACCGCTGGCAGACATTTACCGAGGAAGCGGTCTGTCCCGCACTGATGGAGAGGCTTTCAAAATACTGCGCGGAGTTTCTGGTACACGGCGTGGATTCCGAGGGCAGGAGGCAGGGCATCGAAGCTGAGCTGGTAAAGGTCCTGTCTGCTTACAACGGTCTGCCGGTGACGTATGCGGGCGGCATCCATACCAGAGAGGATATCGATCTTCTGGAACAGCTCGGAAAAGGGAAGCTGGATTTTACGGTAGGCAGTGCACTGGATCTTTTCGGCGGCAGCCTTTCCTACAGAATGCTTGCAGAAACCTACGGGGGAAAAGCCGCAGGCCGCAGATCGTAAAGGGCTTCAGCTGCCCCGCAAGGGGTTCTCTGCCTGAGCGCTTCTCAGATGATGGGTGACAAACGGGAAGAACCCTGATATAATATTAAGAAAACGAAATCGTAACTGTTCAGAGCCGGACGCAATTTCCGGGGAAATACTGATTTATTTGTTTCCCCCGCCGGATTTCCGACGCGCAGCGTCTTTTCCTTGGGAAATCCGCATGTCTGTGCCCGAAGGGGTATGTCCGGGGGATATGCGACCTGCCGGAGGGTGCTAAGGAAAAGCTGTATAAATCAGCGTTCCCTTTGAAATCCCGGATTCAGCCGGCTGAAATGCATGATTCCCTTCGGGATTGTTCTCCGGCGGACACGGGACAGTTCCGGAAATCGCTTTTTGCCATTTCCGGAGTATGGCTCTGAACAGATACACCGAATTGAGGAACCAGTGTGATGAGAAAAGGGAGATTTGTTCTTGGAACGCTCTTGCTGCTTGTTGTGGCGTCCGGCGGGTATTATTACAGCCAATACGGCTTTACGATTCCGGATCGCGTCCGCCTTCCGTGGGGAACGGAGATTCCCGTACCGGATACGATCAGCTTCCCATGGGGAACAACGGTCAATATTCCAAAAAGCGCAGCCGGGGCAGAGGAGGAAGGAAATGTCTATGCCGCATCCGTCGGCGCAATCACCGGCCGCGGGGCACTCGGAATAAACAGCCGATACATCGGTTTTGTGGAAACTCAGGAGCAGATTGCCGTAAATCCGGACAACAGCAGGAAAATCGATACCATCTATGTGGACGAGGGCGACGCCGTAAAGGCCGGAGATCCGCTGTTTTCTTATGATACGGAGGATCTTGACCGGAAAATCCAGGAAGCGGATCTGGAGCTGGAAGAGATGAGCTACAGCCTTCTGAGCCAGCAGGAGCAGCTTGCGGAGCTGCAGAAGGCCATGGCAAAAGCAAAGGAGAGCGAGCTTCCAGCTTATCATATACAGGTTCTTTCCGCAGAGAATGCCATCAGGAGACAGCAGTATAATATCGCTTCCAAGCAGCTCGAGCGCGCCCAGCTTGAAAAAAGCATGAACAGCATTGTCGTTTTTTCCGAGACCGACGGCATCATAAAATCGCTGAATAAAAATGCGGCAGGGAGCGGGCAGGAAGGCTTCGGAGGCGATTACGGATACGGACAGAGCGGACAGGACAATTCCTTTATCACGATTCTGAAAACCGGGGATTACCGTATCCGGGGAAGCCTGAATGAGATGAACCTCTGGGATGTTTACACAGGGGAGGCTATGCTTGTAACCCCCAGGAACGACGAAGAACGGGTTTATCACGGTACGGTTGTGAAAGTCAACACGGAACCCGATGCACAGAATAATCAGAACTATTTTATGGGTCCCGATACCGGAGAATCTTCCAGCAAATACAGCTTTTATGTGGAACTGACGGAACCGATGGATCTGATGCTGGGTCAGCATGTCATTATCTCCCCGGATACCCTTGAGAAGGAGCGGGAAGGTCTCTGGATTCCCAC
Source organism: uncultured Clostridia bacterium (assembly GCA_946624325.1). Classification (GTDB taxonomy): domain Bacteria; phylum Bacillota; class Clostridia; order Lachnospirales; family Lachnospiraceae; genus Anthropogastromicrobium. Next base: position 2,531 of record CAMOSC010000272.1, read on the forward strand.
GTACTATATTGCACAGGACGAAGAGGGGGCTTATGTCTGGGCTGCCGGCAGCAATGACCGGATCGAGAAGCGCAGGGTTGAAACCGGTGATCAGGATGACGAAAACGGTGACACGCGCATCCTGGACGGGCTGAATGAAGAAGACTATATCGCTTTCCCGGAAGCATTCATCTCGGAAGGCATGCATGCGATCCGTACCGACGATCCTTCCATGACGCAGGGAGGCGGCATGCCTGAAGTTCCGGGAGGCGAAGGGCTCGAAGGCATGGTATTCCCGGAGGGTGAAGGGTTCGAAGGGAGGGTATTCCCGGAGGGTGAAGGGCTCGAAGGGGTGGTATTCC
>CAMOSC010000273.1 GCA_946624325.1 uncultured Clostridia bacterium
CGACAACCAGAATCCTTTCAAGGCTACCGATTTCCTGTGGATCAGGTGGCAGGCATGAGCCGCCTCGAGTCCCTGGGCAACCTGAATGGCCACGCCGATGGTTTCCTTGACGCCGAGCTTATGCTTGCGGACGATGTATTCCTTCAGCGTGATACCTTCAATCAGTTCCATGACAATGAAGTAGGTGGAATGAACCTCACCGACATCGTATACGCTCACAATATTGGCATGAGAAAGGCCGGCCGCCGCCTGTGCTTCCATCCGGAACTTGGAAACGAACGTTTTGTCCCTGCAGAATTCTTCCTTCAGAACCTTGATGGCCACAAACCGATTCAGCTTCAGGTCTTTGGCGCGGTAAACAAAAGCCATACCGCCCGAACCGATCTGCTGCAGGATTTCATAGCGGTCCGCAAGCATTGTCCCTGTTTCTAACATTCGCTTCTCCTATTCCACTACAGCCAGTACAACCGAAATATTGTCCTGTCCGCCGTTTTCGTTTGCAAGCCATATCAGGCTTTCCGTTTTCTGCCTGAGGGTAGTGTCTGACCGTAATATATCTTCTATCTGTGTATCGCTTACCATATTGGAAAGCCCGTCAGAGCATAAAAGTATCTGGTCGCCGGTATGTACCTGCTCTTCATAATAATCGGCCGCAATGAAATCGTTGCCGCCGAGTGCTCTTGTAATGATATTTTTCTTCTGCCGATATTCCGGCGAATCCCGTTCTATGAGGCCTTTTCTGAGCATTTCCTCCACATAGGAATGATCGACTGTAACCTGCTTAAGCCCGTCTGACATCAGATACAGGCGGCTGTCCCCGATCTGGTACGCATGCAGGACATTCCTGTCCAGATAGGCGAGGGTCATCGTTGTCCCCATGCCCCGGTACTCTTCCTCCTCGGAGGATTTCAGGTATAATACCCGGTTGGTCTGCCTGACGGCATCCGAAACGATCAGGAATGGATTTTCGTACTGGGAAGTCCGTATACGGGCGGTAAGCTCTTCAATGGCGCGCCGGGAAGCATAATCCCCGGCTCTGTGGCCGCCCATTCCGTCCGCGACAATCATGAGATTCGGAAGCTTGCCCTGGGGAGAGGCTGTGGCAAAGACACAATCCTGGTTCTGCGACCGCATACGGCCGACATCACTCTGATACAGAACCTTCAACAGCTCCCCTCCTCTCTAAAGACAAAACATAACCGTTCCGGGACATATCTGCCGTCATAAGGCATCATCGATATATCTTCGGCGCAGCTGTCCGCATGCACCGTCTATATCGCGTCCCATTTCTCTTCTTATAGTAGCATTTATTCCGTTTTTTTCAAGTGTATTTCGAAACTTTTCGATCTGTGCCCTGTCGGATCTGCTGTACGGACGTTCTTTTACGGGATTGACCGGAATCAGATTGACATGGCAGGGGAAGCCTTTCAGCAGGGCGCAGAGCTCTTTGGCCTCTGCCTCCGTATCGTTCACGCCGGCCACGAGACTGTACTCAAAAGTCATTCTGCGCCCGGTCTGCTCGCTGTAATATTTACAGGCAGCCAGCACCTCTGAAAGCGGATAGCGGTTCGCTATCGGCATCAGGGTTTTCCGCACCCTGTCGTTCGGGGCGTGAAGGGAAAGGGCAAGGGTTGCCTGGGGCTTTAAATCGGCAAAAGCCCTTATCTGCGGAACCAGTCCGCAGGTGGATATGGTAATATTGCGCCGGCTGATATTCTGGCCTTCGGGCGCGCTGATCAGCTCAAGGAAGCGCAGAACATGGTCATAATTGTCAAAAGGTTCGCCGGATCCCATCAGAACAACATGGGAAACGCGCTCGCCGGTATCGGCCTGGATCCGGTATACCTGCTCCAGCATCTCCGCCGGAGTCAGGTTTCTGGACAGTCCGCCGATGGCGGAGGCACAGAACCTGCAGCCCATACGGCACCCGGCCTGTGTGGAGATGCATACCGAATTGCCGAATTCATAGCGCATCAGGACGCTTTCGATGACATTGCCGTCTCCCAGTGCAAAGAGATATTTCCGGGTGCCGTCCAGCGCGGAAATCTGTACCGCCTCCTTTTTCAGGACGGTCAGCTCGCTCTCCGCCTTCAGGCGGTTCCTTAACGACACAGGGAGATTGCTCATGGCGTCAAAGGAATCGGCAAGCTTCACGTGCATCCACTGAAACAGCTGGACCGCGCGGAAGTTTTTCTCACCGATTGATTGTACATACGCCTGCAGTTCCGGAAGAAGCATTGATTTTATATCTGCCGGCATTCAGCTTTTCCCGCCTTTCTTTTTCCGCAGCCTTGCCATAAAAAAGCCGTCGCTTTCGTGGACGCCCGGCAGGAGCGTGAGCATTCCGGTTTCGGGAGAGGCTCCCTCCACGGGCTTATGCAAAAACGGTGCCAGGGATTCCGTCTCGAATCCTCCCTGTCCGAGAATCCAGTCCACCTGTTCTCCATTTTCGGCTGGGTTGATCGTACAGGTACTGTACAGCAGTATCCCTCCTGGCTTTACGCACTGTATGGCGGTCCGGATGATGCTCTGCTGCAGCGGTATAATCGTCCGGAGGTCGTCGGGGGAAAGCCTGTATTTGATATCGGGTTTTCTGGCAATGACGCCCAGGCCGGAGCACGGAACATCGGCCAGTACCAGGTCGTAGGCTTCTGCATCTTCCGGGCGCATGACGGTAGCGTCTCCCTGCTCCACACGCATATTGGCGCTGTGCGTGCGTTTCCGGTTTTCTTCAATGAGGGGCAGCTTGCCGTGCGCCAGGTCGCGGCTTACGACCAGGCCGGTACCGTGCATGGCATGGGATATGTAGATACTCTTTCCGCCCGGTGCGGCGCAGAGGT
>CAMOSC010000274.1 GCA_946624325.1 uncultured Clostridia bacterium
CCCGCTTCCATTCAGACCAACTATAGCTATTCCTTCTCACATAAATACTTCCTTTTTCTCATACTGTTGGTTTTCTTGAATCCTCAACTCATACTGTTTTCAGCCGGTTCAACAAATCCGAAACAACACCCGGATCATCGATCAAGGAAATACCAAAGCATTTCTTTCCTGCATCCTTTATAGAGGCTCCTACATGATAGGCTGTCTTTCCATCCAAAATAATGAACCTATCATGGAATACCTGTGTTTTCTTTACTGTTAATGTCGGATACTGAGCATTAAAGGTGGTCACATCTCTATTGGTAAGCTGTGCGCTTGCATACGTTTTTCTTTTAGCCTTTCTGTATTCCGTCCGGCAGTCCCGGCACATATCAGTATGACTGAAATACCGGATATTTTACGATTCCACGACATTCTCCCTCGTGATATTTTTCAGCCATTTCCTGCTGCGGTAATGTCCGATCACCCAGGGCCACTTCACAAATTCGTCCGTGCAAAGCAGGAAATACACCCAAAGCGGCGGAAGCTTTAAGACCGCTGCGGCAAAAAAGCCCAGCGGAACGGCATACAGCCACATATCGATAGTATCGCAGATAAAGCCGAAGCGACTGTCTCCTCCGGCGCGGAAAACGCCTGCGATAAGGGTTGTATTCACCGCCTGTCCCATGACATAATAGGTGTTGATGAGAAGCATGCCCTTCAGGTAGCCAAGACCTGTTTCAGTCAGGTTTGCAAAATGCATGACCGGAGGAATGCAGGCAAGCACCGCAAGTCCGCCGACCAATCCGGAAAGCACCGTCAGCTTCATGAGCACTTTGGCGCACTGCTCTGCCTCTTCCATCCTGCCCTCGCCCATAATCTGTCCGAGGAGGATCCCGCCGCCGCTTGCTACGCTGAAGCACAGCACCGTTCCGAAGGTCCTCACCAGGGAAGTAAAGGAGTTTGCTGCGACCATATCCGTTCCGAGAAACTGGCCGATAATCACCGAATACATGGAGAATGCCAGCCCCCATGAAACGTCGTTCAGCGTGGCCGGCATGGCCATCTTCAGGAAATCCCGGAACAATGCCCTGCTCTTTATGAACATATGGGAGAGCTTCATCTTCACATCCCTGCTCCTCGCGGAGACAATAACAGCCAGAATCAGTTCCACAATTCTGGAAAGGGAGGTGGCCAGAGCAACCCCTGCCGCGCCAAGCTTCGGCGCGCCGAACAGACCGAAGATAAAGACCGCGTTCAGCAGAATATTCAGGACAAAGGCAACCGTATTCAGGGCTGTGCTGACGCCTACCCGTCCGACAGAGCGCAGCGTTGCAAGGTATACCTCGATAAAGCCCCAGCAGATATAAGCCGCCGCAACATTTCTCAGATATCCTGCCCCGATCTCAATCAGCACGGGGTCCGGCGTAAACAGGCACATCATCAGCTTTGGTATCGCAAAAGCAGACACGGCAAGCAGGAAGGTCACACCGATGGAAAACCGCAGCGCTATGCCTTCCACGGCATCCACCGCCCGCATATCGCCCTTGCCGAAATACTGTGCGGACAGCATCGTAACGCCGGTACCGAGACCGTACAGAACCATAAACAGCACGGATGCGTACTGAGCGGCCAGGGATACCGCGGAAATGTGCTCCTGGCCCACAAAATTCAGCATCACCACGTCCGCTGAGCTGACCGCGGCGCTCAGCAGGTTCTGCAGGATGATCGGGGCGGTGAGTTTTGCGATCCTTCCGTAAAACTGCTTATCCCGGGTTTTATCCATAACAGCTGCCTTTCTCTTTCTTATTAATGTGCGCGTCTGGACTTCCATCCATGGTGGTACCCGCCAAGTAGGGTATGAAGGTTTTGTAACTGTTCAGAGCCAGGCGCAAATCTTTGAGAAACCATGGATTCAGCTGGATGAAATCCATGATTTCTCACAGATCTGTATCCGGCGAACACTTTACAACTCCGTAAACGACGCAAAACGCCATATCCGAAGTTCTGTCTTTGAACAGGCATGTCAAAAGACCACTCAGAGTATATATGCAGAAACGCATTTCGTCAATACGGCGTGCATTTTTCTTCCGGATCATGCCCGATTCAAAGCGTTGCAGTGTCTGCTTTTCTATGCTATCATAAGCAAAGAAAAGCAGGCGGACATTCGCAGGATTAATGAGGACAGCCTGAAGGCTGCGGAATGGGGATTAAGATGGATCTACTTGACTATATGGCAAATAACCGAAAAGAAAAAGAAGCGCCTTTAGCGGCACGCATGCGTCCCCGGACCCTGGATGAAGTGGTCGGTCAGGAGGAAATTATCGGAAAGGATAAGCTGCTCTACCGGGCAATCAAGGCAGACCGCCTCAGTTCCATCGTCCTGTATGGCCCTCCCGGCGTGGGCAAAACCACCCTGGCCAAAGTGATTGCCAATACCACTGCGGCAGATTTCCATCAGGTGAACGCCACCATCGCCGGGAAAAAGGATATGGAAGAGGTTGTCGCCAAAGCCAAAAACAACCTTGGCGGCTACGGCCGCAAAACCATCCTGTTTATCGATGAGATCCACCGCTTCAACAAAGCCCAGCAGGATTTCCTGCTCCCCTATGTGGAGGACGGGACAGTCATACTGATCGGCGCAACCACCGAGAATCCCTATTTTGAGGTAAACGGTGCACTGCTCTCTCGCTCCAGGATTTTTGAGCTGAAGCCGCTTTCAAAGGAGAACATACTGACGCTGATCCGTCGGGCCTTCACCTCCGACAGGGGCGTTAAGTCCTTCAACGCAGACATCACGGATGAGGCCGCCGATTTTCTGGCGGATGTGGCG
>CAMOSC010000275.1 GCA_946624325.1 uncultured Clostridia bacterium
CTTCCGGAACGAGAAGATCAAGGAAGAGGTAGAGAAGCTCCTGAACGAGCGCGACGGTCTGGCCCTCGGTATCTGCAACGGCTTCCAGGCGCTCATCAAGCTGGGCCTGGTGCCCGCGGGACGCATTATTCGCCAGGAGGCGGACGCTCCGACCCTTACCTTTAATACCATCGGCCGTCACATTTCCCGCATGAACTATGTGAAGGTCGTTACCAACAAGAGCCCCTGGCTGAGAAAGGCCGAGCTTGGCGGCGTTTACACCAACCCCGCCTCCCACGGCGAGGGCCGCTTCGTGGCCAATGCCGAGTGGGTAAAGAAACTGTTCGAAAACGGACAGGTCGCCACCCAGTACTGCGATCCTCAGGGCAATGTCTCCATGGATGAACACTGGAACTCAAACGGCTCCGTAATGGCCATCGAAGGCATCACCAGCCCGGACGGCCGCGTCCTCGGTAAGATGCTGCACAACGAGCGCTTCGGACAGGGCCTGCAGAAAAACATCTACGGCAACCAGACCATGCAGCTCTTCGAAGCCGGCGTAGAATACTTTAGCGAATAAGCCATCGGCAAGCAGCCGCGCTGACCGCCATGCTTGCATGGAGGGCAGTGCGGATATTTGCCGATGCAAACGGTGCTTGTGTGCTTGTGGTGCTCGTGTGCTTCTGGTGATTGGGCAAGAAGCAGTGCCTTAAGCTCGTTTACAACCCACAAAATTTCAGATTTTGAAATTTCCTGCGTCTCGGAGCGTGAAATGTGCAATAATCGAGATCGATCATTCATTTACAACCCATTTTAAGGGAAATGATCGGTTCGACGGAGTCAAAATGGGTTGTAAATAATCCGTGGGTACTTTGATTTGCCCAAATGCACGCGGAAACGGCTATATCATCAGAAATAGAAGTGTATTCTGGGTTGTAAATATTCAGGGGAACTTCGGTTTTGAACAAACCGTGATACAGGCGTTGGAAACCGGATAAACAAAGGCAGATTCCGGAGAAGATAAGCTGAGAAGCAGCCGCCGGAAACCGGATGATGAGAAGCAGTCGCGGAAACCGGACGATGAGAAGCAGTCGCGGAAACCGGATGATGGAAATTAGATGCCGGAAGACCGAAAATAGAGGAAGGCAGGGAGATCATATTATGTACATGAATACCGAGGGTGAGAAGGGGAAGTATATCTTGCAGGAGCTGCATGATCCGAACATGGGCACGCCGGAATACCAGGCGATGTACAAGAAGTTCTCAAAGCGCATCCTCTGGATCGATAATAATGTGGTCCCGGGTTCTTTTCAGATGAACACCGCCTGGTACCACGATATCCCGGAAAAGAATCCTGTGTTCGAGGAGCATGTGCACGAATACGATGAGCTGATCGGCTTCTTCGGCAGCAATCCGGAGGACCCGTACGACCTTGGCGCGGAGCTGGAGGTGACGATTGACGGGGAGACGCATATCCTTACCCGGACATCCCTGATCTTCTGTCCGGCCGGTATGAAGCACATGCCGTTAAAGTTCAACCGCATCGACCGCCCGATCTTCCACTTTTCCGTGGTGGTGGGGCCGGAATATAACGGTGCGGCCTATAAATAGGTCCTGAAACAGACCCGGCTGCAAGATCAGCTGTAAGAAAAGCCATAAGAGGTGTCAGTAACAGAATGCCAAAAGTGGTAGTGATCGGCGGCGGAGCCGCCGGTATGATGGCAGCCATATCCGCCGCCGAACGCGGAGCGGAGGTAGTGCTGCTGGAGAAGAATGAAAAGCTGGGGAAGAAGCTTTACATCACCGGCAAGGGGCGCTGCAATGTGACCAACGCCTGTGACCGGGAGGACTTCTTTTCCCATGTGGTCACAAATCCCCGGTTCATGTATTCGGCTTACAGCCAGTGGAGTAACTGGGATATGATGGACTATCTGGAGAGCCTGGGGCTGCCGCTGAAGACTGAGCGGGGGAACCGGGTTTTTCCGGTATCTGATAAATCCTCCGATGTAATACGGACACTGGCAAAAGCGCTGGAGCGCGCTGGGGTGCAGGTGTTTCTGAATACGGCAGTGCGTGAACTCCTGATAGAAAAAGATACCGTGCAGTCCGAAAATGCAGAGCGCTCATCTGAAAATGCAGAGCGCATATCCGAAAAAGCAGAGCGCATATCCGAAAAAGCAGAGCGCTCATCTGAAAATGCAGAGCTCGCATCAGGAAAGAAAGCCGGAGCGTCCGCGCGGTGTACGGGCGTACGTCTGGCGTCCGGCGAGGAGATCCCGGCGGATGCCGTAATCGTGGCGACCGGCGGCATTTCCTATCCCTCCACCGGCTCTACGGGAGACGGATATCTGTGGGCAGAGGAAGCCGGCCACACCGTCTCGGACCGCTTCCCGGCGTTGGTGCCCTTTGACGCACTGCTGCCGGACGGACATCCTTGCAAGGAACTGCAGGGGCTGACGTTGAAGAATGTCGGCATGCAGGTCTTTTGCGGAGGGAAACGACTTGCCGAGGATTTCGGGGAGCTTTTGTTCACGCATTTCGGCGTCAGCGGGCCGCTGGTGCTCTCCGCCGCAAGCGTGGTCACGGCAGCGATCAATGCACCAAATCCGAAAGGGGCAGAAAAAGGAACCGAAGGACAGGCGAAAAACAGCGGAGGAGCTGCAAAGAACAGCGCCTGGCGCATGGTCCTGGACCTGAAGCCGGCCCTTTCCGAGGAGCAGCTGGACCGCCGCATCCTGCGGGAACTGGAGGGCGGCGCCAACAACC
>CAMOSC010000276.1 GCA_946624325.1 uncultured Clostridia bacterium
GTCCGGATCGGCTGCGTAACCTTCGGAGGCGGCTACGCCATGCTGCCCATTCTGGAGCGTGAGCTGGTGGATAAAAGGCAGTGGACCACCATGGACGACCTGCGGGATTATTTTTCCATCGGGCAGGCCACGCCGGGCATCATTGCTCTGAATGTGTCCACCTTTATCGGGGAGAAGCGCGGAGGCTTTAAGGGCGCGCTGGCGGCGACGACGGGCTTTATTACGGGACCGATCGTCATCATCCTGATTATCGCCGCATTCCTGACCAATTTCGCGCAGATTGAATGGGTGCAGCATGCCTTTGCGGGGATCCGGGTCTGCGTCTGTGTGCTGATTCTCCAGGCGGTGCTGAAGCTCTGGAAGAAGTCCGTGGTGGATGCCTTCACCCTGGCCCTGTACCTGGTCATATTTGCTCTCCATGCCTTCTCCGGCGTCCTTCCCGTGAAGATCCCGGCAGCGGTGCTGGTTATTGCGGCCGGCCTGATCGGCATTGCGGCATCGATGTTTAAAAACGGCAGAAATAAGTCCGGGAAGGAGGAGAAGGCGAAATGAATACGATTCTGCAGCTGATAGTCGAATTCTTTAAAACCGGCCTCTTCTCCGTGGGCGGAGGCCTGGCGACGCTTCCCTTCCTCTACGAGATCTCGGATAAAACCGGATGGTTTTCCCACGCGGATATTGCGGATATGATTGCCATCTCCGAGTCTACTCCCGGGGCCATCGGCATAAACATGTCCACCTACGCGGGCTTTAAGGCCGCATCCGTCCCCGGAGGCATCCTCGCCTCGCTGGCTCTGGCTGCGCCGTCGCTCATTATTATCCTGATCATTGCGAAGTTCCTGAATAAGTTTCGGGGAAACCGCTATGTGGAGGGAGCCTTCTACGGGCTGCGCCCCGCTTCGATCGCCATGATTACGGCGGCCGGGCTGAATGTGGCGCGGATTGCGCTCGTGAATATTCCGCTCTTTGAGGAGACAAAGAATATCGGGGATCTTTTTATCTGGAAGGCGCTTGTTCTGGCTCTGCTGATTTTTGTGGGGCAGAAGAAGCTGAAGTGGAATCCGATTGTGTTTATTTTCCTCTCTGCGGTGATCGGCGTGATTTTCCGGTTTTGAGACTGACGACAACGGGGGCCGGTCTGTGAGCGGACTGGATGATCAATTGTCTCTATACATTTTCTGCAACTGTTCAGAGCCAGACTCCGGAAATGGCGAAAAGATGCCGATTTGCGCCTGGCTCTGAACAGTTACCATTTTCCAAGCTTTGATCAGCGGCGGCATCCCTCCGGGTGCCGCCTTTCTGTTCTGCCGGTAACTGTGCGGAGCTTATGCAGCTATGGGCTCCGGGAGACGAAGGGACTGTGCCGCGGGATGTCTTTAATTGACAAGGGAACGGAAAGCATTTATACTGGGGACAGGAATCAATTCCACATTCATAAGGAGGAAGCTATGGACGAGAGACTGACATGCCCGTACTGCCAGGAGGGCGAACTGGTTGCGAAGTTTGGTATTAAGATTGCGGAGCTGGAGCATTCGAAGCTTTATCTGTTTAAGGAGCAGAGTCATAAGGGAAGAGTAATTGTAGCCTGTAAGGAACATGTACGGGAGATTGCGGAGCTCTCCGATGAGGACAGGAATGATTTCATGGCGGATGTGGTGAAGGTATCCCGTGCGGTGAGCCGCGCCTTCCATCCGGACAAGATGAATTACGGCATGTACAGCGATACCCTGCATCATCTGCATGTGCACCTGGTTCCAAAGTATAAGGACGGTTATGAGTGGGGCGGCGTTTTTGCCATGAACCCGCAGGAGACCTTCCTCTCGGAGGAGGAGTATGCCGGGGTGATTGACGCGATCAAAACGGAGCTTGGGATCTGATATGTTCCTTACCGCAGGGTCTGCCTGATTGAGGATGACAGACTGGTTATAATAGTTGTGCCGTGAATACCCTGGGCTTGTCCCGGGGCAAGCTAGTCCTGCTCTGACAGCCGGACACAGGAGCAGCAGTTATTCATAAGAGCGGTATATGCGAAAGGTGCGGTAAACCTTTTTGCTGCTCAGACACGAGGAGAGGTATCATGGGAGAAAAGAATCAATCGGCTTCCGGAGGCGTTATGGGGAAGATCGCCCAGGTTTTCTCGGGAGCGGCCGGAGCGGCGGCGGGAGGCGGTGCTTCCCTTGGGCTGCTGTATTGGCTCGGTGCCGACGGTTTGTCGGCTTCCGGCATTTCCACGGCGTTAGCCAAGGCAGGAAACCTGTTTGGCGGCGGCATGGCTGCGGGGGTATTTGTGATGGCGCTTCCGGCGGTACTGCTTTCCGCCGGCGCGGTAGGGCTTGTCTCGGGTAAGCTTCATAAAAAGCAGAGCGCTGCGCTGCAGGCCCGGAAGGAGGAGATGGAATCCGCCGTTGTGATGATGGGCAATACCACCCGTTCCCTGCAGGACGAGCTGGACCTTACGAAAAAGCGGCTGGATGCCGCGCAGGAGGAATCCAGATCTGTCAAACAGCAGATGGAGCAGGCGAAGGAAGCAGCCGGATCTGCTCTCGAACAGCTGGAAGCCTCCCGGGAGGAGGTACGCTCTTTGCGGCAGAAGATGGAGAAGACGATCGCCGC
>CAMOSC010000277.1 GCA_946624325.1 uncultured Clostridia bacterium
CGTGCGCGTCAAAGGTGAGAATGTTGGAGACACCCATGGCGGTGAGTTCCTGAAGCGCCATGGCGCAGTCGAGGGATTCCCGGGAGGCGCGCTTGTGCTGGCGGCTTTCATAGAGGAAGGGCATAATGACGTTGATGCGCCGGGCCTTTCCCTCGACGGCTGCGATAATCCGCTTCAGATCCTGAAAATGATCGTCCGGGGACATATGGTTGACATGGCCGCAGAGAGAATAGGTGAGGCTGAAATTGCATACGTCCACCATGAGGTAGAGATCATACCCGCGTACCGATTCCTCAATGACGCCTTTGGCCTCACCGGAGCCGAAGCGGGGTGTTTTGGCCTGGACGATATAGCTGTCCCGCACATAATCCGAGTAATGGATGCTGGAAGTCAGGGCATGGTCGCGCTCTCTGCGCCAGCTGACCAGGTATTGGTTTACGCGGTCGCCCATGGCTGTGCAGCTTGAGAGGGGAATAAGCCCGAGAGTACCGTAAGGGATCGTTTCCAGATGCTTGTCACTTGGCATGAATTTCCTCCGTTTCATGCCGGCCGGGTCCCTGCGGGACCGGACGGCGGGATGGGTACGGAACAGTTTTTGACTGCGCGAAACGCCGGCGCTGCTGAAGGAAACGCTGGCTGATACAGCGGCTCCGCGATGCCTGCGGCCAGATGCCGGCATCAGGTCCGGCTTTTGAGCAGCATATCCGCTACGCGGTAGATATCGCCGGCACCCATGGTGATGACCAGGTCGCCCTCTTTGGCGTGCTCCAGGACATAGGCCGCTATCTCCTCAAAGGTGGAAAGCGAGCGGGCGGATGTGCCGAGCGCGTCCAGCCCGATACGGATATCATCGGAGCTGATGCCGAGCGTATCGGTCTCCCGGGCGGCGTAGATCGGCGCGAGCACCACTTCATCGGCCAGGGAAAGAGATTTTGAAAACTCGGGAAGGAAAGCTTTGGTACGCGTATAGGTATGGGGCTGGAAAATACACCACAGCTTCCGGTGCGGGCATTTCCGGGCCGCCTTCAGCGTGGCGCTGATTTCCTGGGGATGATGCGCGTAATCGTCGATCAGCGTAAAACCGTGAACCTCCCCCTTGTGCTCAAAACGGCGTCCGGTTCCGTGAAAGCGGGAGACACCGTTCTGGATATGCGCCATGGAGATGCCGTAATATCTTGCAAGCGCGATGGCCGCCAGGGCATTGAGCACGTTGTGTTCGCCCGGGATATGCAGGGAAATCTCGCCGAGATCCCCCTCCGAGCGGGATATGACCCTGAAGGAGGGATGCGCTAAGCTGTCATAGCGGATATCCTTAGCAGAATAATCGCTATCCGGGGTGCTTCCGAAGGTCACAACCGGACAGCGGGCCGCGGATGTGAAATATTCCGGTTCCCGGATATCGCCGTTCAGGATCAGAACTCCGTTTTCGGGCAGGAGCTCCGTAAAGCGCCGGAAGGAATTGCGGATATCGTCCAGATCTTTGAAGAAATCCAGATGGTCGGCCTCAATGTTCAGGATGACGCCGGCGGTGGGAAAGAAGGAAAGGAAGCTGTTTGTATATTCGCAGGCTTCCGCCACAAAGTATTCCGACCCGCCTGCACGGACATTGCCCGAAATCGAAGGGAGAATGCCGCCGACACTGATGGTGGGATCGAGTCCGGCCTCCAGAAGGATCTCGGAGATGAGCGATGTCGTGGTGGTTTTTCCGTGGGTTCCCGCTATGTTTACCGCATTTTTATAGTGCGTCATGACCTGCCCCAGAAGCTGTGCCCGGGTAAGCATGGGAAGACCGCGTGCCGCGGCTGCCGCATATTCCGGATTATCCGGATGAACGGCGGCGGTGTACACCACGGCGTCGGTACCCTCCGGGATGTTTTCCGCTTTCTGGCCGATGAAAACCTCTGCGCCGAGACCGCGAAGGCGTTCGGTCAGCCCGGATTCGCGGATATCGGAGCCGCTGACATGAAAACCTTCATCCAGCAGGATTTCCGCAAGCCCGCTCATGCTGATACCGCCGATTCCGATAAAATGAACCCGGCAGGGATTTTGAAATGATATCTGAATCATGATTTCCTCCACTTACATGGAAGGGTGAAGACGAAAAGCAAGTCAGAGCGCTTTTCGAGTGCACTCCGTTCATATATATATCAGGGAAACGTTCCCTTAAGACCGGTACAGTGTCCCTGTACCTTATCAGTATACCGAAAATGGCGGATAATGTAAAGCCAAAAAGTCTGCTCAAAATATATGCCTTCCGGCGCCTGATGCACGGGATTTGGAATGCAGAGCAGAAATCCGCCCCGGAAATCCGTGCACTTCCCCCTATAAACGGAAGAAAAGCGGGAAGAATACGCATGTATTTTAAAACATAGACAAAAAGCGGGGCTGGCGGAAAAATAATTTGTGCAGAATGGTTTCAATTTCAGGGAAACTGTGTTATAATGATTCCAGTGAAGGGGAATCCGTCCGTCCTGCTCCCGGTATTTTCGGGGCCGGAATGAAAGCGGGGACGCGGATGCCATTTTGACCATAATGCAACCGTATAATTGTGTATCAGTTAAGGGGTGATTTGATTTGAGAAAAGAAATGATCGCAATGCTGCTGGCAGG